>NZ_BAABAC010000015.1:0-85765 GCF_039537225.1 Nocardioides ginsengisoli
CTCAACGAGGACTCGCTCAACGCCGCCTGAAACAGCGGAGGTTGACACAGGGCAACTCATCGGCCCTCCATGCTCGGCAGTGTTCCGGTGGAGCTCGACACTACTGCGGCGGCGTCGCGGCCCGACGCCCACCAGGCCAGTGCGCCGACCGGTCCGCTCACGGTGGGGGCGCCGTCGCCGGCGTCGCCGAACGTCCAGCGGGCCGGCTCGTCGCTGGCCACCACGTGGAAGCCGGGGCCGTCGTACTTGCCGCTCTCGAAGGTCAGGAACGCCACCGCGTTCGCCGGCGGCCAGTCGGACGCCGTGTAGCCGGCGCCGAGGTCGGCGTGGTGGATCTCGACCTCGCGCAGCCGCAGGAAGGGGACGGCGTTGGCGGACATCAGCCGGCCGCCCGGCGTCCGCTCGAAGGTGGTGCCCTCCGGCAGCCCCTCCGCGACCGCCCCGACCGAGGCCAGTGCGTCGCAGGCCGCGGTCAGGCGGGCGAGCACGGCGGCGGGCGGCTCCGCCGCGAGGACGTCGATGTCGCCGTCGCGCCGCTCGTCCGAGACGTACATGGTCGTCGGCGTGCCGTCGCGCAGCCCGCTCAGCACGCCGACCATCGCCTCGGCGTTGAGGGCCAGGTGGGCGAGGACGTGGCCGCGGGTCCACCCGGCGCACAGGCTCGGGGCGGCCCAGCCGTCGTCGGGGAGCGACTCGGCGGTGGCGATCAGTCGCGCGGTCGCGGCGGACAGGGCGGGAAGACGGGAGGCGGAGGTCACGGGGACATCATGCCCGCGTCCGCCACGACAGGGCCGTTGTCGGTGGCGGGTGAGAGGGTGGTCCACGGGTCGGCGGCTTGCCTGCGCGCCGTACCATGGCGAACACTTGTTCGAAGATCTCGACACCACTCCAGAGGACCGTAGTGACCGACCAGCTGATCATCCGCGGCGCACGCGAGCACAACCTGAAGGACGTCTCCATCGACCTTCCGCGCGACTCGCTGATCGTGTTCACCGGTCTCTCCGGCTCGGGCAAGTCCAGCCTCGCGTTCGACACGATCTTCGCCGAGGGCCAACGGCGCTACGTCGAGTCGCTGTCGGCCTACGCCCGCCAGTTCCTCGGCCAGATGGACAAGCCCGACGTCGACTTCATCGAGGGCCTCTCGCCCGCGGTGTCGATCGACCAGAAGTCGACGTCGAAGAACCCGCGCTCGACCGTCGGCACCATCACCGAGGTCTACGACTACCTCCGCCTCCTCTACGCCCGCGCCGGCCGCCCCCACTGCCCGACCTGCGGCGCGCCCATCGAGCGGCAGACGCCGCAGCAGATCGTCGACCGGATGATGGCGCTCGACGAGGGCACCCGCTTCCAGGTCCTGGCGCCGGTCGTCCGGGGCCGCAAGGGCGAGTACGTCGAGCTCTTCCGCCAGCTGCAGACGCAGGGCTTCTCCCGCGCCCGCGTCGACGGCGAGACCCACAACCTCGACAGCCCGCCGACGCTCGACAAGAAGCTCAAGCACACCATCGAGGTCGTGGTCGACCGGCTCGCGGTCAAGGCGTCCGCCAAGCGCCGGCTCACCGACTCCGTCGAGACCGCGCTCGGCCTCGCCGGCGGGCTGGTCGTCTTCGACCTGGTCGACGGCGGCCAGGAGCTCAAGTTCTCCGAGAAGATGGCGTGCCCCAACGACCACCCGATCGAGACCGACGACCTCGAGCCGCGCTCGTTCTCGTTCAACTCGCCGTTCGGCGCCTGCCCGGCCTGCGCGGGCCTCGGCACCCGGATGGAGGTCGACCCCGAGCTCGTCGTCCCCGACCCCACCGCCACGCTCGCCGAGGGTGCGCTCCAGCCGTGGAGCCACGCCCACGTCGCCGACTACTTCGGCCGGCTGCTCATCGCGCTCGGCGACGAGCTCGGCTTCGACGTCGACACCCCGTGGGAGCAGCTGAGCACCCGCGCGCAGCGCGCCATCCTCGACGGCCACGCCACCAAGGTCCACGTCGTCACCCGCAACCGCTACGGCCGCGAGCGGTCCTACTACGCCGACTTCGAGGGCGTGCGCAAGTACGTCGAGCGCCGCCACCGCGAGGCCGAGAGCGACACCAGCCGCGAGCGCTTCGAGGGCTTCATGCGCGAGGTCCCGTGCCCGGTCTGCTCCGGCAGCCGGCTCAAGCCGGTCTCGATGGCGGTCACCCTCGGCGCCAAGGACCGCGGCGGCAAGAACATCGCCGAGGTCTGCGCGCTGCCCATCAACGAGGCCGCCGCCTACCTGCGCGACCTCGACCTGTCCGCGCGTGAGCGCCAGATCGGCGAGCGGGTCCTCAAGGAGATCCAGGAGCGCCTCAACTTCCTGCTCGACGTCGGGCTCGACTACCTCTCCCTCGACCGGCCCTCGGGCTCGCTGTCCGGCGGCGAGGCGCAGCGCATCCGGCTCGCCACCCAGATCGGCGCCGGCCTGGTCGGCGTCCTCTACGTGCTCGACGAGCCGTCGATCGGGCTCCACCAGCGTGACAACCAGAAGCTCATCGAGACCCTGGTCCGGCTCAAGGACCTCGGCAACACGCTCATCGTCGTCGAGCACGACGAGGACACCATCCGGGTCGCCGACTGGATCGTCGACATCGGCCCCGGCGCCGGCGAGCACGGCGGCCAGGTGGTCCACTCCGGCACGGTCAAGCAGCTCCTCGAGCACCCCGACTCGATGACCGGCCAGTACCTCTCCGGTCGCCGGGAGATCCCCGTGCCCGCCGTACGACGTCCGCGCACGGTCGGCCGTGAGCTCAAGGTCGTCGGCGCTCGCGAGCACAACCTCAAGAACGTCGACGTCGCCTTCCCGCTCGGCGTCTTCACCGCGGTCACCGGCGTGTCCGGCTCGGGCAAGTCGACGCTGGTCAACGACATCCTCTACACGTCGCTGGCCAAGCAGATCTACAACGCCCGCGCCATCCCCGGCCGGCACCAGAAGATCACCGGGCTCGAGCACGTCGACAAGGTGATCCACGTCGACCAGTCGCCGATCGGCCGCACGCCCCGCTCCAACCCGGCGACCTACACGGGCGTCTTCGACCACGTCCGCAAGCTGTTCGCGCAGACGCCCGAGGCGAAGATGCGCGGCTACCAGCAGGGCCGGTTCTCGTTCAACGTCAAGGGCGGCCGCTGCGAGGCGTGCGCCGGCGACGGCACGATCAAGATCGAGATGAACTTCCTGCCCGACGTCTACGTCCCGTGCGAGGTCTGCCACGGCGCCCGCTACAACCGCGAGACGCTCGAGGTCCACTACAAGGGCAAGACCATCGCCGAGGTCCTCGACATGCCGATCGAGGAGGCGAAGGACTTCTTCGCCGCCGTCCCGCCGATCGCGCGCCACATGCAGACGCTCACCGAGGTAGGCCTCGGCTACGTCCGCCTCGGCCAGCCCGCGACCACGCTGTCCGGCGGTGAGGCGCAGCGCGTCAAGCTGGCGGCCGAGCTGCAGAAGCGCTCCACCGGCCGCACGGTCTACGTCCTCGACGAGCCCACCACCGGCCTGCACTTCGAGGACATCCGCAAGCTGCTCGGTGTCCTCTCGGGCCTGGTCGACAAGGGCAACACGGTCCTCGTCATCGAGCACAACCTCGACGTCATCAAGACCGCCGACTGGATCATCGACATGGGTCCCGAGGGCGGCTCGCGCGGCGGCACCGTCGTCGCGCAGGGCACGCCCGAGCAGATCGCCGAGGTCGCCGAGAGCCACACCGGCGCCTTCCTGCGGCCGCTGCTCGACGGCCGCGGAGCCGAGCAGCCGGGGGCGCCCAAGCGGGCGCCGAAGACGACGCTGCCGCCCACGAAGACGGCGGCCAAGAAGGCGGCGGCGGCGAAGAAGACCGCGGCCCGCAAGGCGGCGGCGGTCAAGAAGTCGACGACCGGCACGGCGAAGCGCGCATCCCGGTAGGCACGCCCGCGAGGATCCTCGGGCGGGCGCACAGCCTGCTCTCAGACAGCCCCCGTAGCCTGGCGCCCATGACTTCCCTGAGCAGGCGACGTGCCCTGACCGGAGCGGCGACCCTGGGAGTGGGTGTGCCCCTGCTCGCGGCATGCGGCGGCAACGACCAGACCACCGCGTCCGACCCGGCGCACACCCCGGCCGCGCCTCCCGCGACCGGCTCGTCGTCCCCGACGGCGACCGGCGGCGCGGCGACCGGCGGCGCCGGCGAGGCGGGCCTGGTCGCGGCGAGCGACGTCCCGGTCGGCGGCGGCGTCGTCCTCAAGGACCAGGAGCTCGTCGTCACCCAGCCGGCGGCGGGGGAGTTCAAGTGCTTCAAGGCGCTGTGCACCCACCAGGGCTGCCTGGTCGGCAGCGTCACCGACGGCAAGATCGTCTGCCCGTGCCACGGCAGCTCGTTCTCGATCACCGACGGCGCGGTCGAGGGCGGCCCGGCGCCGTCCGCGCTGCCCGCCGTCCAGGTGAAGGTCAGCGGCGGCCAGGTCGACCTGGCATGAGCGGCAGTCCCCTCGGCGAGATCCGCGCCAGCCGGCGGATCGTGTTCTCCGGGCTCGGCGCGCTCGGCGTCGCGGCCGCGCTGGCCGGGTGTGCCGGCAGCGGCGGCAGCAGTACGCCGAAGGTCACCGTCGGCACCGAGTTCGCCACCTTCGACGAGGTCCCCGTGGGCGGCGGGATCATCCTGACCGTGCAGAAGATCGTCCTCACCCAGCCGTCGGCGGGGGAGTTCAAGGCCTTCACGGCCGTGTGCACCCACCAGGGATTCACCGTCACCTCGGTCAAGGACGACACGATCCGCTGCGACCACCACGGCTCGTCCTACTCCGCGAGCACGGGTCAGGTCGAGGGCGGGCCCGCTCCGGCGCCCCTCTCCGCCGTGAAGATCACCGTCGACACCGCGGCCAAGAAGATCCTGGCGGCCTGACCTACCGCAGCAGCTCGCCGACCGCCGCCGCGACGGCGGCTCCGGCCGCGGTGCCCGGGTCGACGACGTCGAAGTGGTGGGCGCCGTCCAGGACGTCGACCTGCACCAAGGACGCCGCCCCGATCACGGCGACCTGGCTGCGGGGGACCGTCGCGTCCTCTTCGGCGAGCAGCACCCGCACCGGTGCCCGCAGCCCCTCGAGGCGCTGGGACGGGTCGAGCGCGGCATAGCGCTCGGCCAGCTCGGCGGGCGGGCCGCCCAGCCAGTCGACGACGGCGCCGGAGCCCAGTCCGTCCGCGGCCGCGCGCACCAGGTCGGCGACCGGTGCGAGCGCGACGACCGCGACCGGAGCCAGGCCGGGCTCGGCGCCGCGCCACAGCGCGAGCGTCCCGCCCGCCGAGTGCCCGACCCAGACCGCCGTACGGCCGGCCGTCAGCCGGTCGACGGCTCGCAGGTCGGCGAGGGTGGCGTCGGGATCGCCGGGGATCCGGCGGTACTCCGGCAGCCACACCGCGGCCCCCGTGGCGGCGGCCAGGAAGGCCGCGAACGCACGGGCGTGGACCCGGTCGATCCCCGGCCGGAAGTAGCCGCCGTGCACCAGGACGACGAGCCCCCGCGCGTCCGCGTCGCCGATCACCTCGACGAGCTGGTCGGGGTGGTCGGGGTGGTCGCCGTAGCGGAGCACGGCAGCGGACGCGCCGAGCGCCGCTCCGGCCGCCTCGAGCCGCTCCCAGGCGGCCTCCTCGGCAGCGGCGACGTCGGCAGCATGGTCGGCAGCATGGTCGGCAGCATGGTCGGCAGCATGGTCGGCAGCATGGTCGGCAGCGTCATCGGTGGTCCCGGTCACGGGACCAGCATGCCCGCCCTCGCGGTCGCCGTCGCGCGCCACCGCCGATCCCGTACGGCGGGCCGCCGGTCGAGGCGGCTGTCGAGGACGAGCCGCGCCTCGTCGTACCGGCCGGCGCGGAGCAGCGCCGCGATCCGCGCCTCCTCGACGATCTCGCGCTGCGCGTCCGAGCCGCCGAGCCGCCAGACCTGCGGCGTGAGCGCCGCGAGCCGGTCGGCGGCGCTCGAGCAGTTCCCGGCGGCGAGCAGGCCGAGCGCCTCGGCCAGGGGTGCGACGACCTCGCGGTGGGTCGGGTTGGGGTGCGTCGCGCTCCAGTCGGCGAGCCGGCGGAGGCCGACGCGGTCGTCGGTCGCCAGCAGGACGACGGCCGCGTGCAGCCCGAGGAACGCCGTCCCCGGGTGCTCCAGCACCGAACGCCCGGTCACGTCGGCGACCTCGGCGAGCGACGGGACGTCGGTCGCGTCCGGCGTGATCGCCCAGCGGAACAGCAGCGATCCGGTGTCGACCAGCGCTCGGCAGCCGACCGCGCGGCGCGGCTGCAGCTGGGTCTCGTAGCGGCGGCGGACCGCGGCGAGGTCGCCGAGGGAGAGCTCGTGCAGTGCGGCGTGCCAGGAGAAGTGGGTGAGGCTGTCGGTGCCTGCGCCGTCACCCGTGATCCAGGCGTCCATCCAGCCGAGTCCGCCGGCGTGGTCGCCGGTCTCGTAGTGCGCGTGGGCGCGGGCGTGGGCGGCGTGGCCGCCGGCCGGCTCCGCGGCGAGGGAGCGGCAGGAGAGCGACATCGCGTCGTCGTAGCGGCGCTGCTCCTGACGCACGAACGCCAACAGTCCGAGGATCCACGGGTCGTCGCCGTAGGCGGGCGCGGCCGTCTCGACGATCCGCCACGCCTGCTCGGGGACGTCGGTGACGCCCGCGAAGGCGATCGTCGGCATCGCGACCGAGAGCAGGAGGGCGTCGCGCGGGTACGACGCGAGGTGGGCCACCAGGGGAGCGGGGTCGCCGACCAGGTGCCGCTCGATGGCGTGGACGTGGCTGCGCTCCCGCGGCGTCGCGCGCCCGGCGTGGAGGCGGGCGTCGGCCAGGCGGGCCGCGATGTCGACCTCGACGCACATCTCGTGGCCGAGCAGCGCGAGGGCGGCGTGGCCGACGGCGAAAGTCGGGTCGAGGGCGACCGCGGCGGCGATCCGGCCGGCGGCGCCGGTGCGCAGGCGGAGCAGGTCGCGCACGCCGTCGGCGTACGCCTCGGCCGCGAGCGGGCCGGTGGTGAGCTCGTATCCGTAGGGGTCGCGACATCGAGGGCTGGCCATATGTCTAGTAAACCACGCGACTAACCTATTTAAAGACCATGACCGCGTTGTCGGGGCTGTCGGCGGGTCTCCGTAGGGTTGAGGACGTGTCACCCGCCCTCAGTTACCGACCCAAGCCGGGCTCGATCCCGACGCAGCCGGGGGTCTACCGGTTCCGCGACCGCACGCAGCGGGTGATCTACGTCGGCAAGGCCAAGAACCTGCGCGCCCGGCTGTCGTCGTACTTCCAGGACATCGGCAACCTCCACCCGCGCACGGCGACCATGGTCACGACCGCGACCTCGGTGGAGTGGACGGTCGTCGGCACCGAGGTCGAGGCGCTGCAGCTGGAGTACTCCTGGATCAAGGAGTACGACCCGCGGTTCAACGTGAAGTACCGCGACGACAAGTCGTACCCGTGGCTCGCGGTCACCGTCTCCGACGAGTTCCCGCGGGTGATGGTCGGCCGGGGCGCGAAGCGCAAGGGCACCCGCTACTTCGGGCCCTACAGCCACGCCTGGGCGATCCGCGAGACCGTCGACATCCTGCTCCGCGTCTTCCCGATGCGCTCGTGCAGTAACGGCGTCTTCAAGCGGTCGAGCCAGATCGGCCGGCCCTGCCTGCTCGGCTACATCGACAAGTGCTCCGCGCCCTGCGTCGGCAACGTCAGCCCCGAGGACCACCGGGCGATCGTCGACGACTTCTGCGAGTTCATGGCCGGACGCACACGGCCGTTCATGAAGCGGATCGAGACCGAGATGTACGCCGCCTCCGACGCGCTCGACTTCGAGAAGGCGGCCCGGCTGCGCGACGACCTCGGCGCGATGAACAAGGCGCTGGAGAAGCAGGCGGTCGTCTTCGGCGACGGCTCCGACGCCGACGTCATCGCGCTCGCCGAGGACCCGCTCGAGGTCGCCGTCCAGGTGTTCTACGTGCGGGGCGGGCGGATCCGCGGCCAGCGCGGCTGGGTCGCAGACCGCACCGACGAGGGCGACACGTCGTCGCTGGTCGAGGACTTCCTGCTGCAGCTCTACGCCGGGGTCGCGCCGGAGGACGCGCGCGACGCCGTACCGAGGGAGATCCTGGTGCCCGAGCTGCCGCCCGAGCACGAGACCTTCGAGCGCCTGCTGTCGGACCTGCGCGGGTCGAAGGTCGAGATCCGGGTTCCGCAGCGCGGCGACAAGAAGACCCTGCAGGAGACGGTCGCGCGCAACGCCTCCGAGTCGCTGGCGCTGCACAAGACGAAGCGGGCCAGCGACCTGACCACGCGCAACAAGGCGCTGGCCGAGATCGCGGAGGCGCTCGAGCTCGACGAGGCGCCGCTGCGGATCGAGTGCTACGACGTCTCGCACATCCAGGGCACCGAGATCGTCGCGTCGATGGTGGTCTTCGAGGACGGCCTGGCGCGCAAGGGGGAGTACCGCCGATTCGTGATCAAGGACCAGGAGGGCTCCGACGACGTCAAGGCGATGCACGAGGTGATCACCCGGCGGTTCCGGCGGCTGCTCGACGAGCAGGCGCGCTCCGAGCTGCGGCCCGGCGATCCCGAGGCCGGCACCGGCCCGATGCTCGTCGACCCCGACACCGGCCGGCCGCGGAAGTTCGCCTACGCGCCGGGGCTCGTCGTCGTCGACGGCGGCGCGCCGCAGGTCGCCGCGGCGCAGCGCGCGCTCGACGAGCTCGGCATCGACGACATCCCCGTCTGCGGTCTGGCGAAGCGGCTCGAGGAGGTCTGGGTGCCGGGCGAGGAGGACCCGGTGATCCTGCCCCGCACCTCCGAAGGGCTTTACCTGCTGCAGCGCGTGCGTGACGAGGCCCACCGCTTCGCGATCACCCATCACCGCAACCGGCGGTCGAAGTCGATGGTCGAGAGCATGCTCGACGGCGTCCCGGGGCTGGGCGAGGTGCGCCGCAAGACGCTGTTGCGTCACTTCGGCTCGCTGCGCAAGCTCCGGGCCGCGACGGTCGACGAGATCGCGGCCGTGCCGGGCGTCGGCCCGCGCACCGCCGAGGCGATCAAGCAGGCCCTGCAGCACAATGACGCCCATGAGTGAGAGCACGCCCGGCCAGCTCGTGGTCGTCACCGGCATGACCGGCGCCGGTCGCAGCACGGCCGCCAAGGAGCTGGAGGACCTCGGCTTCTACGTCGTCGACAACCTCCCGCCCAGCCTGCTGCCCGACGTGGTGCGTCTCGTCGACGAGACGCACGGGCCGGCGCAGCGGGTCGCGGTCGTGGTCGACGTACGGTCGGGCTCGTTCTTCCAGGGCCTGCGCAGCGCGCTCGCGCACGGCGTCGCCGGGCGCGACACGACGCTGGTGTTCCTCGACGCCGGCGACGAGGTGCTGGTCCGCCGCCAGGAGGCGGCGCGCCGTCCGCACCCGCTGCAGGAGGGCGGCCGGCTGCTCGACGGGCTGCACCGCGAGCGCGTCGTCCTGGGTGACCTGCGCTCCGAGGCCGACCTGGTCATCGACACCAGCAACCTCAACGTCCACCAGCTGACCGACCGGATCGCGGAGGCCTTCGGCACGGCCGACGCCACCCGGCTGCGGGTCTCGGTGATCAGCTTCGGCTTCAAGTACGGCATCCCGGTCGACGCCGACTTCCTCGCCGACATGCGCTTCCTGCCCAACCCGCACTGGATCCCCGAGCTGCGCCCGCGCACCGGCCAGGACCCGGAGGTCTCCGCCTACGTCCTCGGGCGCGAGGGCGCCGCCGAGTTCGTCGACGCCTACGTGCCGCTGCTGACCGGCGTCGCCGAGGGCTACCTGCGCGAGGGCAAGCGCTTCATGCGCGTCGCGATCGGCTGCACCGGCGGCAAGCACCGCAGCGTCGCGATGACCGAGGAGATCGCCCGACGGCTGAGCGAGCAGGGCTACGTCGCCCGCGCCATCCACCGGGACCTGGGGCGCGAGTGAGCTCGGACTTCCTCGGGGCCGATCAGCGTGCCCAGGCCGTGGTCGCGCTCGGCGGCGGACACGGGCTGCACGCGTCGCTCAGTGCGCTGCGCCACCTGGTCGACGACCTCACCGTCGACGAGCTGACCGCGATCGTGACGGTCGCCGACAACGGCGGCTCGTCCGGCCGGCTGCGCGGCGAGTTCGGCGTGCTGCCGCCCGGCGACCTGCGGATGGCGCTCGCCGCGCTCTGCGGCGACGACGCGTGGGGCGACACCTGGGCGCGCGTGCTGCAGCACCGCTTCGCCGGCGACGGCGAGATGCGCGGGCATGTCGTCGGCAACCTGCTCATCGTCGGCCTCTGGGAGCTGCTCGGCGACCACGTCGACGCGCTCGACTGGGTCGGCCGCCTGCTCGGCGCCAAGGGCCGCGTGCTGCCGATGGCGATGGAGCCGATGGACATCACCGCCGACGTCCGCGGACTCGACGCCGCCCACCCCGACGCGCTCACCTCCGTCCGCGGACAGGTCGAGGTCGCGACCACCGACGGCGTCATCGCCGGGATCGCGCTCGAGCCCGCCGACCCGGAGGTCAGTCCCGCCGTCACCGACGCGATCGCCGCCGCGGACTGGGCCGTCCTCGGTCCCGGCTCGTGGTTCACCAGCGTGCTGCCGCACCTGCTGGTGCCGCGCCTGCGCGCCGCGCTCGTCGAGACCGACGCCCGCCTGGTCGTCGTCCTGAACCTCGAGGAGCAGGCAGGAGAGACCCACGGCTTCGGGCCGGCCGACCACCTCGCCGTCCTCGCCGAGCACGCGCCGGACCTCGCCGTCCACGTCGTACTCGCCGACCGCGGCTCGGTCGGCTCGCCGGCCGAGCTGGCGGAGCTCGAGGAGACCGTCGCCGCCCTCGGCGCCCGGCTCGTCGTCGACGACGTCGCGGCCGACGACGGCTCGCCGCGGCACGACGCCGACAAGCTCGCGGCCGCCTACGCCCGGATCTTCGCGGCCGGCTGAGCCCGCCGCCCGGCTCTCCGGTGGCGCCGGCGTGTGGCGCGGATCGCGCGGGGGAGCTCGCCTTCCGTGGTGGGCGCGAGCGGTTGTTGACCCCCGTGGGAGGATCGGCGCTATGGCGATGACGGCACAGGTCAAGGCGGAGCTGGCCAGCATTCCGGTCACGAAGGTGTGCTGCCGCAAGGCCGAGGTCGCCTCGATGCTCCGGTTCGCGGGCGGACTCCACATCGTCGGCGGACGGATCGTCGTCGAGGCCGAGCTCGACACCGGCGCCGCGGCCCGCCGGCTGCGCAAGGACATCTCCGAGATCTACGGCCAGAGCTCCGAGGTCGTGATGGTGCAGGGGAGCGGGCTGCGCAAGGGCAGCCGCTATATCGTCCGCGTCGTCAAGGACGGCGAGGCGCTCGCCCGCCAGACCGGGCTGCTCGACCAGCGCGGACGCCCGGTCCGCGGCCTTCCGCCCGCCGTCGTCTCCGGCGGCGCGTGCGACGCGGTCGCGGCGTGGCGCGGGGCCTTCTTGGCCCACGGCTCGCTCACCGAGCCCGGCCGGTCGTCGTCCCTGGAGGTCACCTGCCCGGGATCGGAGGCGGCGCTTGCGCTCGTCGGCGTCTCCCGCCGGCTCGGGATCCAGGCCAAGGCCCGCGAGGTCCGCGGCGTCGACCGGGTCGTCATCCGTGACGGCGACGCGATCGGCCAGCTGCTCGCCCGCCTCGGCGCCCACGAGACGCTGATGGCCTGGGAGGAGCGCCGGATGCGCCGCGAGGTCCGCGCCACGGCCAACCGCCTCGCCAACTTCGACGACGCCAACCTGCGTCGCTCCGCCCGCGCCGCTGTCACGGCCGGCGCCCGCGTCGAGCGCGCCATGGAGATCCTCGGCCCCGAGGTCCCCGACCACCTCAAGATGGCCGGCGAGCTGCGCCTCGAGCACAAGCAGGCCTCGCTCGAGGAGCTCGGCCAGCTGCACGAGCCGGTCCTGACCAAGGACGCCATCGCCGGCCGGATCCGCCGCCTGCTCGCGATGGCCGACAAGCGCGCCGAGGAGCTCGGCATCCCCGACACCGAGGCGTCGCTCACCCCGGACATGCTCGCCGGCGACGCCTGAGCGTCCGGATCCTTCGCCTCGGGCGGGTACGGCGCTGGGATGGACCAGTCGCGTACGCCCGTGCTCGAGGCGCTGCAGGCCTGCGCCAGATGGTCGAGGACGGCACGTCGCTGCTCGGCGCCGCCCTCGACCGCGCGCGGCGGGTCCGGGACGCGGTCGAGAAGCTCGACGGGATCGACGTCATGGGACGCGAGATCGTCGACCAGGGCCTCGCCTTCGACCTCGACCCGCTCGCCCTCACCTTCGACGTCTCCGGCCTCGGGATCACCGGCTACACCGCCACCGAGCACGCCCGGTCGGCGCACCGCGTGAACCTCGGCGCCTCCGACACGGTCCGGATCAGCGCCCGGCTCACCCACGCCGACACGGACGAGCGGGTCGACCGGCTGATCGAGGTCGTGACCGCGCCGGTCGCCGACGCCCCGTCGCTCGACCCGGCGCCGGAGGTCGACTTCCCGTCCGCCCACGGACTCGAGCTGGAGACCGTGATGCTGCCCCGCGAGGCCTTCTTCGCCGAGATCGAGACCGTCCCCGTCGCCGAGGCGGTGGGCCGGATCGCGGCCGAGCTGGTCAGCCCCTACCCGCCCGGCGTGCCGGTGCTCGCCCCCGGCGAGCGGATCACCCGCGAGGCGCTCGACTACCTGCGTTCGGCACGTGCCGCCGGCGTCCTGCTGCCCGATCCGGCGGACAAGTCCCTCGCCACGCTTCGTGTCGTCGCCTAGGGTCGGGAGCACCGACAACGTCCGGCTCTCCCAGGAGGCTTGAAGTGACTGTTCGTGTAGGGATCAACGGATTCGGCCGGATCGGCCGGAACTTCTTCCGCGCCGTGCGAGCCGGCGGGGCCGACATCGAGATCGTCGGCGTCAACGACCTCACGGACAACGCCACGCTCGCCCACCTGTTGAAGTACGACTCGATCCTCGGCCCCCTCGACGTCGACGTGGAGGCCACCGAGGACGCGATCATCGTCGGCGGGCAGGAGATCAAGGTCTTCGCCGAACGTGATCCCGCGGCCCTCGGCTGGGGCGCGATCGGCGTCGACGTCGTGGTGGAGTCGACCGGCTTCTTCACCGACGCCACCAAGGCGCGCGCCCACGTCGAGCGCGGCGGTGCCAAGAAGGTGATCATCTCCGCACCCGCCACCAACGAGGACGCCACCATCGTGATGGGCGTCAACCACGAGACCTACGACCCGGCCGCCCACACGGTCATCTCGAACGCCTCCTGCACCACCAACTGCCTCGCGCCGATGGCCAAGGCGCTCAACGACGGGCTGGGCATCGTCAAGGGACTGATGACCACGGTGCACGCCTACACCGCCGACCAGAACCTGCAGGACAACATCCACAAGGACCTGCGTCGCGCCCGCGCCGCCGCCATCAACATCGTGCCGACCTCGACCGGCGCGGCGAAGGCGATCGGGCTGGTGCTGCCCGAGCTCAAGGGCCGCCTCGACGGCTACGCCCTGCGGGTGCCGACCCCGACCGGCTCGCTGACCGACCTCTCCTTCGAGGCGTCGCGCGAGACCAGCGTCGAGGAGGTCAACGCGATCGTGAAGGCGGCCGCCGACGGCCGCTATCTGAAGTACTCCACCGCGCCCATCGTCTCCTCCGACATCGTCACCGATCCGGCCTCCTGCATCTTCGACGCACCCCTCACCAAGGTGATCGGCAACCAGGTCAAGGTGGCGGGCTGGTACGACAACGAGTGGGGCTACTCCAACCGGCTGGGGGACCTGGTCACCTACGTGGGCGCTACCCTCTGACGCTTGTGACAGCAATCAACGCGCTCGACGAGTCGTTCCTCCACGATGTCGCGGGCAAGCGCGTCCTCGTCCGCTCGGACCTGAACGTCCCCCTCGACGGGACGACCATCACCGACGACGGCCGGATCCGGGCCAGCGTGCCGACCATCCAGGCCCTGGCGAACGCCGGTGCCCGCGTGGTCGTCGTCGCCCACCTCGGCCGTCCGAAGGGCGAGCCGGACCCGGCGTACTCGCTGGCGCCCGTTGCCGCCCGCCTCGGCGAGCTGCTCGGCGCGCCGGTGGCCTTCGCCACCGACACCGTCGGCGCCTCCGCCCAGGAGACCGTCGCCGCGCTGCAGGACGGCCAGGTCGCGCTGCTCGAGAACGTCCGGTTCAACGCCGGCGAGACCAGCAAGGACGACGCCGAGCGCGGCGCCTTCGCCGACCAGCTCGCCGCCCTCGCCGACGCCTTCGTCTCCGACGGCTTCGGGGTGGTGCACCGCAAGCAGGCCAGCGTGTACGACGTCGCCCAGCGCCTCCCGCACGCGATGGGCAACCTGGTCGCCGCGGAGATCGACGTGCTGCGCCGGCTCACCGTCGACCCGGCCCGGCCGTATGTCGTCGTCCTCGGTGGATCCAAGGTCTCCGACAAGCTCGGCGTGATCGACAACCTGCTCGGCAAGGCCGACAAGCTGCTCATCGGCGGCGGCATGGTCTTCACCTTCCTCAAGGCCGATGGCCACGAGGTCGGCAAGAGCCTGCTCGAGGAGGACCAGCTCGACACGGTCCGCGCCTATCAGGCCCGCGCCAAGGAGCTCGGCGTCGAGATCGTGCTGCCCACCGACATCGTCGTCGCCGACAGCTTCGGCGACGAGGCGTCCGCGCGCGTCGTCGCGGCCACCGAGATCCCGGCCGACACGCTGGGCCTCGACATCGGCCCCGCGTCGGGCGCGGCCTTCGGCGGCGCTCTCGCCGACGCCAAGACCGTCTTCTGGAACGGCCCGATGGGCGTCTTCGAGCAGCCGGCCTTCGCCGAGGGCACCCGTGCGGTCGCCGCGGCGCTGACCCAGGTCGACGGGCTCTCGGTCGTCGGTGGCGGCGACTCGGCCGCGGCCGTGCGGACCCTCGGGTTCGACGAGGCGGCCTTCGGGCACATCTCGACCGGCGGCGGCGCCAGCCTCGAGTATCTCGAGGGCAAGGAGCTGCCCGGCATCACGGTGCTCGAGGACTGACGCACGGGCGCTCCGCCCCCGTGAACCCCCGCTGGGGCCTCGCCCCAGACCCTGAAGGAGAAGCAATGACGCGTACGCCGCTGATGGCCGGCAACTGGAAGATGAACCTCAACCACGCCGAGGCCGTGGTGCTGGTGCAGAAGCTCGCCTGGACGCTGTCGGACAAGCGGCACGACTACGGCAAGGTCGAGGTCGCGGTGCTGCCGCCCTTCACCGACATCCGGTCGGTGCAGACGCTCATCGACGGCGACCGGCTCTCGATCAAGCACGGCGCGCAGGACGTGTCGCAGCACGCGGGCGGCGCCTACACGGGTGAGATCTCGGCGGCGATGCTGGCCAAGCTCGGCTGCTCGTACGTCGTCGTCGGCCACTCCGAGCGCCGGCAGTATCACGGCGAGACCGACGCGATCGTGAACGCCAAGGCCAAGGCGGCGCTGGGGGCGAAGATCATCCCCATCGTTTGCGTCGGCGAGGGCCTCGAGGTCCGCCAGGCGGGCGAGCACGTGGCGTACACGACGGCCCAGCTCGAGGGCTCGCTGGCGGGCCTGTCGAAGAAGCAGGTGGCCGGCCTGGTCATCGCCTACGAGCCGGTGTGGGCGATCGGCACCGGCGAGGTCGCCACGCCGGACGACGCGCAGGAGGTCTGCGCGGCGATCCGCGAGCAGATCCGCCAGTCGTACGGCGACGAGGCGGCCGACGCCGTACGCGTGCTCTACGGCGGCTCGGTGAAGGCGGCCAATGTCGCCGGCATCATGGCCAAGGCCGACGTCGACGGCGCGCTCGTCGGCGGGGCGAGCCTCGAAGCCGACGAGTTCGGAGGAATCTGCCGCTTCTACGACATGCCGGTGCTGTCGTAGTCGGGACCCTGACGTAGGATTCGTCGCGTGTCGACGCTTCTGACTGTCCTGCTCGTGATCACGAGCCTGCTGCTCATCCTTCTGGTGTTGCTGCACAAGGGTCGTGGCGGCGGTCTCTCGGACATGTTCGGTGGCGGTGTGTCGAGCTCGCTCGGCGGCTCGTCCGTCGCCGAGCGCAACCTCGATCGGTTCACGATCGGGATCGGCGTCATCTGGTTCGCCTGCGTCATCGCGCTGGGCCTCCTGCTCGCGTACAAGAACTGATCGACTGCAACCGGCTCGCGGGGTGACCGCGGCCGTTCGAGGCTTTGAGGAGAGAATCCGTTGGCTGGTGGTGGTGGGAACGCGATCCGCGGTAGTCGCGTCGGCGCGGGTCCGATGGGCGAGGCCGAGCGTGGCGAGGCTGCTCCCCGTCAGGCGGTGACCTACTTCTGCGCGAACAGTCACCGCGCGGTGATCACGTTCTCCGTCGAGGCGTCCGTCCCCGAGTCGTGGGACTGCCCCAAGTGCGGCCTCCCTGCCGGACTCGACTCCGAGAACGCCCCGCCGGCGCCGAAGATCGAGCCGTACAAGACCCACCTGGCCTACGTGAAGGAGCGCCGCTCCGACAAGGAGGCCGAGGTCATCCTCGACGAGGCGATCCAGCTGCTGCGCTCGCGCCGCAAGTCGGGCGACATCATCTTCTGAGCCCGTCGCCGACGGGCGGCACGGCGTCACCACGGCACGGCCTCGACCACGAGGTTCTTGCGGTAGTGGAAGCCTCCACCGCTGGTGGAGACGCGGTCGGTGCAGGTGATGAGCACCAGCCGCCGGGCGACGTCCTGGTGGAAGAGGCTGCGCGGAAGACGGTCACGGTCGATCGCCCGGATCCGGACGATCCGCCAGTCGTGGCCGGTGCCGCCCGCGGCCGTGTGGATGCGGTCGCCGACACGCGCTGACCGGAGCCGGTGGAAGACGCCGGGGCGGTCGTGGTCGTCGGAGACGTGTCCGGCGACGACCGTGGTGCCGACGAGGGCGTCGAGCGAGGCGCCCGCGGTCCACAGGCCGGCCAGGCGCGGCCCGAGGGGCGCCGGCAGCACCGAGCCGTGGAAGCCGACACCGGTGAGCTCAGCCCTGATCCCGATGCGCGCCAGCGCGACGCTGCGTGCTGCGGCACGACCGCGGACGGCCGGGCGGAAGCCGCCGGTGTCGACCTTGGGGTGCGCCGGGACCGCAGGCTGCGTCGGCGCGACGACCGCGGTCTCCTCGGCGACGCCGGCGGTGGTCCAGGGGGCGGCCTCGCTCAGGGCGGTCGCCGCGAGCTGCTCGCGGTAGGTGTAGCAGCCGCCGGTGTGGATGCGCGTGCGGCCGACGGCCAGGCTGGCGGTGCCCGAGCTGGTCGTCGCGCCGGAGAGAGGCACGACGAAGCTGCCTGCGGAGGCCGCCGGAGCGCCGGCCCACCGTGCGCCGGTGCAGCGGCCGGCGCGGTCGGGCGCGACCGGCCCGAGGAGCTGCCACAGGCCCGTCAACGGAGTCGTAAGGGCGCCGAGACCGGTCGGCAGCCCGGTGACGGTGACCTGGTCGACCAGGTCGGTCTCGGCGACGGCGCGCTGCAGGTTGATCCGCGTGCGCAGGCGCGGCGTGCTGACGGCGAGGGCGGTCTCCTCGGCGAGCCCGGCCGGCGTCCAGCCGACCGCGGCGGTGGTGGGGGAGCCGGCGAGCCGCTGGCGGTAGGTGTAGCAGCCGGTCGCGGTGATGGTGGTGGCGCCGACGGTGAGGGAGCCGTCGCTGGTGACCGTGAAGGCGCCCTGGGCGGCGACCGGCGCGCGGGACCAGTCGACGGCGCCGCAGCCGGCCGGGGGCGTGGCGGAAGCGGCAGGTGCGATCGGGCCGAGTAGCTGCCAGGCACCGGGGATCGCCGCAGCGGCCGCCCCCGCGCCGGAGCCGAGCCCGCGGACGGTCACGGTGTCGACCAGCCGGGCGCCGACGCGCGCTCGCTGGAGGTTGACCTGGGTGCTCAGCGTGGGCACGCGCAGGGCAGGGGCCGAGGCCCGCGCCGCGAGGTGGCGGAAGCCCGCGGTGGTGGCGACGCGCTGGTCGCGCGGGCCGGCGGGGTAGCGGCGGTAGCGGTGGTCGGGGACCTGGTCGTAGCTGATCCGGGCGCTGACGGCGCCCGTGCCGATCCGGCGCCAGGGCAGGCTGAGCGGCCTGGTCGTGGTGGTGAGCGCGTGGCGTGCGGCGCCGTCGGGGAAGGTCGCGCCGGCGAGGGTCACGACCACGCGGACGCCCGGGACGAGACGACCCGCGGCCGAGCGGAGGTCGAGGGCGGAGAGCGTGCCGGTGGTGCCGGCGGAGCGCAGCACCGGCTTCGGCACGGAGTAGCCGACGCGGCGGGGCGCGTAGGCCCGGGCCTCGCGGACCAGGCCGGAGGCGGTGCGCTCGACCGCCGCGGCGACGGCCGGCCGCTCGCGTCGCAGGTCGGCCAGGTGGGAGCGCATCAGATCGCGCCGCGAGTTGAGCCGCTGGGTCATCCCGACGGTCCACCAGAGCGCGGCCGCCAGCACCGGGTCGCGGCGGGCTCGCTCGAGCCGGGTGGACAGCAGGTAGCCGATGACCGGGTCGGTGATGACCCCGGGGTGCCCGGGCGCGGTGGGCCAGGCACGGGGGCCGGTGTCGAGGCAGATCCCGAAGCGGCCGTCGGGGAGTCGGCGGATGCCGAGCTCGGATCCGCTGGAGGTGACGAAGCCGGAGAAGGACGCAGGCGCTGAGCCCGCGGCGGCCGCGGCGGTCTCGCCGGGCGGCCCGAGAGCCGGGCCGAGGAGCGGGCCGAGGAGCGGGCCGAGGAGCGAGCTGAGGACGGTCAGCAGGAGCAGCGGAAGGACGAGGCGGCGGGCAGGAGTTCTCATGAGGCCCGATCCTGGGCGGCGGAGAGCGGATCCCGGAGCGCGTCGTCGTCCGCTGTGGAGAACCACCGCGCCGGCCACCCCCTGTGGACAGGAAGTGGCCGGCGCTGGTGCGGATGATGCCGTTGGGGCGCCGTCGCGACGCGCGGGCGGCGAGGCTCAGCCCCGGTAGCGACCGTCCCGCGCGACGATCGAGCCCGCCTTGATGACGACCTCGCGCACGGGAACCCGGGCGACCGCCTCCGCGTGGCAGCGGGCGCGCACGAGCACCAGGTCGGCGGTGTCGCCGACGCTGAGGCCGTAGCCGGCGATGCCGATCAGCTTCGCCGCGCCGGTGGTGGCGGTGCCCAAGGCCAGCTCGAGCCCCTCGTCGGTGCGCGCTGAGTTGCGGTAGGCGACGAGGTTGGCCCGGCGCAGCATGTCGCCGTCGCCGAACGGGCCCCACAGGTCGTTGATGCCGTCGCTGCCGGACGCGAAGGTCACGCCCGCGGCGGCCATCTTGTCGAGCGGCGGCACCGGCACGTCGTACACGGCGGCGCTGACGATGGCGACGCCCGCCGCGGCGAACCGCTCGATGAGCGCGTCCTGCGTGGGCGCGTGGCCGAGGCCGAAGGCGTGACTGATGGCGACCTTGCCGGCCATCCCGTAGGCGATGGTCCGGTCGACGATCTGGCCCATCTCCCAGGCGCCGAGGGCGCCGTCGTCGTGGAGGTGGATGTCGATCCCGGCGCCGGTGCGCGCGGCGAGCTCGAAGATCGCGTCGAGGTGCTCGGTCGGTGCGCCGTCGAAGCCGGCCGGGTCGAGCCCGCCGATGGTGGTGGCGCCCTCGGCGACCGCCTTCTCGAGGAGCTCGAGCGTGCCGGGGTTGGTGATCAGTCCGCCCTGGGGGAAGGCGACCTGCTCGATGGTGACCGCGTCGGCGTACCGCTTGGCGACGTCGGCCACGACCTCGATGCCGCGGGTGCCGACGCCGGGGTCGACGTCGGTGTGCGTGCGGATGTGGGTGGTTCCGGCGCCGATCATCGCCTCGACGAGCGCGGCGACGTAGTCGGGCTGGGGGAGGCCGTACTGGTCGCGCACCTCCCGCTCGCGGGCGATCCGCTCGTGTACCGACGTGGTTGCCGGGGTGGGCACCCACGGACCGGAGTAGAGCGTCTTGTCGATGTGGCAGTGCGCGTCGATGAGGCCGGGCAGGGCGATCAGACCCGTGGCGTCGATCGTCTCGACACCCTCCGCGACGGGGGCCGCGGCGCCGGCCGGGACGACGGAGGCGATCCGTCCGTCCGCCACGGTCAGCGTCACCGGCGACTCGTGGCCGGGCAGGGTCAGGTTCTCCAGGCGCAGGCTCATGCAGCCACCCCTTCCAGGTGGGCGGGCGTGGCGGCACGGGCCGGAAGGACCAGCGATCCGACCACGGTGATGGTGAGGTTGACCGCCAGCGCGGCGAACCCGATGTTGAGGCCGAGGACGATCGGCGTCACGGACAGGACCGACCAGGCGACGAGGCCGAGGCCGACGGCGGCGCCGACGATCGTTGCGGTCGTGTTGAGCCGCTTCCAGAACAGGCCGAGCAGGACGGCGGGCACGAACTGCGTCACGCCGGTCTGGCCGATCTGCAGCAGGTTGACCAGCAGCGTCGGCGCCGACAGCGCGATGCCGAGGCTGACGCCCATCACCACGAGGACCATGACCCGCGAGATCCGCAGGACGGTGTGGTCGGAGGCGTTGGGGGCGAAGGCGTCGCGGAAGACGTTCTTCGACAGCTGGGTCGCCGACTGCAGGACCAGCAGGCTGACGGGGACGATCGCGGCGAGCGCGCCGCCGGCGCCGACGATGCCGACCAGCCACGACGGCAGGGTCTGCACGGTCAGGTTGAGGAGCACGCCGTTGCTGGCCGGGCCCTGGATGCCGGGGATCGCGAGCAGCGCGGTGAGGCCGACCATGACCGGCAGGAACAGCAGCACGCCGTAGAAGGGCAGGAAGACCATGTTGCGGCGGACCGTCTTCTCCGACTTCGCCGAGAAGATCGCGGCGGTCGAGTGCGGGAACATGAAGAAGGCCAGGCCGGAGCCGATCAGCGTCGTCATCATCCACAGCGGGGTGTGTTGCGGGGTGAGGCCGGTGAGGGAGAGCAGTCCGGGGTGGGTCTGCTGCACCTTGTCGACGACGTGGGCGTAGGAGCCGAAGTAGTGGATCGGGATCCAGACGCCGACGATGACGATGGCGGCCACCATCAGGATGTCCTTGAGGATCGACACCAGCGCGGTGGCGTGCATGCCGGACAGGAAGACGAAGACGGCGACGACCGCGAAGGCGACGAGCATGCTCGTCTCGCGGGGGAGCGCGCCCTTGGTGGTGACCTCGATGATCTGGCCGAAGCCGAGCAGCTGGATCTCGATGTAGGGGATCATGAACGCGACGCCGACGACGCCGAAGGCGGCGCCGATCCAGCGGCTGCCGAAGCGGTGGGCGAAGTAGTCGGCCTGGGTCATCAGGCCGTGGTTGCTGGCGTAGCGCCACAGCCGCGGCAGGTAGAGGTAGCCGAGGCACATCGCGATGGTGCCGTACGCCGTCGTCCACATCGCCGCGGCGCCGATGCTGTAGGCGCCGCCCGAGGCGCCGAGGAAGGTGGCGGTCGAGTAGATCTCGCCGGCGGCGAGCACCCAGAAGAGCACGGTGCCGAAGGACCGGCCGCCGATGCTCCAGCTGGTGAGGTCGCCGGCCACCGCGCGGCGGCGGGACATGATGCCGATCAGCCCGGCGAGGGCCAGGGTGATGACGATGATCGCGACGGCCATCAGAGCTCGTCCCCCTCGTGGCGGCGGTTGATGAGGTCGGCGGCGAGGACGAAGAACGGTCCGACGAGCACCCAGAAGAGGAACCACGAGCCGATGGCCGGCAAGGGGCCGATCCGGTAGTCGCCCGAGAACACGGGCACGCCGGCGATCAGCAGGACCACCGGGACGAGGGGGAGGACCCCCGCAACTTTCTTGGACATCTAAACCCTCCTGGGTATTCGGTATACCAACTCTGGTATACCAGCGACCATAAGGCTAGGATGACCCGATGTAAATGGCCCCGGGCCAGGAAAATGCGGATCGCCGAGAGCCGGTCCGGAGAGGACGAGATGAGCGCGCTGGCCGACATCGGCGGAGGGCACCGGTCGCTGAGCGACGAGGTGACCGACGCCGTCCGCGAGCTGATCGTCATCGGGCAGATCGCGCCCGGCGAGCGGCTCCACGAGCGCAACCTGTCGACCGACCTCGGCGTGTCACGGGTGCCGGTGCGCGAGGCGATCCTGCGGCTGACCATCGAGGGACTGATCCGGGTCGAGCCGCGGCGCGGGGCCTTCGCGACCGACATCGACGCCACCTCCGTCGAGGAGGTCTTCGACGGGCGCGAGGTGCTGGAGGCGCGGCTCGCGGGCTTCGCGGCCCAGCGCCGCACGGACGACGACCTGGCGCTGCTGCACACCTTCCTCACGACCGGCGTCCCGCTCGACGCGAGCGAGCACCGCGCCATCGACGCGGGCTTTCACCAGGCCCTCATCGACGCGGCCCATCACGACATCCTGGCGCGGCTGATGACGCCGCTGCAGCATCACGTACGACGGCTCTTCTGGCTCACCGGCGGCAAGACCGGCGTCGACACCGAGGGCCACCACGAGTCGATCGTCGAGGCCGTCGAGGCCCAGGACGCCCGGCTGGCGAGCAAGCGGGCGGCCGAGCACGTCCGGACGGTCCGCAAGGCCACCCAGGGGATGCTCTAGCCCCGACTCACAGGGCGCTGGCGGCCTCGTGGTCCAGGAACCAGACCGTCTCGGCCTTGCCCGCGACACCTCGGGCGGGCGTCTCGGCGAGGCTGCCCTCGTCGGCGAGCGCCCGTCGTACGGCGTCGGCCTTGGCGTCGCCGCTGACGAGGAACCAGACCGACTGCGCGCGGTTGAGCGCCTCGAAGGTCAGCGTCACCCGGGACGGCGGCGGCTTGGGCGAGTCGACGATCGGCGCGGTGATCGCATCGACCACGTCGAGCCCCGGATGCCCCGGGAAGAGCGAGGCGATGTGGCCGTCGGGCCCGACGCCGAGCATGAGGACGTCGAAGTCGCCGCGCCCCTCGCTGCGGATCGTGTCGCCGTAGGTGGTCGCGGACTCCTCGACCGTCGCGGCCTCGTCGGAGGCGGGCGCCGAGTAGACCCGGTGGCTGCCGACCTCGTCGAGGAAGGCCGCGCGCGCCTGGGCGACATTGCGGTCAGGGGAGCCCGCGGGGACGTAGCGCTCGTCGCCGAACCAGAAGGTCACGGCTCCCCAGTCGACGCCGGAGGCCGGCGCCAGGCGGGCGATCTCGCGGTGGATCGCGTCGGCGATGGTGCCGCCGGTGAGCCCGATGTCGGGGACGTGGCCCGCGGCCTGGGCGTCGGCGATCCGGTTGAGGAGCTCGCCCGCGACGGCGGTCGCGAGGGTGTCGGCGTCGGGGTGGACCTCGACGAGCGGGGCGGGACGTTCGGTCATCGCGTTCGGTGCTCCCGGTAGTAGCGGATCAGCGCCTGGGTGGAGGGGTCCTGCGCGGCGAGCACGACGGCGTCGCCGTCGAGCGCGGGCGCGATCTGCAGCGCGAGCTGCTTGCCGAGCTCGACGCCCCACTGGTCGAAGCTGTCGATGCCCCACACCACGCCCTGGGTGAACGTGATGTGCTCGTAGAGCGCGATCAGCTGTCCGAGGACGGCCGGGGTCAGCGCCGGCGCCATGATCGACGTCGTCGGCCGGTTGCCGGGGAAGACCCGCGCCGGGACGATCGCCTCGGGCGTGCCCTCGGCACGCACCTCGTCGGCCGTCTTGCCGAACGCCAGCGCCTTGGTCTGCGCCAGGAAGTTGGCGAGCAGCAGCTCGTGGACGTCGGTCGCGCCGTCCTGCAGCGGGTGGGTCGGCGTCGCGAAGGCGATGAAGTCGGCCGGGATCAGCCGGGTGCCCTGGTGGATGAGCTGGTAGAAGGCGTGCTGGCCGTTGGTGCCCGGCTCGCCCCAGAACACCTCGCCCGTGGTCGTGGTGACCGGGGTGCCGTCCCAGCGCACGCTCTTGCCGTTGGACTCCATGGTCAGCTGCTGCAGGTACGCCGGGAACCGGTGCAGCGACTGCGCGTAGGGCAGCACGGCGTGGGACTGCGCGCCGAGGAAGTTGGAGTACCAGACGTTGAGCATGCCCATCAGGACCGGGACGTTGGCGGCCAGCGGCGTCGTACGGAAGTGCTCGTCGATGGCGTGGAAGCCGCCCAGGAACTCCTGGAAGCGGTCGGGCCCGATGGCCACGGCGAGCGACGTCCCGATGGCGGAGTCGACGGAGTAGCGGCCGCCGACCCAGTCCCAGAACCCGAAGGCGTTGGCCGGGTCGATGCCGAACTCCGCGACCTTGTCGAGTGCCGTCGACACCGCGACGAAGTGGCGGGCCACGATCGCCGGGTCGGCCGGCGCCGAGGCGTCGACCGCACGGATGCCGTCGAGCAGCCAGGACCGGCACAGGCGTGCGTTGGTCAGCGTCTCGAGCGTCCCGAAGGTCTTGCTGGAGACGATGAACAGCGTCGTCTCCGGGTCGAGGCCCTCCAGCGTCTGTGCGGCGTCGGTCGGGTCGATATTGCTGATGAACCGGCACTCGAGGCCGTCCTGGACGTACGGGCGCAGCGCCTCGTAGGCCATGACCGGGCCGAGGTCGGACCCGCCGATGCCGATGTTGACGACCGTCGCGATCTGCCGCCCGGTCGAGCCGCGCCAGGTGCCGGAGCGGACGTCGCGCGCGAACGCGTAGACCCGGCGCAGGACGGCGTGGACGTCGTCGACGACGTCCTTGCCGCCGACCTCGATGTCGACGTCGACCGGCTGGCGCAGCGCGGTGTGGAGCACCGCGCGGTCCTCGGTGACGTTGATGTGCTCGCCGCGGAACATCGCGTCGCGCCGCGCGGGCAGCTCGACCTCCTCGGCGAGCGCGACGAGGGCGTCGAGGATCTTCGCGTCGACCAGGTTGCGGGACAGGTCGACGCGGAGGTCACCGGCGTCGTAGGAGAACCGCTCCGTGCGGGTGGGGTCGTCGGCGAACCAGCCCCGGAGCTCGGGCGTGAAGCCGTCGGCGATCCCCGAGAGGGACGCCCAGGCGGCCGTGGTCCGCGGGTCGACGGGAGCAGCCGCCACGCGTCAGGCTCCGGCCGTTCCCGACGACGCCATCTGCGCCTCGACGGTGGCGACCAGCTCGTCCCACGACTTCTTGAACTTGTCGACGCCCTCGGCCTCGAGGACGAGGAAGACGTCGTCGAGGTCGATGCCGACGGCCCGCAGCCCGTCGAACAGGTCGTGCGCGTCGGCGGCCCGGCCGGTGACCTGGTCGCCCTCGACCTCGCCGTGGTCGGCGAACGCCAGCAGCGTCTTCTCGGGCATCGTGTTGACCGTGTCGGCGACGACCAGGTCGGTGACGTAGAGGGTGTCGGGGTAGGCCGGGTTCTTCACGCCGGTCGAGGCCCACAGCGGTCGCTGCGGGTTGGCGCCGGCCTCGGCGAGCGCCTGCCAGCGGCTGGTCGCGAGCACCTCCTCGAAGGCGGCGTAGGCGAGCCGGGCGTTGGCGACGGCCGCCTGGCCCCGCAGCGCGAGCGCCTCGTCGGTGCCGATCTTCTCGAGCCGCTGGTCGACCTCGGTGTCGACGCGCGAGACGAAGAAGGACGCCACGGACTGGATCGTCGACAGGTCGATGCCGGCGTCGCGCGCCTGCTCGAGGCCGGCGAGGTAGGCGTCCATCACCGCGCGGTAGCGCTCGACGGAGAAGATGAGGGTGACGTTGACGCTGATGCCGGCCCCGATGCAGGCGGTGATCGCGGGCAGCCCCTCGAGCGTCGCCGGGATCTTGATCAGCGCGTTGGGCCGGTCGACCGCCGCCCACAGCGCCTTCGCGGACACGATGGTGGCGTCGGTGTCGTTGGCCAGCGTCGGCTCCACCTCGATGGAGACCCGGCCGTCGGCGTGGTGCGCGGCGGCGACGGGCGCGAGCACGTCGCAGGCGTTGCGGACGTCGTCGGTGGTGAGCTCGAAGATCACCTTGTCGACGTCGGCGCCGCCGGCGACCAGGTCGCGCACCTGCGCGTCGTAGCGCTCGCCGTCGGAGATCGCGCTCGCGAAGATGGTGGGGTTGGTGGTCACGCCCACGACGGACCGCTCCGCGACGAGCTCGGCGAGGTTGCCGCTCTCGATCCGCTCGCGGGACAGGTCGTCGAGCCAGATGGACACCCCCGCGTCAGCGAGGGCCTTCAGTCGATCGGTCATGAGATCCTCCTCGTGCGGTGGTGGTGCTGGGTCAGTCGCGGGCCGCCGCGGCGATGCTCTCGCGGGCCGCCTGGGTCACGGCCTCGGGCGTGAACCCGAACTGCCGGAACAGGGTGGCGGCGTCGGCACTGGCGCCGTAGTGGTCGATGCTGACGATCCGGCCGGCGTCGCCGACGTACTCGCGCCAGCCCTGCTTGACGCCCGCCTCGACGGAGACGCGCGCCTTGACGGTCGGCGGGATGACGGAGTCGCGGTAGGCCTGGGTCTGCGCCTCGAACCACTCCAGGCAGGGGAGCGAGACGACCCGCGCGCCGATGCCCTCGGCGGCGAGCTGCTCGCGCGCGGCGACGGCGTACTGGACCTCGGAGCCGGTCGCGATCAGGACGACGTCGGGCTGGCCGCCCTCGGAGTCGATCAGCACGTAGCCGCCCTTGGCCACGTTGTCGGTGGTGGCGAAGCCGTCGACGCCGCGCGGGAACGTCGGGACGTTCTGGCGGCTCAGGATCAGGCCCGCCGGGCGGTCGCTGTTGCGCAGGACCTGAAGCCAGGCCGCGGCGGTCTCGTTGGCGTCGGCCGGGCGGATGATGTCGAGGCCCGGGATCGCGCGCAGCGCGGCGAGGTGCTCGATCGGCTGGTGGGTCGGGCCGTCCTCGCCGAGACCGATGGAGTCGTGGGTCCAGACGTAGACGACCGGCGCCTTCATCAGCGCGCCGACGCGGACCGCGCCGCGCATGTAGTCGGAGAAGGTGAGGAAGGTGCCGCCGAAGACGCGGGTGCCGCCGTGGACGGCGATGCCGTTCATGATCGCGCCCATGCCGTGCTCGCGGATGCCGAAGTGGAGCACGCGGCCCTGGTAGGGGTCGCCCTTCCACTCCTCGACCGAGCGGTCGACCGGCAGGAAGGACGGCGCGTCCTTGATCGTGGTGTTGTTGGAGCCGGCCAGGTCGGCCGAGCCGCCCCAGAGCTCGGGCATGACCGCGGCGACGGCGTTGATGACCTTGCCGGACGCGGCGCGGGTAGCAACGCCCTTGGCGTCGGCCTCGAACACCGGCAGGACGCCCTCGATGCCGTCGGGCAGCCGGCGCTCCTTGATCCGGTGGAGCAGGGCGGCGCTCTCGGGGTGGGCGCCGGCCCACGCGTCGTACTCCTTGTCCCAGGCGGCGCCCCAGGCCTTGCCGCGCTCGATCAGGCTGCGGGTGTGGGCGAGGACGTCGGCCGGCACCTGGAAGGACTTGTCGGGGTCGAAGCCGAGGACCTTCTTGGTGGCCGCGACCTCGTCGGCGCCGAGCGCCGATCCGTGGGCGGCCTCGGTGTTCTGGGCGTTGGGCGCGGGCCAGGCGATGACGGTCTTGAGGACGATCAGCGACGGCTGGTCCTTGACGTCGTCGGCGGCGCGGATCGCGGCGTGCAGCGCCGGGACGTCCTCCTGGTAGTTGGCCAGGTCGGAGTGGTCGTTGCCGGTCCAGTCGACGGTCTGGACGTGCCAGCCGTAGGCCTCGTAGCGCTTCGCGACGTCCTCGTTGAACGCGATGTGGGTGTCGCCCTCGATCGAGATCCGGTTGGCGTCGTAGATGACCGTGAGGTTGCCGAGCTCCTGGGTGCCGGCGATCGACGACGCCTCGCTGCTCACGCCCTCCTCGAGGTCGCCGTCGGAGGCGATCACGTAGACGTGGTGGTCGAACAGCGACGGGCCGTCGCCGGCCTCGGGGTCGAGCATGCCCTTCTCGCGGCGCGCGGCCATCGCCATGCCGACCGCGTTGGCGATGCCCTGGCCGAGCGGGCCGGTGGTGACCTCGACGCCGGCGGTGTGGCCGTACTCCGGGTGGCCCGGGGTCTTGCTGTCCCAGGTGCGCAGCGCCTCGAGGTCGCCGAGCTCGAGGCCGAAGCCGCCGAGGAAGAGCTGGGTGTAGAGCGTGATGGAGGAGTGGCCACAGGAGAGGACGAAGCGGTCGCGCGCCATCCAGTCCGGGTCGGCCGGGTCGTGGCGCATGACCTTCTGGAAGAGCAGGTACGCCGCCGGGGCCAGACTCATCGCGGTGCCGGGATGCCCGTTGCCGACCTTCTGGACGGCGTCCATCGCGAGGACGCGGGCGGTGTCAACAGCCTTGCGGTCGAGGTCGGTCCACTCGAGCTCCGGGATCATGGTGTCGAGCCTACCGAGCGACGTGGTGAGCCTGACACCGGCTGGGTGCCGGAAGCCGGAGACCCACGGGATACACTCAGTGCGCTTCGACCCCTTTCAGCGAGGACTCCTGTGACCTACGTCGACCCGACCAGCCGCGAGCTGCTCGCCGGAGACGACGGACCGCAGAAGGCGACGTTCCGCGATGTGGTGATGGCCTACGTCGGCCTCACCAAGCCGCGCGTCATCGAGCTGCTGCTCCTCACCACCGTGCCGGTCATGTTCTTCGCCGCCCGCGGCGTGCCCGAGCTGGGGCTGGTGATCTGGACCGTCGTGGGCGGGACCTTCTCCGCCGGGTCGGCGTCCGTCTTCAACTGCGTCTACGACCGCGACATCGACGAGCAGATGCGTCGTACCCGCCGGCGGGCGCTGCCCCGGCACATCGTGTCGCCCGGCGCTGCGCTCGTGTTCGGCGTCGTCCTCGGCGTGTTGTCGACCGTCATCCTGGCGCTCTGGGTCAACCCGCTGTCGGCGGTGCTGTCGGTCGCGGCCAACGCCTTCTACGTCTTCGTCTACACGATGCTGCTCAAGCGTCGTACGACCCAGAACATCGTCTGGGGCGGCATCGCCGGCTGCTTCCCGGCCCTGATCGGCTGGACCGCCGTCACCAACGAGCTCTCCTGGGTGCCGATCGTACTCTTCGCGGTCGTCTTCTTCTGGACGCCGCCGCACACCTGGGCGCTCGCGCTGCGCTACCGCGAGGACTACGCGCAGGTCGACGTACCCATGCTGCCCGTCGTGAAGTCGGCGCGCGTGGTCGCGCTGCAGATCGTGATCTACAGCTGGGTCATGGTCGCGACGTCGCTGCTGCTCTGGCCGGTCGCCTCTACCGGACTGCTGTACCCGGTCGTCGCCGTCGTCCTCGGCGCGGTCTTCCTGGTGCAGGCGCACGGGCTGCACCGGCGGGCGAAGACGTCGGACGAGCTGAGCGTGCTGCAGCCGATGCGGCTGTTCCACTCGTCGAACCTGTATCTGTCGCTGCTGTTCGTGGCCGTGGCGATCGACCCGCTGCTGCACTAGCTTGTCTGGCGCGAGCGCGTCGCTCGTTCCTCGCGCCGCGCTGCCGCGCTCGCTGTTGACGTCGTCTCGGCGCCTTGATCGCTGGCGGCAGGACGTCGGCGCGACGGGAGCCACCGCCTTCGTCGGCTCCGGTCGCTCGTGCCTCGCTCCCTGCGCCTTCTCGGCGGTGTTCCCGCCGCAGCCTTCTGTCGGGTGCGGGGCGAGGGATGGAGGGGGCACCGAGTGGCGGTTCGGGCGGCAGGGGTGTCCGCGGGGGCCGATCCGGGCGGGTGGAACAGGTTTCGTTTGGGCAAAGACCGCACGTCCGAGGGCCGGAATGTTGCGGTTTGGGACCAAACCGCAACGGTTTCGCCCCAGATGTTCGGCTGAGCGGAACATCTAGGCCGAGCCGGATCAGACCGCGCCGACCCGCGCGCGGGTCGTCACGACCACCCGCGCCAGCCCCGCCGCGACCAGCGCCGCGCCGAGCATGTGCGCCCCGACGAGGATCTCCGGCAGGTCGGTGAAGAACTGCACGTAGCCGATCAGTCCCTGGGCCAGCTCGACCACCAGCAGCGCCGACGCGAAGGTCGCCACCCACCGGTCGCCCGAGCGTCGGGACGCGACCACGAGCGCCACCGTCAGCGCCACGAGCAGCCACACGGAGAAGCCGTGGACGTGGGAGACGACCTCCGGGTTGAGCCCGGTACGGCGTGAGGAGAGGTCGCCGGAGTGGGGGCCGGAGCCGGTGACGACGGTGCCGAGCCACAGCACGACCCAGCCGACGGCGAAGGTGGCCCAGGCGAGCCGCCGGGACCCGGCGGACGCAGTCGACCGCGCGGGACCGGTGAGGTCGTCGATGATCGACGTGCAGACGCCGACCATCGCCATCGACACCAGCAGGTGCCCGGCGACGATCCACGGGTTGAGGTCGGTCAGCACGGTGATGCCGCCGACGACGGCCTGCGCCGGGATGCCGCCGAGCACGACCAGGCCCAGCGTCCGCACCCGGTCGGCGCGCCGCCAGACGGCGACGACGAAGGCGAGCGCGATGAAGAGCAGCACGTAGGTCAGCAGCCGGTTGCCGAACTCGATGACACCGTGGACGCCGAGCGCGCTGTGGGCGGTGTAGGACTGGTCGGTGCACTTCGGCCAGGTCGGGCAGCCCAGTCCCGAGCCGGTCAGCCGAACCGCGCCGCCGGTCACCACGATCAGGATGTTCGCGACCAGGTTCGCCCAGGCGAGCGGCACGGTCCGGGCCGCCAGCGCGGGCTGGAGGTCGACGATGCGGAACGTGGTGGACACGATCACTCCCACTTGAAGGTTCGGGCGGTCAGCGCGGAGCCGAGGACGGCCCACGCCACGAGCACGACCAGGTCCCGTACGGCGACCGCGCCGTCGCAGGCCGAGCGCATCGCCTCGCCGAGCGCCCCGGAGGGCAGCCAGCGGACGACGTCGCCGAGGCCGCCGTACTGGTCGGCCGGCAGGACGACGGCGCCGCCGGCGAGGAGCAGCAGGTAGACGAGGTTCGCCGCGGCGAGGGTCGCCTCGGCGCGCAGCGACCCGGCGAGCAGCATGCCGAGGGCGGCGAACGCCGCGGTGCCGCACAGCGCGGCCAGCAGGACGGCGAGCACGCCGCCCACGCCCGCAGGGCCGGTCCAGCCCAGCGCCAGCCCGACCCCGCCGATCACCACGAACTGGAAGACCTCGACGAGCAGCAGAGCCAGCACCTTGCCGCCGAGCAGGGTCGCGCGGGACAGGGGAGCGGTCCCGAGGCGCTTGAGGACGCCGTAGCGCCGCTCGAAGCCGGTCGCGATCGCCAGCGAGGTGAACGCCGTGGACATGGTCGCCAGCGCGAGCACACCGGGCGTGAGGACGTCGATCGGCTTGCCGCCGAGGTCGAAGCCGACCTTCTCGACGCCCCGGACCGCGCCGACGAGCACGATCACCGGGATCACGACGGCGAGCAGCAGCTGCTCGCCGTTGCGCAGCATCAGCCGCGCCTCCATCCCGGCCTGCGTCAGCAGCTGGCGTACGGCGGGCGCGGCGCCGGGTGCGGGGGCGAAGGTGCTCACGAGAGGGTCTCCCGTCCGGTCAGCTCGAGGAAGACGTCCTCGAGGTTGCGCTGGCCGAGCGACAGGGACTCCGGCAGCACGTCGTGGCTCGCGCACCAGGCGGCCACGGTGGCGAGGGTCGAGCTGTCGGCCGGGCCGGACAGCTGGATGCTCAGCGGGTCGAGCTGGGTCAGCTCGGTGCCGGCGCCGAGGCGAGCGGCCAGCTCGTCGGGAGCACCCGGCGGGAACGGCTGGGTCACGACGATCCGCAGGGTGGCGACGGTGCCGCCGCGGGTGAGCTCGAGCGGCGTCCCGCTGGCGACCAGCCTGCCGCGGTCGACGATGTGGACCTGGTCGGCGAGGCGCTCGGCCTCCTCCAGGTAGTGCGTGGTGAGGACGACGGTCACGCCGTCGCGCCGCAGCTCCTCGAGCAGCTCCCACACGGCGCGGCGGATCTGGGGGTCCATGCCGGCGGTGGGCTCGTCGACGAACACCAGCTCCGGCCGTCCGACCAGCGCGAGCGCCAGGCCGAGGCGCTGCTGCTGGCCCCCCGACAGCCGTCGGTACGGCGTCCGCCCGCACTCGTGCAGCGCCAGCCGCTCCATCAGTACGCCGATGTCGAGCGGGTGCGCGTGCAGCCGCGCGAAGTGCCGCAGCATCTCCTCGGCGCGCGCGCCGCTCCAGGCGCCGCCGGACTGCAGCATCACGCCGATCCGGGGGAGCAGCTCGCGCCGCTGCCGGACCGGGTCGAGGCCGAGGACGCGCACCGTCCCGCCCTGTGCGCGCCGGTAGCCCTCGCAGGTCTCCAGCGTGGTGGTCTTGCCGGCTCCGTTGGGGCCGAGCACGGCGGTGATGGTGCCGCGCTGCACGGTGAGCGACAGGCCGTCGACGGCCACGGTGTCGCCGTACCGCATCACCAGGCCGTCGACCTCGACGGCGTGGTCAGAAGGGCTTGGCACGGCGACAGTCTAGGAACGGCCCCTCGTGCCTCCGGCATCCGGTCCCGTGTGATCTCACCCGCCCGGCAGCTCGACCGGCGCCAGCTCCGCGAACCGGTCGCCCGGGCCGGGGTTCTCCGGGGCGCTCGCGCCGCCGAAGTGGTGGACGATGCCCCACACCGCGTTGAGCGCGGTGGTGACGGCGCCCTCGGCCCAGCCCGCGGTCCACGAGATGTCGTCGCCGGCGAGGAAGATGCCGCGCTGGTGAGCGGGCAGGTGCTCCTGGACGAAGTGCGCGAACAGCCGGCGCTGGTAGCGGTAGTGCCCCGGCAGGTTGGCCTTGAAGGCGCCCATGAAGTTGGGGTCGGACTCCCACGAGACGGTGATCGGGTCGCCGACGATGTGCGAGGCGATGTCGACGCCCGGGTAGATCTTGCGCAGCGAGTGCAGCTGCAGCCGGACCCGCTCCTCGACCGGCAGCGCCAGCCACTTCAGCGCGTCGTCGTTCCAGGTGTAGGACAGGCAGATCGACGCGGCGCCGTCGTCCTCGAGCAGGTACGTCGCCCGGCTGAGCCGGTCGGTCAGCGTCATGCTCATGACGTCGCGGCCGGTGTCGGGGTCGACGTCCTTCCAGAACGGCCGGTCGACGCGGACGAAGGTCTTCGACGACTGCATGTAGTGGGTCCGCTCCATCGCGGTCCACAGCTCTGAGGGGAACAGCGACTCGTCGACGTCGATCCGCGCGGACAGCAGCCAGACCTGGCAGGTGACGACGACGGCGTCGTAGGTCCGGGCGGTGCCCCAGCGGTCGGTGATCTCGAACCGGTCGCCGTCGGCCGGCATGATCCGCGCGACGCCCGGCATCGGGGAGCCGCCGTGCAGGCTCTCCAGGCTGGTGCCGGCGGGCCAGTGCGCGCAGTCGGGCGTGGCGCTCCAGAGGCCGACCGGCAGCGCCTGCGCGCCGCCGTGGATCATCTGGTGGTCCTCGTCGGCGTTGGTGAAGATGACGCGCAGGATCTCGAGCATCGAGTTCGGGAAGTCGGTGTCCCAGCCGCCGGTGCCGAAGCCGACCTGGCCGAACGCCTCCCGGTGCTTGAACGACCGCGACTGGAACGCCTTGCTGTTGGCGAGGAAGCCGGAGAAGGTCTCCTCGTCGAGCGCCAGCACCAGCTCGTCCCACAGCTCCTTGATCCGCGGGACGTCGCGGTCGGCGAGCGCCTTCTGCATGTCTGCGAAGCCGACCTCGAGGAGCGCCTCGTACCAGGCGTCGGCGACGTCCTTGAGGAAGGCCGGCAGGTCGTCGTAGGTGCGTGCGTAGTGCGAGCGGCCCTCGAGCTCGATGACCGTGCTCGGGGTCGCCTCGGACAGCGGGTTGGGGAAGGGCGAGGTCCGCAGCCCGACCTTGTCGATGTAGTGGAAGAGCGCCTTGGACGAGAGCGGGAAGCGCATGCCGCCGAGCTCGGCGATCGGGCCGTGGGGGCCGCCGAACGGCTGCGACCGGAGGCGGCCGCCGATCTGGTCGGCCTCGTAGATCACGGGCCGCAGGCCCAGGCGCATCAGCTCGTACGCCGTCACGATGCCCGACAGCCCGCCGCCGACGATCGCGACCTCACGGCCGTGGTGGTCGGCCGGGATCGAGCCGAGGCCGGCGGGGCTCTCGAGCAGCTCGTCGTAGGAGAACGGGAAGTCGGGGCCGAGCATGGTCACGCCGGCGTCGTGCTGGGTGGGGGCGTCGGGGGTGGTCTGTGCGGTGGTCATCGGTTCAGGCCTCGGTAGACGTCGGGCCGGCGGTCGGCCAGGTGGGTGTTGGCGCGCCGGGCGTCGGCGAGCGCGGCGGCGGTGATCGTGCCGACGACGAGGGCGGCCTGGTCGTCGGCGCGGGCGAGGTCGACGCCGTCGGCGCCGACGATGCAGCTGCTGCCGCAGTAGGTCAGCTCGTTCTCGGTGCCGGCGCGGTTGGCGTAGACGACCGCCATCTGGTTCTCGTAGGCGCGGGCGCGGACGAGGAGGCTGCTCACCGTCTCGTAGGGGTCCATCAGCGCGGTCGGGCAGGCGAGGACGTCGGCGCCCTCGAGCGCGACCAGCCGGACCTGCTCGGGGAACTCGACGTCGTAGCAGACCAAGAGGCCGACGTTGTAGCCGTCGAGCGCCGCGACGACCGGGTGGCCGTCGCCGGGGACGTAGGCGGCCGCCTCGTCGGGGCCGTAGAGGTGGGCCTTGCGGTGACGGGCGAGGACGGTGCCGTCGCGGTCGACCAGCTCGGCGGAGATGTGGACGACGTCGCCGTCGCGCTCGGGCCAGCTCCAGGCGATCGCGAGGCCGCGCTCCTGTGCGATGGCGGCGACCGCCTGGGCCATCGGGCCGCCGGCGGGCTCGGCGAGCTCGGCGGCGTAGGCGCCGATGTCGTAGCCGGTGAGGGTCAGCTCGGGGCACACGAGCAGCCGCACGCCCTGGGCGGCGGCGTCGGCCGCGGCGGCGTCCAGCGCCGCGAGCGCGGCGGGGACGTCGCGCAGCGGGCCGTCGGCCTGCCAGGCCGCGACGACGAGATCAACGGTTTCGGTCACGGGCTCACGCTATTGCCGGGGCGACGCACGATCGAGAGGCGCGCGTTGCCAATCTATGGCGATCTGTTGCGTCGAATCAGCCACAATGAGTGATCCGTTGCGCGGGATGCGGTTGGCTTACGAGGGGAGGCTGCCCTGCTCGCGCCGGACCAGCGGCGACAGGACCAGCTCGCTCTTGGTGCGGACCATGAACGGCTCGCTCGCGATCCGCTCGACGACCTGCTCGAAGTGCCGGATGTCGGCGGCGAGGATGTGCAGGATCGCGTCGGCCTCGCCGGTGACCGTCGAGGCCGACACCACCTCGGGATGCTTGTCGACGGCCTTGAGGATCTCGCCGGGCGTCGTCGAGCCGCGGCAGTAGATCTCGACGTACCCCTCCGTCGACCAGCCGACGACGGCCGGGTCGACCCGCACCGTGAAGCCGGTGATGGCGCCGGACGACACGAGCCGGTCGACCCGTCGCTTGACTGCGGGCGCGGACAGCCCGACCTGGTCGCCGATCTGGGCGAAGGTCGCTCGTCCGTCCTCGAGGAGGACGCCGATGATCAGTCGGTCGAGCTGGTCGAGCTGCATGCGCCCATTGTGTCGGAGTTGAGGCGCGAGTGGTGGCGGCCGTAGCCGGCGTACAGGGCCAGGCCGAGCACCATCCAGCCGAGGAAGACGACCCAGGTGGACAGGCCGAGGCTGAGCATCGCGTAGCAGCAGAGCAGCGCCCCCGCGATCGGTACGACGGGCGCGAACGGCACCCGGAACGCCCGCGGCAGGTCGGGGCGCGTCCGCCGCAGGGTCAGGACGGCGACGTTGACCAGGGCGAACGCGAAGAGCGTCCCGATCGAGGTGGCGTTGGCGAGCTCGCCGAGCGGGATCGAGGCGGCGAGGACGCTGACGAAGAGGCCGACGACCAGGGTGTTGGCACGCGGGACGCCGGTACGCCGGTCGACCCGGGCGAAGATCGGGGGCACCAGGCCGTCGCGCGACATCGCGAACAGGATCCGGATCTGGCCGTAGAGCACGGTCAGCACCACGCTCGCGATGGCGACGACCGCGCCCAGCGACAGTAGCCCCACCGCGAGCGAGCCGCCGCCCGCGTTGTCGACGATCCGGGCGAGCGCGGCCTCGGTGCCCTCGAACCGGCGCCACGGCAGTGCGCCGACCGCGGCCAGCGCGACCAGGCAGTAGAGGACCGTGACGATGCCGAGCGACAGCATGATCGCCCGCGGCAGGTCGCGCTGCGGGTTGCGCGCCTCCTCGCCGGCGGTGGAGGCGGCGTCGAAGCCGATGTAGGAGAAGAACAGCGTCGCCGCGCCGGAGCTCATGCCGGCCAGTCCGAGCGGGAAGAGCGGGGTCATGTTGCCCGCGCGGAAGGCGGTGAACGCGATCGAGCAGAACAGCAGCAGCGCGAGGATCTTCACGACCACCATCACGGTGTTGACCCGGGCGCTCTCGGTGACGCCCCGGAGCAGGACCAGGGTCGCGAGGACGACGACCACCAGCGCGGGGACGTTGAAGTAGCCGCCGGCGCCCGGCGGCTGGCTCCAGGCGTCGGGGATGGTGACGCCGAGCGTCGCGTCGAGGAGCTCGTTGACGTACTGGCCCCAGCCGACGGCGACCGCGGCCACCGAGACGCCGTACTCGAGGATGAGGCACCAGCCGCAGACCCACGCGGCGAGCTCGCCGAGCGTCGCGTACGAGTAGGAGTACGACGAGCCGGCGGCCGGGATCATGCCGGCCAGCTCGGCGTACGACAGGGCCGAGAGCAGGGCGATGACGCCCGCGAGCACGAACGAGATGACGACCGCGGGGCCGGCCACCGGGACCGCCTCGCCGAGCACCACGAAGATGCCGGTGCCGAGCGTCGCGCCGATGCTGATCATGGTCAGGTGCCAGACGCCGAGCGTGCGGCGCAGCGTCCCGCCCTCGCCGCTGCCGGCGTCGGCGACCAGGCGCTCGACGGGCTTGCGGCGGGTGAGCTGGGCGCCGAGGGAGACGGCCGGGGCCGACGGGGCGACGGGCGGTGTGGAAGTCACGACGAGAAACCGTACGTGGGGTGATCGGCGTCACGTAAGCAACGTGAGTTGCGCTGCGGCACAAGATTCTTGCGCGAGAGGCCTCTTCGATGGCGCTTTGTTTCGCCGCCGCCGCGCGCCCTACGCTGGCGGCCGTGACTTCCTGGCTCTACGGCGCGGCGCTCGTCGTCGCCGGCCTGGCCGCGGTGCTCCTCGTCGTCGACCTGATCCGCGACCGCGCCGCGCAGGACTCCCACTACATCGCGCTGGCCGTCGTCGAGCTGCTCATGCTCGTCCAGCTCGTCGTCGGGGTGGTGGCGCTCTCGCGCACCAGCCGCGACATCGAGGGCGCCGTCTTCGTGAGCTATCTGGTCACCAACGCGATCATCCCGGTCGTCGCGGCGTTCTTCTCGCTCGCCGAGCGCTCGCGCGTGGGGACGACGATCCTGCTGCTCGCGGTCGTGACGGTGGCGGGGCTGGAGCTGCGGCTGTGGGATGTGTGGGGAGGTCCGCATGCCTGACGTTCCGGGTGCCTCGGGGGCCGAGGGGGCGGGGGAGCGCGGCGAGGTGGCGGCGTTGTCGCACGGCTGGGGTCGGGCGCTGGTCTTCGTCTACGGCCTGTTCGCGGTCGCTGCGACCGGGCGCTCCGCCGTCCAGCTGGGCCTCGAGCCGGGCAAGGCGCCGCTGGCGTACTCGCTGTCGCTGGTCGCCGCCGTCCTCTACCTGGTGGCGACCACCTGCCTGCTGCTCGGCGGCCGGACCGGCTGGCGGATCGCCGGCATCGCGGTGACCATCGAGCTGCTCGGCGTGCTGTCGGTCGGGACGCTGAGCTACCTCGCGACCGACCTCTTCCCGGACAAGACGGTGTGGTCGCACTTCGGCCAGGGCTACGGATTCCTGCCGCTGGTGCTGCCGGTCGCGGGTTTGGTGTGGCTTCGGCATACCAGTCCAACGGCAACGTAGCGGGGGAGAAACCTCTGCGGTTTGGTCCCAAACCGCAATATTCGGGCCCTCGCGGTTGCGGTTTGGGACCAAACCGCAACAGTTCGACCCGGCCGAAAAGTGTGGGTAAGGCGACCCTTCCTTGAACCCACCCACTGATTATCGGCACACTGGTGTTGTGGAATTCGCGACCGAGTCCGACCAGCCGACGCGCCAGCGCGTCGCGCGGTCGATCCTGGTCAACGGTCCCTCCACGGCCGCGGCGCTCGCCGAGCGCCTCGACCTGACCCCCGCGGCGGTGCGTCGACACCTCGACCAGATGCTGGCCGACGGCATCGTCACCGCGCGCGACCCGCGCCCGATGGGTGCGCGGGGGCGGGGGCGGCCGGCGAAGGTGTTCGCGCTCACCGAGCACGGCCGCGACGGCTTCGACCAGCAGTACGACGACCTGGCCACCGAGGCGCTGCGCTTCCTCGCCGAGACGGGCGGCACCGACGCCGTGAAGGCGTTCGCCGAGCGGCGCGCGACCTTCATCGAGCGGCGCTTCCCCGAGGTCGCCGCCGAGCACCCGGGCTCCTCGCCCGCCGAGGTGCTCGCCATGATCTTCTCCGACGAGGGTTACGCGGCCTCCGTCCGAGAGCTGCCGGTCGTGGGGGAGCAGCTGTGCCAGCAGCACTGCCCGGTCTCCCACGTCGCGCACGAGTTCCCCCAGCTGTGCGAGGCCGAGACCGAGGCGATCAGCCGCGTGCTCGGCACCCACGTCCAGCGCCTGGCCACCATCGCGCACGGCGACGGGGTCTGCACCACGTGCATCCCCGACATCGCAACGGTCTCGTCCCGAGAGAAGAAGGAGCAGGTCACCTCATGACCTCGATCGAAGAACTGAACCCGGAGCTCAAGGGGATCGGTCGCTACGAGTTCGGCTGGGCCGACAAGAACGACGTCGGCGCCAACGCCAAGCGCGGCCTCAACGAGGACGTCGTCCGCGACATCTCCGGCAAGAAGAGCGAGCCGGGCTGGATGCTCGACCTCCGGCTGAAGGGCCTCAAGCTCTTCGACCGCAAGCCGATGCCGACGTGGGGATCCGACCTCAGCGCGATCGACTTCGACAACATCAAGTACTTCGTGCGGTCCACGGAGAAGCAGGCCCAGAGCTGGGAGGACCTGCCCGAGGACATCAAGAACACCTACGACAAGCTCGGCATCCCGGAGGCGGAGAAGCAGCGCCTCGTCGCCGGCGTCGCGGCGCAGTACGAGTCCGAGGTCGTCTACCACCAGATCCGCGAGGACCTGGAGGAGCAGGGCGTCATCTTCCTCGACACCGACACCGCGCTGAAGGAGCACGAGGAGCTCTTCAAGGAGTACTTCGGCACCGTCATCCCGGTCGGCGACAACAAGTTCGCCGCGCTCAACACCTCGGTGTGGTCGGGCGGCTCGTTCATCTACGTCCCCAAGGGTGTGCACGTCGATATCCCGCTGCAGGCCTACTTCCGGATCAACACCGAGAACATGGGCCAGTTCGAGCGGACGCTGATCATCGTCGACGAGGACGCCTACGTGCACTACGTCGAGGGCTGCACCGCGCCGATCTACTCCTCCGACTCGCTGCACTCCGCGGTCGTCGAGATCATCGTCAAGAAGGGCGGCCGCTGCCGCTACACGACCATCCAGAACTGGTCGAACAACGTCTACAACCTCGTCACCAAGCGTGCGGTCTGCGAGGCAGGCGCGACGATGGAGTGGGTCGACGGCAACATCGGCTCCAAGGTGACCATGAAGTACCCCGCCGTCTACCTGATGGGCGAGCACGCCAAGGGCGAGACGCTGTCGATCGCGTTCGCGGGCGAGGGCCAGCACCAGGACGCCGGCGCCAAGATGGTCCACGCCGCGCCGCACACCTCCAGCTCGATCCTGTCCAAGTCGGTCGCCCGCGGTGGCGGTCGTACGTCGTACCGCGGCCTGATCCAGGTCAACGAGGGCGCGCACGGCTCCAAGTCCAACGTGCTGTGCGACGCGCTGCTGGTCGACCAGATCAGCCGCTCCGACACCTACCCCTACGTCGACATCCGCGAGGACGACGTGTCGATGGGCCACGAGGCCTCGGTCTCGAAGGTCTCCGACGACCAGCTGTTCTACCTCATGTCCCGGGGCATGGAGCAGGACGAGGCGATGGCGATGATCGTCCGCGGATTCGTGGAGCCGATCGCCAAGGAGCTCCCGATGGAGTACGCCCTCGAGCTGAACCGCCTGATCGAGCTTCAGATGGAAGGAGCGGTCGGCTGATGTCGGCTGTCGAGACCACCGCGGCCGCGGTGGAGATGGAGCACGTCGAGTCGCACCTCCACCCGGAGCCGACCTTTGCGCTCGAGGCCCACCCCGCCCCGACCGGGCGCGAGGAGATCTGGCGCTTCACGCCGCTCAAGCGGCTGCGCGGCCTGCTCGAGGACGTCGTCGCCGACGCCCACCTGGAGCAGAAGCTCGAGCTGCCCGAGGGCGTGACGCTGACGCAGATCTCCCTCGACGAGGCGAACGCGCTCGGCGGCACCGCCCCGTTCGACCGGCTCGGCGCGCTGGCGGCCAAGAACGCCGGCACCGCCCACCTGCTCGACATCGCGGCCGAGGCCGAGCTGTCCTCCCCGGTGTGGGTCCACCTGCACGGCACCTCGGTCGACGACATCGTCTCCGGGCGCGTCGTGGTCCGGGTCGGCAACCACGCCAAGGCCGTCGTCCTGGTCGAGCACACCGGCAGCACGACGTACAACGGCTTCACCACCGTGCTCGTCGGCGACGGCGCCCAGCTCGACCTGGTCCACGTCAACGACTGGGCCGACGACGCCGTCCACGCCGAGCAGATCAACGCCCGGGTGGGTCGCGACGCCACGCTGCGCCAGTTCGAGTTCACCCTCGGCGGCGACCTGGTCCGCACCAGCACCAATGTCGACTACGCCGGCCCCGGCGGCTCGGCCGAGCTCTTCGGCCTCTACTTCGCCGACGCCGGCCAGCACTTCGAGCACCGGCTCTTCGTCGACCACAACGCCCCGAAGACCAAGTCCCACGTGGTCTACAAGGGTGCGCTGCAGGGCCAGAAGGCGCACACCGTGTGGATCGGCAACGTCTTGATCCGCAAGGTCGCCGAGGGCATCGAGACCTACGAGGAGAACCGCAACCTCGTCCTCACCGAGGGCTGCCAGGCCGACTCGGTCCCCAACCTGGAGATCGAGACCGGCGAGATCGACGGCGCCGGCCACGCCTCCGCGGTGGGCCGCTTCGACGACGAGCAGCTGTTCTACCTGCGCTCGCGCGGCGTCTCGGAGGCCGAGGCGCGCAAGCTCGTCGTGCGCGGCTTCTTCGACGACCTGATCCGCAAGGTGGAGGTCCCCGAGCTGGCCGAGAAGCTCTCGGCTCAGGTCGAGGAGGAGCTCCAGCGCCACGTCCTGGCGGAGCTCGACTGATGGCCTTCGCACGCGCCTGCGCGCTCAGCGACGTACCGACCGACGAGGCGCTCGCCGTCACCGTCGACCGCTACGACGTCGCGATCGCGCGCGACGGCGACGAGGTCTACGCGCTGCAGGACCTGTGCTCCCACGCCTCCGTCTCCCTCTCCGAGGGCGAAGTCGCGGACTGCACCATCGAGTGCTGGCTGCACGGGTCCACCTTCGACCTGCGCACCGGCAAGCCCACCGGCCTCCCGGCGACCGAGCCGGTCGCCACCTTCCCCGTAGAAGTACGTGACGGCGACGTCTTCGTCGACGTCGAGACCACCCTGAACGGAGTCACCCCCGCATGAGCACGCTCGAGATCAAGGACCTGCAGGTCCAGGTGCAGACCGAGGACGGTCCCAAGGAGATCCTCAAGGGCGTCACGCTGACCATCAAGGACGGCGAGACCCACGCGATCATGGGCCCCAACGGCTCGGGCAAGTCGACGCTGGCCTACTCCATCGCCGGCCACCCGCGCTACGAGATCACCGGTGGCACGGTGACCCTCGACGGCGAGGACGTCCTCGCGATGACGGTCGACGAGCGCGCCCGCGCCGGTCTCTTCCTCGCGATGCAGTACCCCGTCGAGGTCCCCGGCGTCTCGGTCGCCAACTTCCTGCGCACCGCCAAGACCGCCATCGACGGTGAGGCGCCCAAGCTGCGCACCTGGGTCAAGGATGTCAACGCGGTCCTCGACCGGATGAACCTCGACCCGACCTTCTCGCAGCGCTCGGTCAACGAGGGCTTCTCCGGTGGTGAGAAGAAGCGCCACGAGATCGCCCAGCTCGACCTGCTCGACCCCAAGGTCGCGATCCTCGACGAGACCGACTCCGGCCTCGACATCGACGCGCTCAAGGTCGTCTCCGAGGGCGTCAACCGGTTCCGCGAGCGCGACGGCAAGGGCGTCCTGCTGATCACGCACTACACGCGGATCCTGCGCTACATCAAGCCCGACCAGGTCCACGTCTTCGTCGCCGGCAGGGTCGCCGAGTCCGGCGGTCCCGAGCTCGCCGAGGAGCTCGAGGCCAACGGCTACGAGAAGTACGTCGGCGCGGCCGCCGGAGCCTGATCATGACCCTGGAGGGGCTCCTCCCGGAGCTGGCGGTCATCCGCAAGGACTTTCCGATCCTCGAGCGCACGCTCGCGGGCGGGCTGCCGCTGGTCTATCTCGACAGCGCCAACACCTCGCAGAAGCCGCAGGTGGTCATCGACACGATGGTCGACCACCTGGAGCGGCACAACGCCAACATCGCCCGCGCCATGCACCAGCTCGGCGCGGAGTCGACGGAGGCGTTCGAGGCGGCGCGCGACAAGGTGGCCGCGTTCATCGGCGCGCCCGAGCGCGACGAGGTGATCTTCACCAAGAACGCCTCCGAGGCGCTCAACCTGGTTGCCAACACGCTGGCCTGGGCCGGCGAGCGGCAGGTCGGCCCCGGTGACGAGGTCGTCATCACCGAGATGGAGCACCACTCCAATATCGTTCCCTGGCAGCTGCTCACCCAGCGCACCGGTGCGACGCTGCGCTGGTTCGGGCTCACCGACGAGGGTCTGCTCGACCTGTCGAACATCGACGAGCTGATCACCGAGCGCACCAAGGTCGTCTCACTGACCTGGGTGTCCAACATGCTCGGCACGATCAACCCGATCGCCGACATCACCCGCCGCGCGCACGCGGTCGGCGCCATCGTCGTCGTCGACGCGTCGCAGGCCGCGCCGCAGTTGCCGATCGACCTGGCTGCGATGCCGGTCGAGGAGCGCCCCGACCTGGTCGCCTTCACCGGCCACAAGGTCGTCGGCCCGACCGGCATCGGTGTGCTCTGGGGATCCCGGGCTGTGCTCGACGCGCTCCCGCCGTTCCTCGGCGGTGGCGAGATGATCGAGACGGTGCGGATGGAGGCGTCGACCTACGCCGGCATCCCGCACAAGTTCGAGGCCGGCACGCCGCCGATCGTCGAGGCGATCGGCCTCGGCGCGGCGGTCGAGTACCTCGCCCACGTCGGCATGGACGCGATCCACGCGCACGAGCGGGCGATCACGGCGTACGCGCTCGAGGGCCTGCAGTCGGTCCGCGGCGTGACGATCCTCGGACCGCTCGACGCGGCCATGCGCGGCGGCGCGATCTCGTTCGAGCTCGACGGCGTCCACCCGCACGACATCGCCCAGGTGCTCGACAGCCGGGGCGTCGCCGTCCGGGCCGGGCACCACTGCGCGAAGCCCGCCCACGCCCGCTTCGGCGTCCAGGCGTCGACGCGCATGTCGTCGTACCTCTACACGGAGCCGCGCGAGATCGACGCCCTCGTCGAGGCGCTGGAATACACCCGTTCCTACTTCAAGTTGGACTGAGGATGACTGCCCAGGATCTGGATGCGCTCTACCAGGAGATCATCCTCGACCACTACAAGAACCCGCACGGCAAGGGGCTGCGCGAGGCCCACGAGGCCGAGGTGCACCACGTCAACCCCACGTGCGGTGACGAGGTGACCCTGCGCGTCCACGTCGCCGACGGCGTCGTGGCCGACGTGTCGTACGACGCCCTCGGCTGCTCGATCTCGCAGGCCTCGGCGTCGGTGCTCTACGACCTCGTCGTCGGCAAGAGCGTCGACGATGCGATGGCGATCCACCAGGAGTTCCTGACCCTGATGCAGGGCAAGGGCACGGTGGTCCCCGACGAGGACGTCCTCGAGGACGGCATCGCGTTCGCCGGCGTGGCGAAGTTCCCGGCCCGCGTGAAGTGCGCGCTGCTGTCGTGGATGGCATGGAAGGACGCGACGGCGCAGGTCGTCGCAGGAGGAGACAAGTGATGACCGAGTCCATCGACAACAGCGACCTGCCCGAGGTCCCCGAGGCGGGGCTCGCCGGCACCAACGCGTCTTCCAACGTCGCGCTCGCCGACATCGAGGAGGCGATGAAGGACGTCGTCGACCCCGAGCTCGGCATCAACGTCGTCGACCTCGGCCTGGTCTACGGCATCCACGTCGACGAGGGCACCAATGTCGTCCTCGACATGACGCTGACCTCCGCGGCCTGCCCGCTGACCGACGTGATCACCGACCAGACCGAGTCGGCGCTCGAGGGCCTGGTCAACGACGTCGCGATCAACTGGGTCTGGATGCCGCCGTGGGGTCCCGACAAGATCACGCCCGACGGCCGCGAGCAGCTGCGGGCGCTGGGCTTCAACGTCTGAGCTGGACGTGCACGGGGGTGGGCTTCGGCCCGCCTTCTCGTGTTTTTGGGTGGGGGTCGGCGGGACGTCGGGGTGCGTCGATTGGGCAGATACTGCACGCTCCGGGGCCGAAAACGTTGCGGTTTGGTCCCAAACCGCAATTCTCAGGCCCCGGCGAACCGCTCGTCCGTGTACCGCCGCAGGTTGGTGAGGAACCGCCGGAACACCGCATTCATCACCGGCCGGCCCAGCGGCATGCCCACCTTCGACGCCCCGCGGACGTCGAGCGCGAGGGTCCAGGTCAGCCGACACCCGCCCGCGGTCGGTACGACGTCGTACCGCTCGGCGAACGCGCAGACCGTCCGCGTCGACGCCTCGTTGAACCGGAAGGACATCATCGTCGGCGGCTCCCAGGCGAGGAACTCCTCGTCGCCGATCAGTCCACCGCGCATGGTGACCGTCCGGCGGGTGCCGACGTCGCGGGGGAGCGGCGTGGTCCACGCGACGTGGGTGATGACGCTCGCCCAGCGCGGCCACGCGTCGGCGTCGGCGAGCACCTCGAAGAGCTGCTCGGGCGTGATGGCGAGGTCGACGCTGTTGGCGTAGCGGTAGGGCGCCGTGTCGACGAAGTCGATCCCGACCGGCTCGCACGGGTGCATCGTGAGCGTCTTCGGCATGGGCTGAATTAGAACACGTTCTCGTCGGTAGTGTCAGCGCGTGCCCGAGGTCCTCGTCCCGCCTGCTCGCTGGCCGCGCTGGCTCGCCAACTTCGCCGGCTCGCACGGCGAGCCCGAGCTCACCGTCGCGGACGGCGGGCTCCGCGCGAGCGCGCCGGACGGGTCGTGGTTCACCGCCCGGCTGCCCTTCGACCTTCCGTACGACGGTCCGCCCACCGGGCTCGCCGACCATGCCGTCGCGCCCGAACGCTGGGGCGTGCTGCTGGTGCGCAAGGGTGGCTTCGCGGTCGCGCGGCTCGAGGGAGCGCGGCTGGTGGAGAGCAAGGTCGGGCAGCGACACGTCCAGGGCCGGACCAAGGCCGGCGGGCAGTCGCAGCAGCGGTTCGCGCGGCGCCGGGCCAACCAGGCGCGCGACGCATACGCCGCCGCGGCCGAGCATGCCGCGCGGATCCTGGCAGGCGCGTCTGTCGTGGTCACGGGCGGCGACCGGTCGGCGGTCGCCGAGGTGCTGGCCGACCCACGGCTGGCGCGGGTGACGACGGTGGGGCCGTGGCTCGCCGTACCCGATCCGCGGCGGGCGGTGCTGGATCAGGCGATCCTCGATGCGCAGGCGCTGGTGGTCGAGGTGACGAACGCCTAGCTAGGGCGTGGCGCCGAGTGCTGACCGCACCTGCGACAGTGCGTGGTCGAAGGTGAGACTCGGGTCGTTCTGCCATCCGCGGACGGACGATTCCGGGCCGCGATCGAGCAGGATCGTCTGTGGATTGGAGACGTCCACGATGGGGGTGGACGCGTCGAGTACGCCGGCACGCGCACGCCACATCGACGTGCCCTCGGCGCCTCTGACCGGCGAGGCCAAGACGAGAATGCGGGCGCCCGGGGGAATGTCGTGCTGGAAGGCGTCGATGGGCACCGCGACATCGCCGCCTGGGACGATCGTGCCGGTCTGGTCGTAGGTCTGAACGCCCCGGGGCAGCGTCAGGTAGGCGATGCCGCCGGGAAACTTCGCTCGCGAGCCTTTGAGGACATTGCTCACTCGGACGCGAATCACCACGAACCGATCGCGTTCGGACTGACCTTGCTCGTTGGTCTGCACTTCCGAGCGGCCGTCGGCCAAGCCGTCGACCACGCCCTCGAGGACGAAACGCGACTTCGCGGCGACGGCGCGCGGCGACGGTTCGGACAGGAAGTCGGCCGAGCCCGCCCCGTCGAGGATCGCATCCTGCGCATAGACCCGCGGTGCGCGCGCTGCGCCGTCGTCTGCGTGGAGTGCGCCTGCTCGTGTCTCGGCGCAACCGGTCAGGGCCAGCGACAGGATCAGCAGGGCACGCGGTGTCTTCTTCTGGATCATGATGGGACCTGGCCTCACCAGTTCGTGTTGACGGCGACGATGTCGTGGGGGCCGTAGGAACGAGTCCAGGGCTGACCGCCGTCGGCCAGCCCGCTCATCAAGCAGTTGTCGGCGCCGTTCCTATCTGCTGGGCCGGTATATGGGTCGCCGAATCCGTAGTGCCACAACCCAACGGTGTGCCCGATCTCGTGGCACAAGGTGTGGCGGATCTCGGATCCGCTGTTCGTCGCGGTGGCGTCGATCAGGTTGACGTTGACGCGGATCCGCCATTGGTCGCAGCGGTTGACGTCGTTGCGTTTGAGGCACTTGGTGTCGCCCAAGGTGCTCGGTCCGAGGTCGACCTGGCGGAAGACGATGTCGGTCGCCGCGCCACACGGATCCTCGCGAGTGTCGACCACGGTCTGGGCCATGAGACCGTCCTTGTTGTCCATCGAGTAGCGCGCGCGGGACTTGGCTGCGGTGCCCATCGGATTGATGTCTGAGAAGCAGAACGTGTGCGTGCCGCGATCCGGTTCCGCAAGGTGGTCCGGCCAGGGCCGGTGGTCTGCGTGGGCCGGGGCGCAGAGCCCGAAGACGGCAGCGGTCGCTGATGTTGCGACGACCGCGGTAGAGGCCAGCGCGCTTCAGTTCATGTCATACCCCTTTCGGCTCGGCGTGACCGAGATTGTCTGTGACCCCAAGTAACATCGGGTGCGCGACCGTACGACAGGTCCGCGGTCGACACAAGAGATGGTCGGCAACCGTCGCGGATCAAAGGGGCGCCTCGGCGTGGAGGACTGACGGCGCGTGCGGGGCTTAGAGCGCCAGGGTCAGGAAGACGCTGTTGGGGTCGAGCGCATAGCCCTCGAACGGCGGGCACTCGGCGAAGCCGCGGGCGACATAGAGCGCTCGAGCCGGCGCGAAGTAGTCCTCGGTGCCGGTCTCGAGGCTGATCCGACGATGGCCGCGCGAGCGCGCCTCGCCGACGACGTGGTCGAGGAGTCGGCCGGCGACGCCGCGACGGCGGGCGGCGGTCGCCGTCCGCATCGACTTGAGCTCGACGTGCTCGCCTGAGAGCCGTTTGAGGGCGACGCAGCCGAGCAGCTCGTCGTCGGACCGGGCGGTCCAGAAGGTGATGCCGGGCGCGGCGAGCGCGTCGGGGTCGAGCGCGTGGACGCTCTCGGCCGGCGAGGTCGCGTACATGTCGGCGAGGTGCTCCTCGAGGAGGGCGAGGACGTCGGGCCGGCGCGGGTCGTCGGGCGCGATCTGCATGGGTGGATTCTCTCGCGGGCACGTGGCTCCCACGGCATCGCCCCGATGCGCAGCATGATGGACGCATGACGAGTCCCCTCATCGAGGTCCGCGGCCTCGTGAAGACGTTCGGTTCGTTCCGGGCCCTCGATGGGCTCGACCTGGTCGTCGAGCCGGGCGAGGTCCACGGCTTCCTCGGGCCCAACGGGGCGGGCAAGTCGACGACGATCCGGGTGCTGCTCGGGCTGCTGAGGCGCGACGCGGGGGAGGTGCGGCTGCTCGGCGGCGATCCCTGGGCGGACGCCGCGCGGCTTCACCGGCGGCTCGCGTACGTCCCCGGCGACGTCAGTCTGTGGCCCAACCTGAGCGGCGGCGAGACCCTCGACCTGCTGATCCGGATGCGCGGCGCCGACCCGGGGACGTCACGGCGCGCCGAGCTGATCGAGCGGTTCAGCCTCGACCCGACCAAGCGTGGGCGCGCCTACTCCAAGGGCAACCGGCAGAAGGTCGCGCTCGTCGCCGCCTTCGCCACCGACCCCGACCTGCTCATCCTCGACGAGCCGACCTCCGGCCTCGACCCGCTGATGGAGCAGGTCTTCAACGAGTGCGTCGCCGAGGCGACCGCCCGTGGCGCGACGGTCCTGCTGTCGAGCCACATCCTGAGCGAGGTCGAACGCCTGGCCGACCGGGTCACCATCATCCGCGAGGGGCGGGTCGTCGAGACGGGGACGCTCAGCTCGCTGCGCCACCTCCACCGGACCAAGGTCGTCGCCACGGTCGCCGCGGCCGCGCCCGACCTCGGCTCGATCGCGGGCGTCCACGACCTGTCCGTCGAGCCCGCCGGCGACGGTACGGCAGTCAGCTGCTCGGTCGAGCCCGACGTCCTCCCGCAGGTCCTGCGCGCGCTCACCGACGCCGGCGTCACCACCTTGACGAGCAGCCCGCCGAGCCTCGAGGAGCTCTTCCTCGACGCCTACCGCGACCGGGCGGGCGCGGGCCGATGAGGACCGACGGCTGGTCCCTGCTGCTCCGGGTCGGGCTGCGCCGCGACCGGATCCTCGCGCCGGTCGCGATCGGCGTCCTGGTCCTGATGAGCATCGCGTCGGCGGCCGCCACCCCGAGCCTCTACTCCAGTGCCGCCGAGCGGATCCGAGCCGCCGAGGCGATCAACGCCAGCCCCGCGATCGTCGCGCTCTACGGCCCGATCGTCGACGTCAGCAGCGAGGGCGAGCTGGCGATGACCAAGATGACGGTCCTGTACGCCCTCTTCGCGGCCGCGCTGTTCATCGCGATCGTCCGCCGCCACACGCGCGTCGAGGAGGAGACCGGCCGCACCGAGCTGGTCGGCGGCACCGCGATCGGCCGCGACGCCCCGCTCATGGCGGCGGCCGTCGAGGCGGTGCTGCTGGCCGTCGTCCTCGGTCTGCTCACCGCGCTCGGCAATGTCGTCGGTGGGCTCGACGTCGGAGGCTCGGTCGCGTTCGGCGCGATGTGGGCCGGCTCGGCGCTGGTCGCGGCGGGCATCGGGCTGGTCGCCGCGCAGCTCTCGGCGAGCGCGCGGACCTGCGCCGGCTTCGCCGCCGGCGCGATCGGCGTGCTCTTCGTGCTACGCGCGGTCGGCGACACCGGCCCGGCGTGGGTGAGCCGGCTGTCGCCGCTGGGGTGGAACACCCAGGTCCGTGCGTACGGCGACACGCGCTGGTGGCTGCTGCTCGCCTACCCGGCCCTCGCGGCGGCCCTCGCCGGGGTCGCGGTCGCGCTGCGCAGCCGCCGCGATCTCGGTGCGGGGCTGGTCGCGGCGCGGCCCGGTCCGGCGTCCGGCGCGCCGCGTCTCGCCGACGCCTTCTCGTTGGCGCTGAAGGTGCACGCGACCACCCTGATGCTGTGGAGCGGCGCGGCCGCCGTCCTCGGTGCCGTCTTCGGGATGATCGCGCCGGGCATCGGCGACCTGCTCGACTCGGCGACCGCGCAGTCGATCATCGACGAGCTCGGTGGCGCGCTGGTCTCGGCGATCCTGTCGATCACGGCCGTCGTGCTCACCTACTTCGCGGCGACGGTCGTCGGTCACTCGGCGCGCGACGAGTCCGACGGGCGGGCCGAGCTGGTCCTCGCGGGCGGCACCAGCCGCACCCGGTGGTTCGCGGCGACCGCCGTCCTGGCGCTCGCCGGCACCGCCTGGCTGCTGCTGGTGACCGGCGCCGGGCTCTGGATCGGGTACGTCGCGGCCGACGGCCCTGGCATCGGCAACCTCCTCGTCGCGGCGCTCGCGTGGGCGCCCGCCGCGTGGGTCGTCGGCGCTCTCGCGGCGCTGAGCCTGGCGCTGGGGACGCGGTGGGCGGCGCTGGTCTGGGTGTGGCCCGCGGCCTTCCTGACGCTCAGCCTGCTGGGCGACCTGCTGCACCTGCCGGGGTGGCTGACGGGGCTGTCGCCGTACGCGCACGTGCCGCTGCTGCCGGCCGCCGCGTGGGACTGGGGGAGTGCCGGCGGGCTGAGCGCGGTCGCCGCCGTCCTGCTGGGCGTGGCGTGGTGGCGCTTCCGCGAGCGTGATATCGGCTAGTTTGCCCACCATGTGGCAGCCCGAGCCGGATTGGGTGGCGGTCCCCGGTGCTACCGGGACCTCCACCGTCGGCGTGTGGCGGACCGCCCTCGGCGGTCGCCCCGTCGTCGTCAAGCGGCTCGGCGCGCCCGGGCCCGGCGACCCGGCGGTGCTGTCCGACCGCGGGCACATCGGCTACTGGCGGCGCGAGGCCGACGTCCTGCTCACCGGGCTGACCGGGCGGACGCCGGGCCTGCGCTCGGCGCCCGCATCGGTCGAGGAGGACGACGAGGGCGTCACCATCGTCCGGGACTGGGTCGAGGACGCCGCGTCCAGCGGACTCTTTCTCGCCCTCGCGCTCGGCCGCTTCGCCGGCGCCGAGATCGGCCACCCGACCTTCCTGGCGAGCGACCTGCTGCGCGACCGGCTCGCCCGGGTGGCACGCAACGGCGGCTGGACCACCCTCGCCCGGACGACGGTCGCCGACGTCGCCGAGCACCTCTGGACCCGCCGCGAGTCGATGCTGGCGGTGCTCGAACGGCTGCCCCAGGTCCCGCAGCACGGCGACCCGACGCACCGCAACCTGCCCGGCCGCGAGGACGACGAGGTCCTTGCCATCGACTGGGGGACCCTCGGCCACGGACCCGTCGGCGGCGACCTCGGCTATCTGTCGCTGTCGGCGCGCGAGGAGTTCGAGCCGCTGCTCGACGCCTACCTGCTCGGCTTGCCCGACGGGATCGCCGAGCGCGACGACGTCGTCACCGGCGCGCGGATCACGTCGGTCTACACCGCGCTCACCCGCGCCGAGTGGGCGCTCGCGCGGGTCGCCGGGGGCGAGGGCGCGCTGGCCGGCAAGTACCGCCATCCCGCCGTCGCGCCCCACCTGCGCGCGCTGCAGCGGACCTTCGGGCACATGGAGGCCCTGCTCGAGCTCTAGCGTCCCGGCCGCGAGCGGCCAGGACCGGACCTGGACAGGAGGAGATCAGACGCGCGGCGCCGAGAAGGTGTCGCAGGCGTCGACGGTGCCCTTGTCGTAGCCGACCATGAACCACTTCTTGCGCTGCTCCGACGAGCCGTGGGTCCAGGCCTCCTGGTTGACCCGGCCGCCGCTGCGCTTCTGGATGTAGTCGTCGCCGACGGACTTGGCAGCCTCGATCGCCTGGTCGATGTCCTCCTGGGTGAGGTCGAGGAGGAGCTTCTCGCCGGACGCGTCGTCGGTCGACGTGGCGTGCTGCGCCCAGAGCCCGGCGTAGCAGTCGGCCTGCAGCTCGAGCCGGACGCCGTCGCTCTGCGGGCCGGTCTGCTGGCTGCGGACCTTGCCCATGAAGCCGAGCAGGTTGGAGACGTGATGGCCGTACTCGTGGGCGAGGACGTAGTACTCGACGAACTGCCCGGTCGGGCCGCCGAGCTGGTTCTGCAGGACGTCCTTGAAGAAGCTGGTGTCGAGATAGATGGTCTCGTCGGTCGGGCAGTAGAACGGCCCCACCGCGGACGATGCCGCGCCGCAGCCGGTGTCGACGCTGCCGGTGAAGGTGACCATCGCCTTCTCCGGGTGGAACCTGCTGCCGAGCTCCTTCGACCAGTAGCTGGTCAGCGAGTTCTCGATCGCCACCCGGGCGCAGTCGGGGCTGTTGTTGGCGTCGTCGCCGGTCAGGCAGTTGGCGTAGCGGTCGGTGCCCTGCTGGGCGTCGCTCAGCCGCGCGGGCGAGTAGACGTTGGCGCCGCCGCCGAGCGGGTTGATGCCGAGGAAGTAGCCGGCCACGACGATCACCAGCAGCACCACGATGCCGCCCGCGCCGCCCTTGCCGCCGGGGATCGGCAGCCGCATCCCGCCGCCGCCCAGACCGCCGCCCAGGCCACCGCCTCCGCCGCCGCTTCCGGCATCGCGCATGCGGGAGGTGTCGAGGCGGGCCTTGGGATTGAATCGCACCACGAGAAGCACCCTATGCCAGGAAGGGCCGGCTTCTGGTGAGCCGTGATCCGACGTTTTCGGGGCCGGCCCGGTCGCATGGGAGAATCGGCGGGTCATGATCACTGTGCACCAGCTCGAGGTTCGCGTCGGTGCGCGGCTCCTCATGGAGAACGTCAGCTTCCGCGTCGGCCCCGGCGACAAGATCGGCCTGGTCGGCCGCAACGGCGCCGGCAAGACCACGCTCACGAAGGTCCTCGCCGGTGACGCGCTGCCCGCCGGCGGCACCGTCACCAACAGCGGCGAGATGGGCTACCTGCCCCAGGACCCCCGCGTCGGCGACCCCGAGGTGCTGGTGCGCGACCGGATCCTGTCCGCGCGCGGCCTCGACGACGCCGTACGACGGATGCGGGCCGCCGAGATCGCGATGGCCTCCGACGACCCCGACGAGCGTGACAAGGCCTTCCGCAGGTTCCAGCGCGCGCAGGACGAGCTCGACGCCGGTGGCGGCTACGCCGCCGAGACCGAGGCGCTGCAGATCGCGCAGAGCCTCGGCATCGCCGACCGCCTCATGGAGCAGCCGCTCGGCACGCTCTCCGGTGGTCAGCGCCGCCGGGTCGAGCTGGCCCGGATCCTCTTCTCCAGCGCCGAGGTCCTCGTCCTGGACGAGCCGACCAACCACCTCGACGCCGACTCGATCGTCTGGCTGCGGGACTGGATGAAGTCCTACAAGGGCGGCTTCATCGTGATCTCCCACGACAACGAGCTGCTCGAGGAGACCGTCAACAAGGTCTTCCACCTCGACGCCAACCGCGCGGTCATCGACATCTACAACATGGGCTGGAAGAACTACCTCACGCAGCGCGAGACCGACGAGGCCCGCCGCAAGCGCGAGCTGATGAACGCGCAGAACAAGGCCAAGACGCTCACTGACCAGGCCAACAAGATGCGCGCCAAGGCGACCAAGGCGACCGCCGCGCAGCAGATGCTCAAGCGGGCCGAGCGGCTGCTCGAGGGCGTCGAGGGCGAGCGGCAGGCCGACAAGGTGGCGGCGATCAAGTTCCCGACGCCGGCCGCCTGCGGCAAGACGCCGCTGTCGGCGCACGACCTCTCCAAGTCCTACGGCGCGCTCGAGATCTTCACCGCCGTCGACCTGGCCATCGACAAGGGCTCCCGCGTCGTCATCCTCGGCCTCAACGGCGCCGGCAAGACGACGATGCTGCGGATCCTCGCGGGTGTCGACAAGCCCGACACCGGCGAGGTCGTGGCCGGCCACGGGCTCAAGGTCGGCTACTACGCGCAGGAGCACGAGACGCTCGACGTGAGCCGCACGGTGCTCGAGAACATGCAGTCCGCCGCCCCGCAGCTCACCGACACCGAGGCACGCTCGGTCCTCGGCTCCTTCCTCTTCACCGGCGACGACGTCCACAAGCCGGCCGGCGTCCTGTCGGGCGGCGAGAAGACCCGGCTCGCGCTGGCCTCGCTCGTCGTGTCGGCCGCCAACGTCCTGCTGCTCGACGAGCCGACCAACAACCTCGACCCGGCCTCACGCGAGGAGGTCCTCAGCGCGATCCGTCGCTACGAGGGCGCGATCGTGCTCGTCACCCACGACGAGGGCGCCGTCCACGCGCTCGAGCCGGACCGGGTGCTCATCCTCCCCGACGGCGTCGAGGACCTCTGGAGCCCCGACTACGCCGACCTGGTCGCCCTCGCCTGATCGTCGGTCGTACCGGACGTTTCGGTCACTGATTCGGCGGTTGAGCGACCGAAACGTCCGGTACGACGGCGGCCCCGGCTATTCGGTTGGCTATTCGGTGGCGATCGCGTCGAGGACGTCGAGCCGCGCCGCCCGGATGGCCGGGATGACCGCGGCCAGCACGCCCACCACGACGGCGACGACGAGGAAGGCCAGGAGCTGGCCGAGCGGTAGGCCGAGGCTGGTGAGGTCGGTCTTGAGGGCGCGCTGCAGGAGCGTGCCGATGACGACGCCGAGAGCCATGCCGAGGACGGCGCCGAGCACGGCGATGGTCACCGACTCGAGGGTGATCATCCGGCGCAGCTTGGCCCGGCTCATGCCGACGGCGCGCAGCAGGCCGACCTCGCGGGTGCGCTCGATGACGCTGAGGCCGAGGGTGTTGACGATGCCGATGACGGCGATCACGATCGCCAGCGCCAGCAGTCCGTAGATGATGTAGAGCAGTTGGTTGATCTGGCCGCGGATCTGGTCGGCGAACTCGACCTTGTCGTAGACGCCGACGATCGGCGCCGGCTTGGCGGCCGCGTCGACGCGGTCGTGCACGGCCTGGGCGTCGGCGCCCGGGGCCAGCAGGATGCTGAGCGAGGTGTCCTGGCGCTGGACGCCGACCTTGGTGAGCTGGTCGAGGGGCACGGTCACGTCGGAGGTGACGGTGGAGGCGTCGATGATGCCGACGACCTTGGGCTTGAGCTGCTGGGCGCCGAGGAAGCCGAGCTCGAGGGAGCTGCCGACGGAGAGGTGGTGGTCCTTGGCGAAGGACTTCGTGACGATCGCCTCGTCGCCGCTGATCGTGCTGGTGCCGTGGAGCACCTTGAGCGTGTAGATGTCGGCGAAGTGGTCGTCGGCGCCGGTGACGAAGATCGAGCCGCCGTCGTAGCGGGCGGGGGTGAGCTGCTGGCGGGCGAGGACGCCGACGCCGTCGATGCCCTCGATCCGGTCGCCGATCTGGGTCGAGAACGGCAGGAAGGTCGGGCTCTGCACCAGCAGGTCGGCGGTGAACTGCTCGTTGACGAGATCGTCGACCGACTTGTTGAGCGAGGCGGCCAGCACGCCGATCGTGGAGACCAGCGCCAGGCCGATCATCAGCGCCGAGGCGGTCGCTCCGGTACGGCGGGGGTCGCGCAGTGCGTTCTCGCCGGCGAGCCGGCCGGGCGCGCCGAAGACGCGGGCGAACACGCTGCGGCAGACGAGCAGAACCGGCTTGCCGATGACCGAGCTGAGCGCGGCGACGGTGAGGATCCAGATGACGGCGCCGACGCCGATCCAGAGCGCGTTGGAGTCGGCGACGCCGTAGCCGGCCGCGCCGGCGCCGATGGTGAGGAGCGTGCCGCCGATGACGGTACGGCGGCGCAGCGACGTGCGCTCCGGCGCCACGTCGGAGCGCATCGCCGCGACCGGCGCGACCCGGCCGGCCCGGCGGGCGGGCAGGTAGGCGGCGACCATGGTCACACCGATGCCGACGACATAGCTGCTCACGACGGCGCTGCCGGTGAGGTTGAGGACGTTGCCCGCGATGTCGAGCCCGAAGGCGCGGAACATCGCGGCGAGACCGCGGGCGAGCAGCAGCCCGAGCCCGATCGCCAGCGTCGACGCGACCAGGGAGAGGACGAACGCCTCGATCAGCACCGACCGGGTGACCTGACCGCGGGACGACCCGAGCGCGCGCAGCAGCGCCAGCTCGCGGGTGCGCTGGGCGACGAGGATCGAGAAGGTGTTGACGATGATGAAGCCGCCGACGAGCACGGCGATGATCGCGAACACGGTCAGGAAGATCGTGATCACGTCGAGGAACTTGCCGATCGCGTCCTGCGACTCCTTGGCGACCTTGTTGCCGGTCACCGCCTGGAAGCCGGCGGGCAGCACCCGCTCGGCGGCGTCGACGAGCTGCTGCTGGCTGACGCCGGGAGCGGCCGTGAGGCTGACCCGGTTGAAGACGTCCTTGCCCTGGTAGAAGAGGTCCTGGGCGCCCTTGGTTGAGAACACCAGGAGCGTCGCGCCCGCCGTACCGCCGCCGTTGAACTCGGCGGTGCCGGTCAGCGTGGCAGTGCGCTCGAGGGTGCCGAACGGGGCGAGCAGCTTGACCTGGTCGCCGATCCGGTAGTCGCCGGCCTTGGCGGCGTGCTGGTCGAGCACGATCTCGTCGGTGGCGGTCGGCCAGCGCCCCGACTTCAGCAGCATGATCTGCTGGCCCGCCATATTGGGCGAGCCCTTGTAGTTGAACGACAGTGTGGGCGCGCCGGTGCCGCCGACGAGCGTGCCGTCCTTGGCGAGCAGGTTGAGCCCCACACCCTGGACGTCGCCGTCGGCGCGGGCGACCTGGGGGAGCGCGGCGAGCGCCTGGATGGTGGCCGGGGTGACCACCTCGGCCGACTGGGTGCCGTTGCCGCTGAACTCCTCGGTGTTCTGGGCGCGGACGACGGCGTCGGGCGTGGAGCCGTAGATGATGCCGTCGAACGTCTTGGACAGCGCGTGGGAGAAGACGAGGACGCCGGACAGGAACGCCACGCCGAGGATGATCGCCAGGCCGCTCATCAGCAGCCGGACCTTGCGCGCGAGCAGGGTGCGCAGCGTCAGGCGGAGCATGGCTCAGGCCTGCCCGCGCGCGGCCGCGGCCGCGTGCAGCTGAGTGATGTGTTCAGTGATCTGAGCCACCAGAGATGGCTGGTCGCGGTCGGGGTCGCGGATCTCGTCGACGACGCGGCCGTCGGCGAGGAACACCACCCGGTCGCAGTACGACGCCGCGACGGGGTCGTGGGTCACCATCACCACGGTCTGGTCGAACTCGTCGACGCTGCGCCGCAGGAAGGTCAGCACCTCGGCCCCCGACGTGCTGTCGAGATTGCCCGTCGGCTCGTCGGCGAAGACGATCGACGGCTTGCTCACCAGCGCCCGCGCGCACGCGACCCGCTGCTGCTGGCCGCCGGACATCTCCGCCGGACGGTGGCCGAGCCGGTCGCGGAGGCCGACGGTGTCGACGACGGTGTCGAACCACGCGGCGTCGGGCTTGCGGCCGGCGAGGCTGAGCGGGAGCAGGATGTTCTCGCGCGCGGTCAGCGTGGGGATCAGGTTGAACGCCTGGAAGACGAACCCGATCTGGTCGCGCCGCAGCGCCGTCAGCGCCTTGTCGCGCAGCCGGGACAGGTCGGTGTCGCCGATGAGCACCTGCCCGGAGGTGGGGGTGTCGAGCGCGGCGAGGCAGTGCATCAGGGTGGACTTGCCGGAGCCCGAGGGACCCATGATCGCGGTGAACTCGCGGGCCGCGAGGTCGATCGAGACCCCGTCGAGCGCGCGCACCGCGGAGTCGCCCGCGCCATAGGTCTTGCGCAGGTCGATCGCCCGTGCGGCCACGGGTGTCGCGGCCGGGGCGAGGGGGCTGGCGTCCGTCATGGGACCACCTTGCCAGGGGCCTCCGACGCATCGCATCAGGAATGTCCCCGAGCCTTCCCCCGGGACCTCCGTCCCACTCCGTAGGCTTCGGGTCATGGCTGCTGACGCACGCTTCGTGGGGGCGATCGACCAGGGCACCACCAGCACCCGGTTCATGGTGTTCGACCACGCCGGACGCGAGGTCGCGCGCCACCAGCTCGAGCACACCCAGATCCTCCCGAGAGCCGGCTGGGTCGAGCACAACCCGGTCGAGATCTGGGAGCGGACGTCGGCCGTGGTGCAGACCGCGCTCGGCCGCGCCCGCCTGTCGGCCGACGACCTGGCCGCGATCGGCATCACCAACCAGCGCGAGACCACCATCGTGTGGGACCGCCGTACCGGCCGGCCACTCTCCAACGCGATCGTCTGGCAGGACACCCGCACCGACGCGATCGCCGCCGCGCTCGACGCCGACGGCCGCGGCGACGTGATCCGCCATCGCGCGGGGCTGCCCCCGGCGACGTACTTCTCCGGTGGCAAGCTTCAGTGGATCCTCGACAACGTCCCCGGTGCGCGCGAGGCAGCCGAGCAGGGCGACGCGCTCTTCGGCACCCCCGACACGTGGATCCTGTGGAACCTCACCGGCGGGCCCGACGGCGGCGTCCACGTCACCGACGTCACCAATGCCAGTCGCACCATGCTGATGGACCTCGAGACCCTCGACTGGGACGACGAGCTGCTCGGCTTCTTCGGCGTCCCGCGCGCGATGCTGCCGGAGATCCGCGAGTCCTCAGCCACCACGCCGTACGGCGTCACGCGCGCCCGCGGACCGTTCGGGGGAGAGGTGCCGATCACCGGCATCCTCGGCGACCAGCAGGCGGCCACCGTCGGCCAGGTCTGCTTCGCGCCCGGCGAGGCCAAGAACACCTACGGCACCGGCAACTTCATGCTGCTCAACACCGGCACCGAGATCGTCCGGTCCAAGGCGGGCCTGCTCACGACACCGGCCTACCAGCTCGGTGACGAGCCGTGCGTCTACGCGCTGGAGGGCTCGATCGCCGTCACCGGCTCGGCCGTCCAGTGGCTGCGTGACCAGCTGGGCATCATCAGCGGCGCGGCCGAGTCGGAGTCACTGGCCCGGCAGGTCGACGACAACGGCGGCGTCTACTTCGTGCCCGCCTTCTCCGGCCTGTTCGCGCCCTACTGGCGCTCCGACGCGCGGGGGGCGATCGTCGGCCTGTCCCGCTTCAACACCAACGCCCACCTGGCTCGGGCGACGCTGGAGGCGATCTGCTACCAGTCCCGCGACGTGGTCGAGGCGATGTGCGCCGACTCCGGTGTCGAGCTCGGCGTCCTCAAGGTCGACGGCGGCGTCACCCTCAACAGCCTCTGCATGCAGATCCAGGCCGACGTGCTCGGCGTCCCGGTCAGCCGGCCGGTGGTGCCGGAGACGACGGCGCTCGGGGCGGCCTACGCGGCGGGCCTGTCGGTCGGCTACTGGCGCGACACCGACGAGCTCCGGCAGAACTGGCAGGAGGACACCCGCTGGGAGCCGGAGTGGGACGTCGAGCGGCGGGAGGCCGGCTACGCCCAGTGGCAGAAGGCCGTCCAGCGCACGCTCGGCTGGGTGGAGGTCGGCCGGTGAACCCCGCCGCCCTCTCGCCCCGCGCCCGCAGCGCCGCGCTGAAGCGGCTGGAGAGCCAGCACCTCGACGTCCTCGTCATCGGCGGCGGCGTGGTCGGCTCCGGCGCCGCGCTCGATGCGGCCACCCGCGGTCTGACGGTCGGTCTGGTCGAGGCCCGCGACTTCGCCTCCGGTACGTCGAGCCGCAGCTCCAAGCTGATCCACGGCGGCCTGCGGTACCTGGAGATGATGGACTTCCGGCTGGTCGCCGAGGCCCTCAAGGAGCGCGGCCTGCTCATGCAGCGGCTGGCGCCCCACCTGGTCCGGCCGGTGCCCTTCCTCTACCCGCTCAACGGCCGCGGCTGGGAGCGCTGGTACGCCGGCACCGGCGTCGCGATGTACGACGCGATGTCGAAGGCCAGCGGCTACGGCGACGGGATGCCGCTCCACAAGCACCTCACCCGCCACGGCGCGCGCAAGGTGTTCCCGTCGCTGCGCAAGGACGCGCTGGTCGGCGCGATCCGCTACTACGACGCGCAGGTCGACGACGCCCGGCACACGATGTTCCTCGCCCGCACCGCGGCGACCTACGGCGCGGCCGTCGCGTCACGCACGCGCGTGCTCGGCCTGATCAAGGAGAGCGAGCGCGTCGTCGGCGCCGAGGTGATCGACCTCGAGACCGGCCACCGCTTCGAGATCCGCGCGTCGCAGGTCATCAACGCGACGGGCGTCTGGACCGACGAGACGCAGGCGATGGCGCGCGAGCGCGGGCAGTTCAAGGTCCGCGCCAGCAAGGGCATCCACCTGGTGGTCCCGCGCGACCGGATCCGCGGTGAGACCGGGCTGATCCTGCGCACCGAGAAGTCCGTGCTCTTCGTGATCCCCTGGAAGCGGCACTGGATCATCGGCACCACCGACACCGACTGGGAGCTGTCGAAGGACCACCCGGCCGCCAGCAGCAGCGACATCGACTACCTGCTCGAGCACGTCAACCGGGTGCTCGAGGTGCCGCTGACCCGCGACGACGTCGAGGGCGTCTATGCCGGCCTGCGGCCGCTGCTCGCCGGCGAGTCCGAGGCGACGTCCCAGCTCTCCCGCGAGCACGCGGTCGCGCACAGCGTGCCGGGCCTGGTCGTGGTCGCGGGCGGCAAGTACACGACCTACCGGGTGATGGCGGCCGACGCAGTCGACGAGGCGGTGCACGGCCTGGAGACGGTCCTCGGCCGCAAGGCGGGGGAGTGCGTGACCGAGCGGGTGCCGCTGGTCGGCGCCGACGGCTACCAGGCGCGGTGGAACCAGCGGCGCTCGCTGGCGGCCCAGTCGGGGCTGGCGATCAACCGGGTCGAGCACCTGCTGGAGCGCTACGGATCGCTGGTGCTGGAGGTTCTCGACCTGATCGCGGCCGAGCCCGAGCTGGCCGAGCCGCTGCCCGGTGCCGAGGACTACCTGCAGGCGGAGGCGGTCTACGCGGTCACCCACGAGGGCGCCCGCCACCTCGACGACATCCTGACCCGGCGGATGCGGGTCTCGTTCGAGACCTTCGACCGCGGGGTCCGGGCGGCGCCGTACGTCGCGGCGCTGGTGCGGGGCCACCTGCGCTGGGACACCGACCAGCAGGAGCGCGAGGTCGAGCACTACCTCAAGCGGGTGGAGGCCGAGCGCGAGTCGCAGCGGCAGCCCGATGACCACACGGCCGACGCGGCGCGCAAGGGGGCGGCGGACGTCGTACCGGTGTCGCGGATCGCCGAGGAGATCGAATCGATGGAGAACAGCTGATGGATGTTGGCCTGACCGACCGTGTCTACCTGCTCACCGGCGCCACGCGCGGCCTCGGCCGGGCGACCGCCGAGGCGCTGGTGGCCGAGGGCGCCCGTGTGGTGGTCTCCGGCCGCTCGCAGGAGTCGGTGGCGGCGACCGTCGCGGCCCTGGGCGGGGAGGAGCGGGCGCGCGGCGTCGTCGCCGACAACGCCGCGCCCGAGACGCCGGGCCTGCTGATCGCGGCGGCCCAGCAGGCGTGGGGGCGGGTCGACGGCGTGCTGATCAGCGTCGGCGGCCCGCCCGGGGGCAGCCTCACCGACGTGACCGACGAGCAGTGGACGGCGGCCTTCGGCTCGGTGTTCCTCGGTGCGGTGCGGCTGGCGCGCGAGGTCGGCGCGGTGCTCGGCGACGGAGGCTCCATCGCGTTCGTGCTGTCGAGCAGCGTCCGGGAGCCGATCCCCGGACTGGCGGTCTCCAACGGCCTGCGGCCGGGGTTGGCGATGGCTGCGAAGACCCTCGCCGACGAGCTGGGGCCGCGCGGCATCCGCGTCAACGGCCTGCTCCCGGGGCGGATCGCCACCGAGCGGGTCGCCGAGCTCGACGCCGCCACCGGCGACGAGGAGGCCGCGCGGCGGCGCTCGATCGAGCAGATCCCGCTGCGGCGCTACGGCTTGCCGGAGGAGTTCGGCCGGGTGGCCGCCTTCGTGCTGTCGCCCGCGGCGTCGTACCTGTCCGGCGTGATGCTGCCGGTCGACGGCGGGATGGTCCGCGCGCTCTGAGGAGCCCGTGAGAACGGCCCGCCCTGGCGACGCTTGGTGCCCTTGCGCTCGCCGCGCGGGCCGTGCTTGCGCTCGTCGTAGGCGAGGTAGAGGAAGCCGCCGCCGGCGAGGACGCCGAAGAACCACCACTGCAGGCCGTAGAAGAAGTGCGGTCCCTCGCCGAGGTCGGGCAGCTCGACCGGGGCGAGCTCGGTGGCGGGCTTCGGGTCCTCGGCCTTGAGCGCGACGAAGCCGGTGAAGACCTCCTCGTTGATCGCCTTGCTGATCGGGCCGCTGGCGATCGCGCGGGTCGAGCGGCCGCTGACCTGCGTGGAGCTGCCGGTGCCGTCGGCGCGGACCCACCCGGTGACCGTCACCTCGCCGGCCGGGGGAGCGGGGAGCTTGTCGGGCCCGATCTCGGGGTCGTCGGTCTCGAACCAGCCCCGGTCGACGAGGAGGGCGGTACCGTCGGCCGTGACCAGCGGGACGACGACCTCGACGCCGGGGGCGCCCTCGCGGGTGCGGTAGCGGACGACGATGGTCTCGGCGACGTCGTACTCGCCGGTGGCGGTGATCAGCCGCCACTCGTCGGTCTCGCCGACGGGACGTCCCGGCGCCATCACCTGGTCGACCGGGATGGGGGCGCGGTGCTCGTTGGCGCGGACGACGGCGTTGAGCTCGCGGCGGTCGTGGAGGCGGCCGAACTGCCATTCGCCGAGCCACCAGGTGCCGTAGCCGATGAGGATGACCGCGAGGAAGAAGAGGACCCAGCGGCGGCTCAGGAGGAACCGCCACGAGCTCAGGACAGAACGCACAGCCATAACGGTAGGACCAGCCCGAAGCCAACCTGACCTCGGCCTATGCTGGGTGTGTGCAGCCTCTAATCGACCAGCACGGCCGGACCGCGACCGACCTTCGCGTCTCCCTGACCGACCGCTGCAACCTGCGCTGCACCTACTGCATGCCCGCCGAGGGTCTCGACTGGATGCCGCTCGAGGACCAGCTCAGCGACGACGAGGTGGTCCGCCTGATCCGCGTCGCCGTGCGCGAGCTGGGCGTCGAGGAGGTCCGGTTCACCGGCGGCGAGCCGCTCGTACGGCGGGGCCTGGTCGACATCGTGCGGCAGGTCCGCGCGTTCGACGCCGACGTCGAGATGTCGATCACCACCAACGCGCTGGGGCTCGCGCGGACGGCGTCCGCGCTGGCCGAGGCGGGGCTCAACCGGGTCAACGTCAGCCTCGACACGGTCCGCTCGGAGGTCTTCCACGAGATCACCCGCCGCGACCGCTTCCACGACGTGGTCGAGGGCCTCGCCGCGGCCGAGGCCGCCGGGCTGGGGCCGGTGAAGGTCAACGCCGTCCTGCTGCGCGGCGTCAACGACGACCAGGCGCCCGAGCTGCTCGGCTGGTGCCTCGAGCGCGGCTACCAGCTGCGCTTCATCGAGCAGATGCCGCTCGACGCCCAGCACGGCTGGGACCGCGCGTCGATGGTGACCGCCGACGAGATCTTCGCGTCCCTGGCCACGCGCTACGACCTCACGCCCGCGCACGAGCCGCGCGGCAGCGCCCCGGCCGAGCTCTTCCTCGTCGACGGCGGCCCTGCCACCGTCGGCGTCATCGCCTCGGTGACCCGGCCCTTCTGCGGCGACTGCGACCGGGTCCGGCTCACCGCCGACGGCCAGGTCCGCAACTGCCTCTTCGCGCGCACCGAGTCGGACCTGCGGGGCGCGCTGCGCGCCGGTGCCAGCGACGAGGAGCTCGCCGACCGGTGGCGGATCGCGATGTGGGGCAAGCTGCCCGGACACGGCATCGACGACCCGACCTTCCTGCAGCCGGACCGGCCGATGTCGGCCATCGGCGGCTGACGTCTGCTGTCCTCGGCTGCTCGGCTCAGGCCGGGACGTGCGGCGCGGTCTCCTTGAGGAATCCGCGCGCGCCCAGGAACGCCTCGAGCGACTCGCGGTGCGCGTCGCACGCCAGCCAGATCTTGCGGCGGTCGGGGGTGTGCAGCTTGGGGTTGTTCCAGAGCAGCTGCCACTGAGCAGGCTCGCGGCACCCCTTGGCCGAGCAGACGTCAGGCTCCACGGTCGTCCTCTTCGGTCGGGCTGTCGTCGTCGCCGGACACGGTGACCGGACCGTCGCCCAGTTGGCGCTGCGGATCGCCGCCACCGGTGAGGGGCATCCCCGAGGAGCGGCTGTCCTCGGCGTTGGCGGCCACCACGGCGACGTACGGGAGGATGATCGCGCCCGCGATCAGCAGCGGCCACAGCCAGTGGATGCCCGCCGCCCCCGAGATCGCCGCCCCGATGAAGCAGAGCGTGCGGATCGACATCGCGATGACGTACCGCTTCTGACGGCGCGCCAGATCAGCCTGCGGGCTCGAGCCAGCGGTGGTGATCCGGATGGCGTCGTCGTGCCGGCCGGACGAGCGGATCGGGCGGGACGACGACATGGCTCCAGCCTAGACCCGCGCTCCGGCGGGTGCTGAGTAGGCTGCTGCCATGTCCAATCGCACCTACCGCGTCACCGAGATCGTCGGCACGTCCCCGGACGGCATCGACCAGGCGATCCGCAACGGCATCATCCGCGCCGGGCAGACCCTGCGGCATCTCGACTGGTTCGAGGTCGAGGGTGTGCGCGGCCAGATCAAGGACGGCGAGGTCGAGCACTTCCAGGTCACGATGAAGGTCGGGTTCCGGCTGGAGGACGACGAGTAGGTCGCTGCTCGGCGCCGGCTGACGGCCGCCTGCTGATCGCTTCCGGGCGGTCGGCAGGCGGCCGTCGCGCGCTTGTGGGGCGGGTCGGTCAGTGTCGCGTGGTTTGGTGGGTTGCGTCACGGTGCGCTCTTCCGGGGCCGTCGATTGGTCAAAGACCGCATGCCGACCGGCCGTGATGTTGCGGTTTGGGACCAAACCGCAACGCTTTCACCGACCCCGTCCCAGCGGTCTTTGTCGAGGTCCTACAACCGAACGCCGCGATCTTGGTGCCCGCCGCGCACGAGCCGACACCGCCCGCCCCACTAGCGTCACAGCGTGAACTCACCACGCTCTGTGCTCGTCACCGGCGGCAACCGCGGCATCGGCCGCGCGATCGCCGAGGCCTTCCTCGAAGCGGGCGACAAGGTCGCCGTCACCACCCGGAACGGCGGCGCTCCCGAGGGCGCCCTCGACATCAAGGCCGACATCACCGACCCGGCTGCGGTCGACGCGGCGTTCGCCGCGGCCGAGGAGGCGCACGGCCCGGTCGAGATCCTGGTCGCCAACGCCGGCATCACCAACGACACGCTGCTGCTGCGGATGTCGGAGGAGGACTGGTCGTCGGTCATCGAGACCAACCTGACCGGCTCGTTCCGGCTGGCCAAGCGCGCGGCGAAGGGCATGCTGCGGCAGAAGAAGGGCCGGATCATCTTCATCTCCAGCGTCGTCGGCCTGCTCGGCTCGCCGGGCCAGGTCAACTACGCGGCGTCGAAGGCCGGCCTGGTCGGCATGGCGCGGTCGCTGGCGCGCGAGCTCGGGCCGCGCTCGATCACGGCCAATGTCGTGGCGCCCGGCTACGTCGACACCGACATGACGGCGGTGCTGACCGACGAGCAGAAGGAGGGGATCCGTAGTCAGGTTCCCCTGGGTCGGTACGCCGACCCGGCAGAGGTGGCAGGAGCGGTCCTGTGGCTCGCGAGCCCGCAGGCGGCGTATGTGACCGGCGCCGTGATCCCGGTCGACGGCGGACTCGGAATGGGGCACTGATCATGAGCGGAATCCTCGACGGCAAGTTCATCCTGGTCGCGGGCGTCACCCTCGACACCTCGATCGGCTTCGCGGTGGCGAAGTTCGCGCAGGAGCAGGGCGCGACGGTCCTGGTCTCGAACTTCGGCCAGGCGCTGCGGATCACCCGGCGCATCGTCAAGCGGCTCCCGGAGCTGCCGGCGGTCATCGAGCTCGACGTCACCGACGCCGAGCACCTCGCCGCCCTCCCGGACGCCGTCCGCGAGGCGCTCGGCCCCGACGCGAAGCTGGACGGCGTCGTCCACTCCATCGCCTATGGCAACCCGGAGACGCTGCTCGGCGGCAAGTTCCTCGACGGCCCGTGGGAGGACGTCGCGCAGGCGGTGCAGGTCTCGGCGTACTCGCTGAAGTCGCTGGCCGTCGCCTGCCGCCCGCTGATGTCCACCGGCGGCTCGGTCGTCGGCCTGACCTTCGACGCGAGCGTCGCCTGGCCGGTCTACGACTGGATGGGCGTCGCCAAGGCCGGTCTCGAGTCGTGCGCGCGCTACCTGGCGCGCGACCTCGGTGGCGACGGCATCCGGGTCAACCTGGTGTCCGCCGGCCCGCTGCGCACGCTCGCGGCGAAGGCGATCCCCGGTTTCGAGGACCTCGAGTCGATGTGGTCGACGAAGGCCCCGCTGGGCTGGGACAACACCGACCAGGAGCCAACCGCGCGCGCCGTCTGCGCGCTGCTGTCGGACCTGTTCCCGGCGACGACGGGCGAGATCGTCCACGTCGACGGCGGCTTCCACGCGATGGGCGCCTGAGTCACTCGGTACGACGGGCCCACCGCTGCGCCGCGAGCGTGAGCACGGCCCACACCACGACGACGATCCCGATCTCCTCGGCCACGTACCACGGCCACGGGCCGAGGAGATCGAGGATCGACGGTCCCGGCTTCCGCATCAGGTAGCCGTAGTTGGTGTCCGCGACGACGTTGAAGACGTACGCCGACACCGCCCACACCAGCGTCGTTGCGACGGCCGCGCCGTAGTCGCGCCAGCGAGGGACCAGCCGCAGGCCGAGCACCAGGTAGACGGCCGCCCACACGATGAGCAGGTGCAGCGCCCAGAACGCGAAGTAGCGCGGGTGAGGGAAGTCCTCGTTCAGTGACGGCGTGATGATGCCCTGGACGGTCAGCGTCAGGCCCCAGAAGTAGGTCAGCGCGACGGGCAGCGGCCGATGGGTCCACAGCGCCCAGGCCACCGCGATCCAGGCGAGGTCGCACAGGTGCAGCGGCAGCGTGGTCGCGATGTCGTAGTGGAACAACACGTCGTACACCAGGAACGGCAGTGTCACCAGCGGGAGGAGCAGCGCCCACACCCGGCTGAAGGTGGTCGGCCCGTCGGCGGCCGCGTGGCGCCGGCCGAGCAGCACCACCACGACCAGGCCGACGCCGAAGACGGCGAGCGCCACGAGGTGGCTGGGTCCGTACTGCGCCACGCCGTCATCGTGCCACCGGAGGTCAGCGCAGGACGACGTCCTCGTCGGCGAGAGAGCGGAACACGAATCGCGGCGCCTGACCCGCCAGCGCCGCGGCGACCTCGGCGGCCAGGGTCCGGCCCTCGTCGTCGAAGGACTGCCGTTCGGCGCTCGACGCGAACAGGGGAGCGGTGAAGTCATCAGGGTCGTAGAGCGCGTCGAAGCGGTCGGAGTACGCCGCCAACCGGTCCGCCAGGTCGGCCGACAGCCCGAGGACGTGGGGATCGGGGTTGTCTGCCGCGCCGTCCGACCAGACGATCCAGACCGGCCAGCAGTTGTACTCGAGCGCGAAGCGGTGCTCCAGCAGTGTCCTCATGACGTGATATTCGCTCCCACGATGAATCCGTTGGTGCCGACGGTGATCGCGACGCGGATGGTCTTCCCGCCGAACAGCACTTCGTAGATGGGCCGCCCTGTGCCCTTGCCCTGATGGCCCACGATCCTGCCAGCCTCCAGGGCACGTTGCAGCAATGTCGGCACCTCGGCTTCCGGCACGCCGGCCGCGGCGAACTCGGGGCCGTGCCGACCGATGATGTGGGCGAGCCCGGCGCGGTCCGTGCCCTTCTCCAGGAAGACGATGCGGCCCTCGGCGTCGCGGAAGATCGTCACGATCGCCTCGGGGTCGAACTTCGTCCCGGCCGCCTCGAGCTCCTTGATCAGGGCCTGCCGCTCGGTCGCCGCGATCCCTTCGGCCGACTTGCCGATGGCCCGGACGACTCGCGCGCTCAGGATGGTCTTGAACCTCGCGAGCGCGGACGTCGCGACCTTGAGCAGCTCGAGGATCCTCGACGCGAGACCCTTCGCGATCGTCACCAGCGGCCGCAGGATCCGCACCACCTTCGAGGCGCTGCTGGCGATCTTGCCCGCCTCGATCGCCTGTCCCCAAATCTCTCCGCCGATCTCGAACAGGATCGCGCTGCCTGCCTCGATGGCGATGGTCCAGCCGATGAAGTCCGCGATCGCGTCCTCGACCTGCTGGTGGTGGTCGTCGACCGCGTCGGCGTAGTCGATGCACGCCTGCCCGAGCGTCTGGTAGGCCGTGCCGAGCTCGTCGGCCTGCTTCTCGACGTCGTGCAGCGTCGCGACGACGTCGGAGACCTCGGCGGACTTCTGATGGAGGAGCTCGTTGGCTCCTGCCTCGCAGTAGCCCGCCGCCGAGCTCACGCCCCGGCCGGCGGTCAACCAGGCCGCACCGACAGTCCGAAGCCGGCCGGTGTCGGCATCCGGCCAGAGCAGGCCCTCCATGTGCGATGACAGCCAGTGCCACCAGCCGGGCACGTCGCCGGTGCCCCCGGCAGCGGACGGCGGCGGGGCAGGCAGGATCGTGATGACGGTGTCGTTGGGGTCAGGGTCGCCGTCGCTCTGCCCGCCGTACGGCGCGAGCCGGGCGCCATAGTCGGCGCCCTCGTGGTTGATCAGCGACGTGTTGAGGAGGTTGCCGAGCTTCCCCATGGTCTCGCTCAGGTCGGCGCCCGCCTGGAGGAGCTGCCCGGCCACCGCGTCGTACTGGCGGGCGAACTCCGCGCCTCCGGTGTCGGTGCCCGCCATGCCACTGCCCTGTGCCAACGCGGTGTCGAGGTCGGAGACGAGGCCGTAGACCCGATGACTACCCCAGTACATCTGGGTCATGCCGGCGACCCAGTGGTCGGTCTCGAAGTAGATGACCGTCATCGGGTGCTCGCCCACATCGCACTGTTGGCGTCGATGGCCCCCTGGTAGTTGCCGTGGGCGATCTGCGCGGCGCGCCGCATCTCGCGCAGCCCCTGGTGCATCTCGCGCGCGCCGTCCACCCACTCGCGGTGAGCCTGGCGGTGGGCGTCGGCAGCCTGGCCGCTCCACGTCACGTGCACCTCGGCGACGACGCGCTCGAGCTCGGCGAGCTTGTCGTCGAGCCATGCCTCGAACGCGGTGAGGTCGCCGACGGTGGCGTCGAGGCGCTCGAGGTCGACGTGGTGGCTCATGCGAGCGGCCCCAGTCGTGAGACGAGTAGCCGGGAGCCGTCGGCCGACGCGCCGTCGGCGGCCTCGATCGTCGTCCGGGCAGCCGCCATCAGGCGGCCCAGCGTGCCGAGGGCGCCGACGAGTTCGGCGGCACCGGCGGCCCATTCGTCCCACCCCTCCCGGTACTGGTCGGCAGCCACGCCACCCCAGGAGCCGTCGAGCAGAGCCGCCACCGACCCGTCGAGCTGTCTGCATTCCGCATGGATCTCGGCGCAGATGCGGTCGATGGCGTTCTCCGCCCGTACCGCCGCGCCGTGCTCCAGCGCCAGCTCGCTCATGACTTCCCCCCGTCGTCGGCTCTCCGCCGGCCAGCGTGCCCCACCCAGCAGAGGGCAAACCGGCACTACGATGCTCGAATGGAGAGGGAACGGCTGCTCGTCGTCGTGCGGCACGCCAAGGCCGAGCCGTTCGCGGCGTCCGATGTGGAGCGGCCGCTGAGCGAGCGGGGCCGGGCCGACGGTCACGAGCTCGGCATCTGGCTGGCGGCGCAGGGGGTGGCCGCCGACGTCGCCTACGTCTCGTACGCCGTCCGCACCCGGCAGACCTGGTCCGCCGTCGCGGAGGGCGCCGGCTGGACCATCACGCCCCATTTCGACGGCAACCTCTACGACACCGACGAGGAGGGCGTCCTCGAGCTGGTGCGGACGACGCCCGAGTCGGCGCAGGCGGTCGTCGTGATCGGCCACAACCCCACGGTCGGGATGCTCGCGCAGCTCCTCGACGACGGTGAGGGCGAGGCCACGGGCGCGGTCGCGACCGAGGGCTTCCCGACCAGCGCGGCGGCGGTGTTCGTCGTCCCGGGCGCGTGGGCCGACGTCGAGCCGACGGCGCTGCGGCTCAGCGCCTTCCACGTCGGCCGCGCCGACTGAGGCCTCAGACGAGCGGCGGCGCCGGCGTCACGTAGCCGGCCTCGGCGTCGGCCGCCTCGATCTCCTCGCGGGTGATCCCGAGCAGGTACATGATCGTGTCGAGGTAGGGCACGTTGAGCGACGTGTCCGCCGCCTCCCGTACGACGGGCCGCGCGTTGTAGGCGATCCCCAGCCCGGCCGCGTCGAGCATGTCGAGGTCGTTCGCGCCGTCGCCGATCGCGATGGTGGCAGCCTCGGAGACGCCGAGGTCGGCCGCGAACTCGCGCAGCGCCCGGGCCTTGCCGGCCCGGTCGACGACCTCGCCGACGACCCGGCCGGTGAGCTTGCCGTCGACGATCTCGAGCGTGTTGGCCCGCGCCCGGTGGATCCCGAGGTCGGCGGCGAGCCGGTCGGTGATCTGGCTGAAGCCGCCGGACACGATCGCGAACCGGTAGCCGAGCCGCCGCAGCACCCGCACCATGGTCCGGGCGCCGGGGTTGACGACGATCGCGTCGTAGACCCGGTCGAGGACCGACGCGTCGAGCCCGGCGAGCAGCTCGACCCGGGCGCGCAGCGACTCCTCGAAGTCGATCTCGCCGCGCATCGCGCGCTCGGTGACCTCGGCGACCTGGGCGCCGAAGCCGGCGTACTCGGCGAGCATCTCGATGACCTCGCCCTGGATGAGGGTCGAGTCGACGTCCATCACGATCAGGCGCATGCCGTGGCGCAGCAGGTTGGCGGGCTGGACCGCGACGTCGACGCCCTGGGCCGCGGCGTCGCCGGCGAGCAGCACGCGGAGCCGGTCGGGAGCCGCGCCGGAGACGTCGAGCTCGATCGCGGTGACCGGATAGCGGGCCATCCGCTCCATCCGGTCGATATTGCCGCCGCAGTCGGCGATCCGGCCGGCGATGGCGGCCATCGCGGACGCCTTGAGCGGCGCGCCGATCACGGTCACGTGGGCGCGGTCGGCGGGTCGGGCCCGGTTGTCGCCGGAGCCGCGCTCGATGTCGACGCTCATGCCGAGTGCCTCGACGGTGTCGGTCAGTCCCTGCGCGAGCTTCTTGCGGTCGCGGGGCGCGGTGACGAGGACGCCGAGCACCAGCCGTCCGCGCATCAGGATCTGCTCGATGTCGACGACGGTCACGCCGGCGGAGGCGAGGCTGTCGAGGACGGCGGAGGTGACACCGGGACGGTCGGTTCCGGTGACGGTGATCAGCAGAGTGTCGTCAGCGGCAGGATCGTGAGGGCTCATCGCGGGTGCAGGCTATCGCTGTCGGGCGTCCTCGTCGGCCGGTGGCCAGCCGTCGGGCGAGCAGGCGGCCGTCAGCGCGCGTCGGGCGGCTCGCTCCAGCGGCTCGAGAGCGTGGCGCCGGGCCATCGCCTCGCCGGCGCTCACGGCGCCGCCGTCGTCCTCGAGGGCGAGCGCGACGACCGCCTCCAGGTGCAGCGCGCGACCGGCCAGGTCGACGCAGCGGGCGGGCGTCCCGGGCGGCGCGACGAGCGGGACCCCGGTGCGCAGGTCGTGGAGCTCGTCGGCGACCTCCGGCCGCCAGCGGGCGACGTCGAGGTCGGCGAGCGTGTTGGCGGCGGCGAGCAGCGCCGTCCGGAGCGCGCGGTCGGCCTCGCCGAGATCCGGCGGGGGACGTCGCTCGGCCGGCAGCAGCGACCACTCGACGGCACGACCGACCTGACGGGGGACCAGGCCGATGCCTGCGTCGCCACCCAGCACGAGCGCGACCTCGCCGGCCTCGATCGCGGCCTTGTTGAGCTCGCGCGGACCACGCAGGCCGGCCGGGTCGCCTGGGGCCGGGAAGGCGGCGCCGACGGCGGTCGCGCCGCGGTTGCGCGCGTCGGCGAGCTCGAGCAGCAGGGGCGCCGGCTCCGTCGTACCGGTGACGACGTGCGCCACGTCGTCGCCGAGCATCGCGTCGAGGAAGAGGTCGGGCCCGATCCGGCCCTGCATCCAGGCGGTGCCCCACCACGCCAGACGGGCCGCGGCAGGGAGGGCGCTCACGCCCCCAGCCTAGGAGACCGGCTCCGACCGGCTGGCTGCGCGCTGGCTCCGACTGGTTAGGGTGGCACGCATGTCCGCCGTGCTCGAGCTCGCCGAGGTGACCGTTCGTCGTGGCGACGCGACCCTGCTCGACCGGGTGAGCTGGGTCGTGCGCGAGGGCGAGCGGTGGATCCTGCTCGGCGCCAACGGCGCCGGCAAGACGACGCTCATGCAGATCGCGGCCGCGCAGCTGCACCCCACCGCGGGCGCCGTCGGCCTGCTCGGTGAGCTGCTCGGCACCGTCGACGTCTTCGAGCTCCGCCCGCGGATCGGCGTCTCCAGCGCCGCGGTCGCGGAGCGGATCCCGCGCAACGAGACCGTCCGCGACCTGGTCGTGTCGGCGTCGTACGCCGTGCTGGGCCGCTGGCGCGAGGAGTACGACGAGGTCGACCACAAGCGCGCCGACGAGCTGCTCCGCGAGGTCGGCGTCGCCAAGCTCGCCGACCGCACCTTCGGGACGCTCAGCGAGGGCGAGCGCAAGCGCGTCCAGATCGCACGCGCGCTGATGACCGACCCCGAGCTGCTGCTGCTCGACGAGCCCGCGGCCGGTCTCGACCTCGGCGGCCGCGAGGACCTGGTCTCCACGCTGTCGGTGCTCGCCTACGACCCGTCGTCCCCGGCCACGATCCTGGTCTCGCACCACGTCGAGGAGATCCCGCCCGGCTTCACCCACGTGCTGATGCTGCGCGACGGCCGGGTCGTCGCGGAGGGCCCGCTCGAGACGACCCTCTCGCCGGAGACGCTCTCGGCCACCTTCGGGATGCCGCTCGTCCTCGAGCACCACGACGGCCGGTACGCCGCGCGCCGGCGCCAGCACCGCGTCTGACCGCGCGTCCGGTGCGCCCCCTCGCCACTCTTTGCCCCCCATCGCCGGATTCCGTCGGGCCCGCGGCCTAGAGTTCTAGTCATGGAATGGCTTGGGGATCATCTCTGGGAGACCTGGCTGGGTGCGGCCTTCGTGCTCGCGCTGGCCGAGCTCCTCAGCATGGACCTCTTCCTGCTGATGCTCGCCGGCGGCGCGCTCGCCGGCATGGCGACCGCGCTCGTCACCGACAACGCGGTGATCCAGGTGGTCGTCGCGTCCGCGACCGCCGTCCTGCTGCTCGGCGCGGTGCGCCCGACGCTGATCCGGCGGCTGCACGGCGGCCCCGACCTGGTGCTCGGCCCGGCCAGCCTGGTCGGCAGCCGCGGCATCGTCACCGAGCCGGTCGCCGAGCACCGCCCCGGCCGGGTCAAGATCGGCGGCGAGTCCTGGCTCGCGGTGGGCGAGCCGCCGGGTGCCGGCATCGCGATCGGCACCACGGTCGAGGTCGTTTCGATCGCCGGCGCCACCGCCCACGTCCGCCCCGTGTCCACCCCCGAGATCGAGGAGCTCCGATGATCGTCCTGGTCCTGCTCGCGCTGTTGCTGCTGCTGGTGATCACCGTGGTCGCGAAGTCCATCCGCGTGATCCCGCAGGCCTACACCGGCCTCGTCGAGCGCTTCGGCAAGTACAAGGAGACCCTGCCGGCCGGTCTCAACTTCGTGGTGCCCTTCGTCGACAAGGTGCACTACATCATCGACCTGCGGGAGCAGGTCGTGAGCTTCCCGCCGCAGGCCGCCATCACCGAGGACAACCTCACCGTCGACATCGACACGGTCATCTACTTCCAGGTGACCGACCCGATCGCGGCGACCTACGAGATCTCCAACTACATCCAGGCCATTGAGCAGCTCACCATGACCACCCTGCGCAATGTCGTCGGCGGCATGGATCTCGAGCAGACGCTGACCAGCCGCGAGTCGATCAACAACGGGCTGTCCGCCGTCCTCGACGAGACCACCGGCCGCTGGGGCATCAAGGTCAAGCGGGTCGAGATCAAGGGCATCGACCCGCCGCCGTCGATCAAGGACGCGATGGAGAAGCAGATGCGCGCCGAGCGTGACAAGCGCGCGCAGGTGCTCTCGGCCGAGGGTCAGCGGCAGGCCGCGATCCTCACCGCGGAGGGCAACAAGCAGTCGGCGATCCTCAACGCCGAGGGTGAGCGGGAGTCCGCGATCCTGCGCGCCGAGGCCGACCGGCAGTCCGCCATCTTGCGCGCGCAGGGTGAGGGTGCGGCGATCGAGACCGTCTTCAAGGCCATCCACGAGGGACGGCCCGACCAGAGCCTGCTGGCCTACCAGTACCTCCAGATGCTGCCCCGCATCGCCGACGGCGACAGCAACAAGCTGTGGATCATCCCGAGCGAGATCGGGAAGGCCCTCGACGGCCTCGGCGGCCTCAGTGAGCTGCTGCAGGGCGGTCCGGGTGCGCCCGGTGCCCCCGGTGCACCCGGGGCGCCGACCCCGGTCGCGCCCGCACCGGCCGAGATCGCCGAGTCCACCCCGCCCGAGGTGCCGCCGGCGCCGCTGCCTCCCGCGTGAGTCCGCTCGAGGCCGGCGCGATCCTCCTCGCCGGCGTCGGCGCCGGGACGATCAACACCGTGGTCGGGTCGGGGACGCTCATCACGTTCCCGACCCTCCTCGCCTTCGGCGTGCCGCCGGTGACAGCCAACATGTCCAACAGCCTCGGGCTGGTGCCGGGCTCGATCACCGGCGCCTACGGCTACCGCCGCGAGCTTGTCGGCCAGCGCAGCCGGATCCTGCGGCTGCTCGCCTTCTCCACGACGGGCGGCATCCTCGGGGCGGTGCTGCTCCTGGTGCTGCCGCCGGGCGCCTTCAAGGCCGTGGTGCCGGTGCTGATCCTGGCCGGCGTGGTGCTGGTCGTCGTGCAGCCGCGCCTGGCCCGGTACGTCGCCGCGCGCGCCGAGGCCCGGGCCGCCGTCCGCACGGCCGCTCGCGGCGAGGGCGGCGAGGACGCCGCGACCGCCGCGTCTGATGGCGCCGCGTCCGCCGCTGCCGTACCGGACGTGGGGGAGCGGGCCTGGTGGGTGCCGCTCGCCGTCTTCGCCACCGGCGTCTATGGCGGCTACTTCGGCGCCGCCCAGGGCGTGCTGCTCATGGGCGTCCTCGGGATCGGCATCGCCGACACCATCCAGCGGCTCAACGGCGTCAAGAACGTCCTGGTCGCGTTCGTCAACGCGATCGCCGGGCTGATCTTCGTCGGCAGCGCCGAGCTCGGACTCTTCGGCTCCGGTGCGCAGGCCAGCGTCGACTGGCTGCTCGTCCTGCTGATCGGCGTCGGTGCGATCATCGGCGGCGTCCTCGGCGCCGCGGTCGGACGCCGCCTCCCGCCGATCGTCCTGCGAACCGTCATCGTCGTCGTCGGCCTGGTCGCCGTCGTCACCCTGCTCCTGCGCTGATCCGCTCGGATCCGGAAACCGGAAGGACCCGCATGTCGAACCCCACCCCGCCCTGGGGCAGCAGCCCCGACGAGGGCAGCGAGCCCACCCCGCCGACGCCGCCGGCGCCGCCGACGCAGCCGTACGGGACCTATCCGCAGTACGGCCAGCAGCCCTACGGCGAGCAGCCCCACGCTCAGCAGCCCTACGGCCAGCAGCCCTACGGCCAGCAGCCCTACGGCCAGCAGCCCTACGGCCAGCAGCCGTACGGCCAGCAGCCCTACGGTTACGGCTACCAGTCGCCCACCACCAACGGGATGGCCATCGCGTCGCTGGTGGTGAGCGTCCTGAGCATCGTCGGGGTATGCCTGTGCGGCGTCCTGGGCGTCGCCGGCGCCGTGGGCGCGATCCTCGGCCATGTCGCGCGGCGCCAGATCAAGGCGCGGGGCGAGAACGGCGACGGGCTCGCGCTGGCGGGCATCATCGTCGGCTGGATCGTGTTCGGGCTGACCCTCGCGCTCGGCGTCGTCCTGATCGCCGTGCTGTCGTCGGGCGGCAGCTGGGACTACTCGACCGTCTGAGCCGCGCGAGCACCGCGGTTGCGGACCAGGGCCGAGATCCCGGACCCGACCGCTCCGAGCGCGGCGCCGACCAGCATCGCGCCGGCCGGCTTGGGGACGTTGCGCGCGTTGAGCTCGAGCACGCCGGTCGCCGCGTCGGCCCCGTCGACGGCGATCCCGACCAGGGTGAGGTTGCGGCGCAGCGCGCCCCGGGAGACCAGGGTGACCGTGCCGAGCGCGATCTCGCGGGTGCCGAACATCCGGGCGAAGTAGCCCAGGTGCGGGTTCGCGGCCGGGTCGAGGCCGAACAGCTTGGCGGTCGTGGTCGGCGCGGCCAGGGCGCTGACGCCGATGGCGATGCGGCCGAGGGAGATTCCGGAGACGGGGTCCATGGGCAGACCCTAGAGGAGCGTGGGATCGTTCGGGCATGACGTCGCCCTCCGACGAGCCGCAGCCGCCGTACCAGCCCTACGGCCAGCAGCCTCCCGGCCAGCAGCCCTACGGCCAGCAGCCCTACGGCCAGCAGCCCTACGGCCAGCAGCCCTACGCTCAGCAGCCCTACGGCCAGCAGCCGTACGGCGCCGGCGTGCCGCCGTACGGCTATCCGCCGGTGGCCGGCACCAACTCCCTGGCGATCGCCTCGCTGGTGGTGAGCATCCTGTCGATCACCGTGTGCGCCGGGTTCACCGGCTTCGTCGGCGCGATCCTCGGCCACATGGCGCGCGGTCAGATGAAGCGGTCGGGTGAGCAGGGTGGCGGACTGGCCATGGCGGGCATCATCATCGGCTGGCTCGGCACGGTCTTCTTCGTCGGCGTCGTCATCGTCGTCATCGCGATCGGCGTCTTCGCGGGCAACCTCGACTGCACCGGCACCGACACCGGCTACACCTGCAACTGAGGTTTGGCGAGCACCGTTGGCGGAAAGGTCGCCGTGGTGTCCTCGTTCCCCGCGCCGCCACCGCCGCCGCTCCCGCCACCGCAACCCGGCTACCCGGTACCGCCGCAGTCGAACAGCCTCGCCTTGGTCTCGTTGATCCTCAGCCTGGTCTCGCTGGTCTTCTTCGGACTGCCGGGCATCGCCGCGGCGATCATGGGCCACGTCGCGCTGGGCCGGATCAAGCGCACCGGTGAGCGTGGTTACGGGCAGGCGGTGGCCGGCATCATCATCGGCTGGCTCGGGTTCGCGTGGTTCCTCTTCCTGTTCAGCATCTGGGTCGTGCTGGCGGCGGCCGGCGGCGCGTTCAGCTGAGGAGGTTAGCGCCCGTCGACGTAGGCCATCAGCCAGCGGCCGATCTCGTCGTAGGCGCGAGCGCGCGCCTCGGGCCGGGACAGGACGACGTCGTGCACCGCACCCGGTACGGCGGCGTAGGTGACGTGCGGTCCGATCGCCGTCGACCACCGCCGGATCTGGCGTACGTCGAGCACGATGTCGGTCGTGAAGACCTGCTCGTCGTCCATGCCCTGCGGGCGCCCGGAGCGGTCGGAGGAGAGCACGAGCACCGGCGCCGGCACGGCGAGCCCGGCCTGCAGCCGGGCATGTCCCCGACGGATCGCGCGGAGCCAGCCGAAGCGGACGGGGTAGGACTCGACCGGCTTCCAGGTGAGGTCGAACTCCCACTCGCCCTCGTGGTCGCGGTGCAGGCTGCGCGCGTAGTAGCCGCTGACGTCGCGGCCGAGCTCGCGCAGCGGCTGGCGCCGGCCGACCTGGTCGACGATGACGTTGGCGACGGGGGAGCGGACGACGGCCTTGCCCTGCAGGTCGAGCCACGGTGAGTTGAGCACCAGGCCACTGAGCTCGGCCGGCTTGCGGGCGTCGGCCCACAACGCCACGATCAGCCCGCCGGTCGAGTGCCCGGTGAGGACGACGTCGCGGTGTCCGTCGCGGACGGTGATCCGCTCCCAGGCGGCGTCGAGCTCGGCGAAGTACTCCTCGAGGTCGGCGACATAGGTGGCCGACTGGTGGGGGCGGATCGAGCGCCCGTACTTGCGCAGGTCGAGGGCGTACATGTCGCGGCCGCGGTCGAGCCACCAGGCGCCGTACTCGGTGTGGAAGAAGTAGTCGGAGAACCCGTGCACGTGCAGCGTGGCGCGGTCGGTCGCCGGATCGCCTGCGTCGTCGCGGCGGCGGCTGACGAGCGTCGCGACGACCTCGCCCTCGAAGTCGTCGTCGAGCGGGATGGTCTCGACCCGCCACGGCTCGCCCAGGATGTCGACCGTGCTCTGCTCGCTCACGCGGCGAGTCTGCCAGCAGAGCCGAAAAACAGGCGGACCCGGTCCGGCAAAGGGGGGTTTGTCGGACCAGGTCCGCGGCCACGATAACGGGCCGCGTCGCGATCCGGGCGAGAATCGCCGCGAAGGCTCACTGGATGACAGATCAACGATCCTGGAATATAGTTGACATGTCACCTGTTCTGACCGGTGACCATCCCGAACCCACCAGACACGGAGCGGACCCATGCAGATCGGCATCTTCACCGTCGGCGACGTCACCACCGACCCCACGACCGGGCAGACGCCGTCGGAGTACGAGCGGATCAAGGCCACCGTCGCGATCGCGAAGAAGGCCGAGGAGATCGGCCTCGACGTGTTCGCGACCGGCGAGCACCACAACCCGCCGTTCATCGCGTCCAACCCGACCGCGACGCTCGCCTACATCGGCGCGCAGACCGAGAACATCATCCTCTCGACCGCGACCACGCTGATCACGACGACCGACCCGGTGCTCATCGCCGAGGACTACGCCAAGATCCAGCACCTCACCGACGGTCGCGTCGACCTGATGATGGGCCGCGGCAACACCGGTCCGGTGTACCCCTGGTTCGGCAAGGACATCCGCCAGGGCATCAACCTCGCGATCGAGAACTACGCGCTGCTGCGCCGGCTCTGGGCCGAGTCGAATGTCGACTGGGAGGGCCGCTTCCGCACCCCGCTGCAGGGCTACACCTCGACCCCGCGGCCGCTCGACGGCGTGGCGCCGTTCGTGTGGCACGGCTCGATCCGCAGCCCCGAGATCGCCGAGCAGGCGGCCTACTACGGCGACGGCTTCTTCCACAACCACATCTTCTGGCCGAAGTCGCACACCGAGCAGATGGTCGCCCTCTACCGCGAGCGCTTCGCGCACTACGGCCACGGCACCGCCGAGCAGGCGATCGTCGGCCTGGGCGGACAGTTCTTCATGCGCAAGAACAGCCAGGACGCCGTCCGCGAGTTCCGACCGTACTTCGACAACGCGCCGGTCTACGGCCACGGCCCCTCGCTGGAGGACTTCACCGAGCACACGCCGCTGACCGTCGGCTCGCCGCAGCAGATCCTGGAGCGCACCCTGTCGTTCCGTGACTACGCCGGCCACTACCAGCGCCAGCTGTTCCTGGTCGACCACGCGGGCCTGCCGCTGAAGACGGTCCTCGAGCAGCTCGACCTGCTCGGCGAGATCCTGCCCGAGATGCGCAAGGGCTTCGCCGAGGGCCGCCCGGCCACCGTCCCGGACGCCCCGACCCACGCCTCGCTCGTCGCGGCGGCCGGCGGCTCGAAGGACGTCACCGTCCACGCCGAGGACACCATGACCGGCACCACCGACCGTGCCGAGGAGGAGGTCGACGCATGACCACCAGGATCGTCGTCGTCTCGGCGGGGCTCTCCGTCCCGTCGTCGACCAAGCTGCTCGCCGACAAGCTCGGCGACGCCGTCGAGCGGGCGGTGGGCGCCCGCGGCCAGGAGGTCGACGTCGAGCACGTCGAGCTCCGGCCGCTGGCCCACGCACTGGCCGACCACCTGCTGACCGGGTTCCCGACCGGGGACCTGGCGCGGGCGATCGAGGCGGTGCGCCACGCGGACGGTCTGGTCGTCGTGACGCCGGTGTTCTCGGCGTCGTACTCGGGGCTGTTCAAGACGTTCTTCGACGTCCTCGAGAACGGCATGCTCGACGGCAAGCCGGTCGTCATCGCGGCCACCGCGGGCACGGCGCGGCACAGCCTGGTCCTCGACCACGCACTGCGTCCGCTCTTCGCCTACCTGCGGGCGGTCGTCGTCCCGACGGGCGTCTTCGCGGCGAGCGAGGACTTCGGCGCCACCGACGACGGCTCGCTCGACAAGCGGGTCGAGCGAGCGGCCGGCGAGCTGGCCGCGCTGCTCGGCGTCTCCACGACGCCGGCGGCCGCGACCCCGCACCGCCGTACCCTGGCCGACGAGTTCGCGGCGCCCACGCCGTTCGAGCAGCTGCTCCGCGAGGCGGGCGGTGACTCGGTCCGTTGACGCCGGCGCGACGCCGCTGGTGACGTGCTTCGCGGCGGTGGCACCATGACCGCATGCGCCGCACTGTGTTCAACGGGGACCACGACGACTTCCGCCGGACCATCCGTGCCTTCCTGGAGGCGGAGGTCGTCCCGCACTACCAGGAGTGGTACGACGCGGGCCAGGTCTCGCGCGACCTCTACGCCAAGCTCGGCGAGCTCGGGGTGTTCGGGATCGAGGTGCCGGAGGAGTACGGCGGCGCGGGGATCCACTCGTTCAAGTTCTCCGCGATCCTGACCGAGGAGTGCGCCCGGGCGGGCGTGCAGCTCGGCGGAGCCGGCGTCCACGTCGAGCTGTGCCTGCCGTACCTCCTCAAGCTCGCCACCCCCGAGCAGCTCAAGCGCTGGATGCCGGGCTATGTCGCCGGCACCGAGATGTGGGCCATCGCGATGACCGAGCCCGGCACCGGATCCGACCTCGCCGGCATGCAGACCACCGCCAAGCGCGACGGCGACCACTACGTGCTCAACGGCGCGAAGACCTTCATCACCGGCGGCGTCCTCGCCGACCGCGTCATCGTCTGCGCCCGCACGTCGCCGCCGCTCGAGAGCAACCGCCGCTTCGGCATCTCGCTCTTCGCCGTCGACACCTCGTCGCCGGGCTGGGCGGTCGGCCGCAAGCTCGACAAGCTCGGCCTGCGCACCTCCGACACCGCCGAGCTGTCGTTCACCGACGTGATGGTCCCGGCCGCCGACCTGCTCGGCGAGGAGAACGAGGGCTTCTCCTACCTCGGCCAGAACCTCCCGCAGGAGCGCCTCGGCATCGCCTACGGCGCCTACGCCCAGGCCGCCGCGGCGATCCGCTTCACCCAGGCGTACGTCGAGGACCGCAAGGTCTTCGGCACGACCGTCGCGTCCTTCCAGAACACCAAGTTCGAGCTGGCCGCCTGCCAGAGCGAGGTCGACGCCGCCCAGGCCGTCTGCGACCGCGCGCTCGAGGCGCACGACGCGGGCGAGCTGACCGCCGTCGACGCGGCGTCGGCCAAGCTGTTCTGCACCGAGGTCGCCGGCCGGGTCATCGACCGCTGCCTGCAGCTGCACGGCGGCTACGGCTACATGAACGAGTACCCGATCGCGCGGCTCTACGCCGACACCCGCGTCACCCGGATCTACGGCGGGACGTCCGAGGTGATGAAGCTGATCATCGCGAAGTCGATGGGGCTCTGATCGGCTCGGCCCGGCGGTGTGGGAATCCCCGCTTCAGCGGGGATTCCTGCGCTTCCTGACGGTTGCAACCGTCAGGAAGCGCCAGTTTCCGTCAGGAAGTCCCCCTCGGGGACGCGCCTCAGTGCGCGTACGTGCCCGTGATGATCGCGCGGCCGAGCGTCTTGAACGCCAGGTTGAAGCCGACCACGGCCGGGGTCGCCGACCCGTCGACGCCGAGCTTCGGCTCCTGCACGGCGTGGACGACGAAGAAGTAGCGGTGGACCTGGTCGCCCTGCGGGGGAGCGGCGCCGGCGAAGTCGAGCGTCCCGAAGTCGTTGCGGACGTGGAAGGCGCCCTCGGGCAGCGACGCGTCCGACGTACCGGCGCCGGTGTCGAGGCTGGTCACGTCGGCCGGGATGTCGACGACGACCCAGTGCCAGAACCCGCTCGGGATGGGCGCATCCGGGTCGAAGCAGGTCACGACATAGCTCTGCGTGCCTTCGGGGCCGCGCTCCCAGGTGAGCTGCGGTGAGGTGTTGCCGCCGTCGTAGACCTGGTCGGCCTTCAGCGGCTGGCCGTCGGTGACGTCGTCGCTGGTCACGGCGAACGAGGCGGTCGCGGGGAGCAGGGGATACGGGTCCGGAGTGACCGGGCGATCGAGACTCATGTCACCGAAGTTAGTCCGGTGGTTGGCCCGCACCAACGACCCGGCGCGGTCTGTCGGGAGAATGTGCGGGTGAGTGACTTCCCGCCGTACCCGTCCGGTCTGCGCCTCGCCGGGCGCCGTGTGCTCGTCGTCGGCGGTGGTCACGTCGCGCAGCGGCGCGTCCCGCAGCTCATCGCCGTCGGCGCCGACGTCCATGTCGTCGCGCCGGACGTGACGCCCGCGATCGAGGGCCTGGTCGGCTCGGGTGAGATCACCTGGCACGAGCGTCCGTTCGGGGACGCCGACCTCGACGGCGCCTGGTACGTCATCGCCGTCACCGACGACCGGGCCGTCAACGACCACGTGTCGACCCTGTGCGAGGAGCAGCGGATCTTCTGCGTCCGCTCCGACGACGCCACCCTCGGCACCGCCTGGACCCCGGCGATCGGCCGCGAGGCCGGCATCACCGTCGCCGTCGTCGGCAACCGCGACCCGCGCCGCTCGGCGTCGGTCCGCGACGAGATCGTCGCGGGGCTGCGCGACGGCACCATCGCGGCGCCCCACCACCGCGACCGGACGCCGGGCGTGACCCTCGTCGGCGGCGGCCCCGGCAACCCCGAGCTCATCTCGATCGCCGGCCGCAAGGCTCTGATGGACGCCGACGTGGTCGTCGCCGACCGGCTCGCCCCGCGCGAGCTGCTGGGCGAGCTGCCCGCCGACGTCGAGCTGGTCGACGTGGCGAAGCTGCCGCGCGGACGCTCGGCGCAGCAGGAGGAGATCAACCGGGTCATCGTCGAGCGGGCGCTCGAGGGCAAGCGCGTCGTCCGGTTCAAGGGCGGCGACAACTTCGTGTTCGGTCGCGGCTACGAGGAGGTCATCGCCTGCCGCGCGGCCGGCGTGCCGGTCACCGTCATCCCGGGCCTGACCTCGCCGGTCACCGTGCCCGGCGTGGCCGGCATCCCGGTCACCCACCGCGGCGTGGCGCACGAGTTCGCCGTCGTCTCGGGTCATCTTCCGCCGGGTCACCCGGAGGCGCTGACCGACTACAAGGCGCTGGCCCAGCTCAACGGGACCGTCGTGGTGATGATGGGCGTCGAGAACGCCCCAGCCATCGCCACCGCGCTCATCGAGGGCGGTCGCCCCGCGTCGCTTCCGGTCGCCGTCGTCTGCGACGGCACCATGCCGACCCAGCGCACCGTGCTCGCCACCCTCGGCACCCTCGCCGACCGGCTCGCCGAGGAGTCGGTGAAGCCGCCGGCCATCATCGTGATCGGCGAGGTCGTCCGCGTCGCCCACCCCGACGCCTACTGACGTCGTGGCCGAGCTCGTCGAGATCGACGCCGCGGACGATCCGCGGCTGGCCGACTACCGCGACCTGCGCGACGTCGAGCTGCGCAAGCACCTCGAGGCGGAGCACGGCCTGTTCCTCGCGGAGGGGGAGAAGGTCGTCCGGCGCGCGGTCCTCGGCGGCTACGCCCCGCGCTCGTTCCTGATGGCGCCGCGGTGGCTGGACGGGCTGTCCGACGTGCTCGACCGCTCGGACGCGCCCTGCTACGTCCTCTCCGAGGCGCTCGCCGAGCAGGTCACCGGCTTCCACGTCCACCGCGGCGCGCTCGCCTCGCTGGAGCGCCGGCCGCTGCCGTCGCTCGACGAGGTGCTGGACGGCGCCCGCTCGGTCCTCGTGCTCGAGAACCTGGTCGACCACGCCAACATCGGGGCCATCATCCGCAGCGGCGCGGCCCTCGGCTTCGACGCCGTCCTGCTCGCCCCGCGCTGCGCCGACCCGCTCTACCGGCGCGCGATCAAGGTCGCGATGGGCGCCGTCTTCTCGCTGCCCTGGACCCGCCTCCCGGACTGGTACGACGCCCTGCCGGCCCTCAGCGCTCGCGGCTTCACCACCGTCGCGCTCACGCTCGCCCCGGACGCCGTACCGGTGGACCAGGCGGTGGCCGGCCTCGACCGGGTTGCGCTCGTCCTCGGCTCGGAGGGGCACGGGCTGTCCGCGCGGTGGGAGGAGTCGGCCGACCGGCGCGCGATCATCCCGATGGCGGCGGGCATCGACTCGCTGAACGTCGCGGCGGCCACGGCGGTCGCCTGCTACGTCACCGCGCGGCGCTGACGGTTCACCAAAAAGAACACGCTGTCGCACTACCGCAACCTCGCTGAGCCGCCTAACCTCCCCCCATGGCGGATGAGAACGCGTTCTACCAACCCATCCCGGTCGTGGTCTGGGGCACCGGCAACATGGGGCGCGCGTCGATCCGCGCGGTGGTCGCGCACCCCGGGCTCGTGCTGACCGGCGTGATCGTCAACGACGAGGCCAAGGCCGGCAAGGACGCGGGTGAGCTCGCGGGCCTCGGCGGCGCGACCGGCGTGGCGGCGACGACAGACGTCGACGCCGCGCTGGCGACGCTCCACGGCCAGGGCGCCGTGGCGTACGCCGCGTCCGGTGAGCTGCGGCCCGACGACGCGGTCGTCGACATCGCGCGGGCGCTGGCCGGGGGAGCCGTCGTGGTGACCCCGTCGGTCTACGCGCTTTACGACCACCGCAGCGCGCCCGACGAGGTCCGCGTCCCGGTCGAGAAGGCGTGCGCCGAGGGCGGCAGCGCGCTGTTCGTCAGCGGCATCGACCCGGGCTGGGGCAACGACCTGCTGCCGGCGCTGGTCAGCGGGCTGGCGTCCGAGATCGACCAGGTGCGGTGCCAGGAGATCTTCGACTACTCGACGTACGACGCCGAGGACTCGGTCCGCTCCATCGTCGGAATGGGCCAGCCGATGGACTACGAGCCGCCGATGGTCGCGGCCGGGATCCCGTCGATGGTGTGGGGCGGGCAGGTCCGGCTCATCGCCCGCGCGCTCGGAGTCGAGGTCGACGAGCTGCGCGAGACGGTCGAGCGGCAGGCGCTCCAGGAGACGGTGACCACGGCGCTCGGCGAGTTCGAGGCCGGCACCCAGGGTGCGCTCCGGTTCGAGGTCCAGGGCATCGTGGGCGGCGAGCCCAGGATCGTCATCGAGCACGTCACCCGGATCGCCGCGTCCTGCGCCTACGACTGGCCGATGCCGCCCGACGGCGGTGACGGCGCCCACCGCGTCATCATCGAGGGCCGCCCTCGCATCGAGATCAACGTCGAGGCGACCGACGAGGGCGGCAACCGCGCGGCCGGCGGCAACGCCACGGCCGCCAACCGGCTGGTGAATGCGATCCCGTGGCTGCGCACCGCCACCCCGGGCCTGTACGACGGCCTCGACGTCCCGCTCGTCCCGAGCACCTACCTGCGCACGACGCGCACCGAGGAGGCCTGATGTTCATCGACATCCCCGAGGGCAAGGACCCGATCCTCCACGTCTGGGGCGAGCTGGTCCCCGGCATCGGCCCGGCGGCGTCCGCCTTCGCGATGAGCGTCTACGAGCACAGCACGCTCGGCCTGCGCGAGTTCGAGGCCGCCCGGCTGCGGATCGCGCAGATCAACGGCTGCCTCTTCTGCCAGGACTGGCGCACCGAGCGCGACGGCCAGAAGGTCGAGGACACGTTCGACCAAGCGGTCGAGGAGTGGCGGACGACGCGCGCGTTCGACGAGCGCACCCGCCTCGCCGCCGAGTACGCCGAGCGGTACGCACTCGACCACCACGGGCTCGACGACGGGTTCTGGCAGCGGATGCGCGCCGCCTACAGCGACCGCGAGATCGCGGAGCTGTCGATGTGCCTCGGCTCCTGGATCGCGTTCGGCCGCCTCAACCGGGTGCTCGGCCTGGACGCCGCGTGCGTCCTGCCGAGCCACGTCGCTCAGGCCTGACGCTCGGGCCCGACGTTCTGGCCGCACGTTCTGGCCGCACGTTCTGGCCGCATGTTCTGGCCTGACCTTCGGGCCTGACCTTCGGGCCTGACGCTTCAGGCCCGGCGCAGGACCTCCGCGAAGCGGGCGATCGTCTCGTCGATCGCCCGCTGGCAGGCCGGCGACCACGGGCCCATGTCGAAGAAGCCGTGGATCAGGCCGGGGTAGGTGTGCTGCTGCGCGGGCACGCCCGCGTCGACGAGCGCGTCGGCGTAGGCGATGCCCTCGTCGCGCAGCGGGTCGAACTCCGCGGTGACGACGACGGCCGGCGGCTGCCCGGCGAGGTCGCCGCGCAGCGGGGACAGGCGGGGGTCGGCGAGGTCGGTGTCGGCGTCGAGGTACTGCGTCATGAACCAGGTCATCGTCGGCTCGTCGAGGAAGTAGCCGGTGGCGTTCTCGGCGCGCGAGGCGAAGTCGCCGGGGACGTCGGTCGCGGGATAGATCAGCAGCTGGGCCGCGATCCCCGGTACGTGCTGGGCGGCGACGGCGGAGAGGTTGCCGCCGGCGGAGTCGCCCGCGACGCCCAGGATGCCGTTGCCGCCGAACTCCTCGAGCCGGTCGCGGACGTCGG
>NZ_BAABAC010000015.1:85787-103105 GCF_039537225.1 Nocardioides ginsengisoli
GCGTCGAGCGCCGCCGCCGGGAAGCGCGCCTCGGGCGCCAGCCGGTAGTCGACCGCGACGACGACCGCGTCGGTTCCGGCGCAGATCGCCTGCGCCATCGGGGCGTGGGTGTCGAGGTCGCCGATGACCCATCCGCCGCCGTGCAGCAGGACGACGGTCGGCCGCGGCCGTTCCTCGCCGAGCGGGCGGTAGACCCGGGCACGCAGCGGTCCGTCGCCGCCGGCGACCTTGGTCTCCTCGACCGAGCCGACCTCGGCCAGGGAACCGGGAGGTCGGAAGTCGATGGTGAGCTTGCGGAAGGCGTCGCGCGCTGCGGTCGGGGAGAGGTCGGACATGGGGGTCCCGGCCTCGATGACCTGGAGCAGCGGGGCGAGGTCGGAGTCGAGGGGCATGGCGGGCAACCTAGCCGAAACCGACCGCGAGAGGCAGTGGCTCAGGTGGGCCATTCCGCCGGGTAGTCGGCGACGGCGGCGTCGTGCTGCTTGCGCAGCCGCTTCATCGCCTTGGCCGAGAGCCGGTCGCCGAAGACGATGCCGACGGTGTGGTCGGTCTCGTGCTGCAGGCACTTGGCGAGCAGCCCGTCGCCCTCGAACCGGACCGGCTCGCCGTCGAGTCCCTGGCCCTCGACCGCCGCCCAGTCGGGTCGGGCGCAGTCGACGAAGGCGCCGGGAAAGGACAGGCAGCCCTCGGAGCTGTCGTCGAGGAAGCGCTCCTTGCCCTCGGGCAGGGTCAGGGTCGGGTTGCACACGACGCCGACGGTGCGCCGGCCGCTCTCGTCCGGGCAGTCGAAGACGAACATCGCGACGTCCTCGCCGATCTGGCAGGCGGCCAGGCCGACCCCGTCGGCGGCGTACATGGTGGCGATCATGTCGGCCGCGAGGGCGCGCAGGGCGTCGTCGAACTCGCTCACCTGCCGCTGCGGACGGTGCATGACGTCGGCGCCCCAGCGGGTGATCGGACGGACGCTGCCGCCGCGGGGGAGCGGTCCGTACGGCGCGAGGACGGCCTCCTGTGCCTCGTCGTCCGCTCGCTCCACGCTGTCGTCCTCACCGCTCGCCATGGCTGAATCCTAGGCAGCGCGGTGTGACCTCCCGCACCCGGGGCGGACAAATCCGGTTCAGCTGTAGCGCAATGTGTAACTCGCAGTTACATTTGGCGCATGTCCTTGATCAGCAACCTGAAGCCGGGCGGCAAGTTCGGGGTCCCGAGCCGAGAGAGCCGCGATCCGATCGGCTATCTCGTCGCCGGGCTCAACAAGCTCGCCCAGAGCGATCTCCTCGACAAGGTCGGCCTGCGCAAGCAGACAGAGCAGGTCGTCTTCACCGTGACCCGCACCGGGTTCAAGACGATGACGAGCGCCAGCCGCACGTTCGCCAAGGCCGGCAAGAAGGGCCAGCCGGGGGCGCGTCCCTCGACCGCTCCGTCGACCGGCGTCTTCGACCTCACCCCGACCGAGGACGAGCAGATGCTCGTCGAGGTCGTCGCCGACTTCGCCGACGAGGTCGTCCGGCCCGCCGCGGCCGAGGCCGACCACGCCTGCGCCGCTCCCGACGCGCTGCTCAAGGCCAGCCTCGAGATCGGCCTGCCGATCCTCGGCGTCCCCGAGTCGCTCGGCGGCGTCTCCGAGGAGCGCTCCGCGATGGCCGGCACCCTCGTCGCCGAGGCGCTCGCCAAGGGCGACATGGGCCTCGCCGTCGCCACCCTCGCGCCCGGCTCGGTCGCCACGGCCATCGGCCTGTGGGGCACCGACGCCCAGCAGCAGACCTACCTCCCGGCGTTCACCGGCGACGAGGTTCCCGCCGCGGCGCTCGCGCTCAACGAGCCGACCGTCCTCTTCGACGTCCTCGCGCCCGCCACCACCGCCACCCGGTCGGGCGAGGGCTACGTCCTCAACGGCACCAAGAGCCTGGTCGCCCGCGGCGACCACGCCGAGCTGTTCGTCGTCGGCGCCCAGCTCGCCGGCAAGCCGGTGCTCTTCCTCGTCGAGTCCTCGACCGAGGGCCTCAGCATCGAGGGCGACCCGGGCATGGGCGTGCGCGCCGCGTCGATGACCAAGCTCAACCTCGACAACGTCAAGGTCCCGGCCGACGCCGTCCTCGGTGAGACCGACGGCTCGACCTACACCGAGTGCGTCCGGCTCTCCCGCCTCGCCTGGTGCGCCCTCGCGCTCGGCACGGGGCAGGCCGTGCTCGACTACGTGACGCCGTACGTCAAGGAGCGCGAGGCGTTCGGCGAGCCGATCGCCCACCGCCAGTCGGTGGCGTTCATGGTCGCCAACATCGCGATCGAGCTGCAGGCGATGCGCCTGCTCACCTACCGCGCGGCCGCCCGCGCCGCGGCCGGCAAGGACTTCTCCAAGGAGGTCGCGCTGGCCCGCAAGCTGTGCTCGGAGAAGGGCATGCAGATCGGCCTCGACGGCGTCCAGCTGCTCGGCGGTCACGGATTCGTCAAGGAGCACCCGGTCGAGCGGTGGTACCGCGACCTGCGTGCGGTCGGCGTCATGGAAGGGACGGTGCTGGTCTGATGGCCATCAATCTGGAGGTGCCCCGCAAGCACCGCGCGCTCATCGACCAGGCCCACCAGGTCGCGATGAACATGCTCCGGCCGATCTCGCGCAAGTACGACATCGCCGAGCACGAGTACCCCAAGGAGCTCGACGTCCTCGCCGCGATGATCGACGGCCTGGCCGAGTCGGGCGCCAGCGAGGGCGCCGGCGCGACCGGCGTACGACGTGACGCCCAGGACGAGGACGGCCGGGTCAAGAACGGCTCCAACATGGCCTCGGTGACCTCGATCGCCGAGATGTGCTGGGGCGACGTCGGCCTGATGCTGTCCTTCCCGCGCCAGGGCCTCGGCAACTCGGCCATCGCGTCGGTCGCCAACGACGAGCAGCTCAAGCGCTTCGAGGGCAAGTGGGCCTCGATGGCGATCACCGAGCCGGCCTTCGGGTCCGACTCGGCGGCCGTGTCGACGACCGCCGTCCTCGACGGCGACGAGTACGTCATCAACGGCGAGAAGATCTTCGTCACCTCCGGCGAGCGCTCCGACTGCGTCGTCGTCTGGGCGACCCTCGACAAGTCCCTCGGCCGCGCGGCGATCAAGTCGTTCGTCGTCGAGAAGGGCACGCCCGGCCTCAAGGTCGAGCGGCTCGAGGACAAGCTCGGCATCCGCGCCTCCGACACCGCGGTGATCACCTTCACCGACTGCCGGGTGCCCAAGGAGAACCTCCTCGGCTCGCCCGACATCAACGTCGAGCAGGGCTTCGCCGGCGCGATGGCGACCTTCGACAACACCCGCCCGCTCGTCGCTGCGATGGCCGTCGGCACCGCCCGCGCCTCGCTCGACCTGACCCGCGACCTGCTCCAGCAGGCCGGAGTCGAGGTCGACTACGACAAGCCGGCCTACCTCCAGCACGCGGCCGCGGCGAAGTTCCTCCAGCTCGAGGCCGACTGGGAGGGCGCCCGGCTGCTCACCCTGCAGGCCGCGTGGATGGCCGACAACCGCCAGCCCAACTCGCTCGAGGCGTCGATGGCCAAGGCCAAGGCCGGCCGCGTCGGCTCCGACGTCACGCTCTCCTGCGTCGAGCTGTGCGCGTCGATCGGCTACAGCGAGACCGAGCTCCTCGAGAAGTGGGCGCGGGACTCGAAGATCCTCGACATCTTCGAGGGCACGCAGCAAATCCAGCAGCTGATCGTGGCGCGGCGGGTGCTCAACCTGACCAGCGCCGAGCTCAAGTGAGTCGTCTGGCTCGAAGGGGCTGAATCGAGGGGCGTCAGGGCCTGTCTCCGTGGGGTGCGGAGGCGGGCCCTGGTGCGTTTTCGGGTGTGTCGCGGGGTGGTCGCGGGGTGGTCGCGGGGTGGTCGCGGGGTCGTCGCTGGGTCGTCGCTGGGTCGTCGCTGGGTCGTCGCTGGGTCGTCGCTGGGGTGGTCGCCGGGTGGCGGCGGGGCGTCGGCCGCGCTGGTGGAGCAGCGTCGAATGGGCAGAAACCGCATGCCGCGGGGCCGAAAACCATGCGGTTTGGTCCCAAACCGCAGAACCCGTCCCAGCATCCGGACTCAGCGACCCCTCCCCGGAACCGGCTCGACCAGCCGAGCCCCCGCCGCGGGCAGCACCAGCCGGTGGCTGGGCGCGGGCCACCCCGCGTCCCGGTACGCCGCATCGATCGCCGCCCGAACGACCCCGGTTTCGTCCGCGCGCACGAGCGCGATGGTGCAGCCGCCGAACCCGCCTCCGGTCAGCCGGGCCCCCAACGCCCCGCCGTCCAGCGCCGCGGCGACCGCGACGTCGAGGCGGGGGATCGACACCTCGAAGTCGTCCCGCAGTGAGACGTGGGAGGCGGTCATCAGGGTGCCGAGCGTCTCCCAGTCCGACGCAGCGATGGCGGCGACCGCCGCCTCCACCCGCGCGTCCTCCGACCGCACGTGCCGCATCCGCCGCTCGTCGCCCGCCTCGCACTCGCGCCGACGCTGCGCATAGCCGCCGTCGCCGTCCGCCAGCTCGTGGCGCACCCCGCTCTCCGTCACCAGTACGGCGAGCCCCGTGGCCGCCAGCGGCAGAGGCACCGCGGTGACGGCAGGCCCGGCGCCAGGCCCGGCGCCAGGCCCGGCGGCCGCCCCGCCCGCGAAGTCGAGGAGCAGCGCCGTGTCCGGGGCGCCGAGCATGCTCGCGAGCTGGTCCATGCCGCCGGTCGGTGCCCCGACGTACTCCGTCTCCGCCCGCCGGCACAGCTCCGCCAGCTCGAGTCGTCCCGCGCGGTCGAGGGGCCGCCCGAGCAGTCCCGCGATCCCGGTCGCGACGGCGCACTCCAATGACGCCGAGCTGGACAGTCCGGCGCCGAGCGGCACCGACGAGTCGATCTCGACCGAGAGCCCGCCGACCGGCCACCCGGCGTCCCGGAGTGCCCACACGACCCCGGCGACATAGGCCGCCCATCCGGTCACGCCCGCGGAGACGTCGGCGAGCGTCCCCTCCCACGTGCCGGACTGCCGGCTGCTGACGGTCACGAGGTCGTCGGCGCGCGCCGTCACGGTCGTCATGGTGACGACGGGCAGCGCGAAGGGCAGGCAGCGGCCGCCGTTGTAGTCGGTGTGCTCGCCGATCAGGTTGACGCGTCCGGGGGCCACGGCGGTCACGGTCTGCGCGGAGGTCACCGCGTCATCCTCGCGGATCGGCCGCTAGCGTGACCGCGTGCCTCGCCACCTGATCGTCGCCGCAGCCGCCTCCGAGGTGGCCCACCTGCCCGCCGGACTGGAGGTCCTGGTCACCGGCATCGGCAAGACCGCCGCGGCGACGGCGCTGACCCGCAACCTCGCCCGCCGTACCGATCTGGACGACCTGGTCGTCGTCAACCTCGGGACGGCCGGCGCGCTACACGACGGACTCGACGGTGAGCACGGGCTCTACGAGATCGGCACCGTCCTCAACCACGACATCAACGGCGACGCGATCCGTGCGCTCGGCTACGACCCGCGCGACACCTTCGTGATCGGCGAGCACCCGACGGTCCTCGCGACCGGTGACGTCTTCGTCAACGACCCGATCGTGCGGGCGCGGCTCGGTCGGCGGGCGCAGCTGGTCGACATGGAGGGCTACGCGATCGCGTACGTCGCGCAGGAGTTCGGCGTCGCGCTGCGGATGGTCAAGCACGTCTCCGACAACGCCGACGAGCGCGCCATGGACTGGGTCGAGCTCGTCGACGCCAGCGCGCGGGTCCTCGGGGAGTGGGCCGCGAACAACCTCGGTTGAGCCGGGGCTGGTGCGCTCCTAGTAGTACCTCCGCCGGGTCCCGCCGATCGGCACCAGGTTGAGGACCAGGCCGACCACGACCAGGATCGCGCCGAGGGTGGTGAGGACCGAGATACCGGCCACGAGGCCGATGATCAGCAGGATGACGCCCAGGATGACCATGTCCAACTCCGTTCTGCTTCGTGTTCCGGCACTGAGGTACCCATCCGAGGTCAGGACCATCCCCACCACGCCGGAGCGATGCGCGTCTCGACGCGCGCGCCGCACTAGCGGCTGCTCGACGCCTTCCGGCCGCGGACGACGCCCACGAAGTCCTGGTGGACCGGGCTGTCGGCTTCGCGCAGCCAGAGCAGCGCGACGGACGTCGGCTCGAGGTCGACGGGACGCTGGACGACGTCCTTGCGGTGGTGGAGCCGGGCGAGCGACATCGGGACGATGACCACGCCGGCGCCCGAGGCGGCGACCTCGATGGCGTCCTTGACCGACATCTCCGGGAAGGGGAGCTGCTCCACCGACGGCGTCCAGCCGGACGGGTGGGGGAGGACGAGCTGCTCGTCGGCGAGGTCGCCGAGCGGCAGCGGGGCGTCGGAGTCGGCGGCCGCGACGAAGTGCTCGCGGCTCGCGACGACCACCGGCTGCTCGTCGTACAGCCGGACGCAGTGGAGCGGGGTCGGCCGCTCGAGGTCGACGGGGAGGCGGGCCAGGACGAGGTCCGCGGTGCCGTCGTCGAGGACGGCGCGCGCCGCGTCCTCCTCGATCGGCAGCAGCTGGAGGGGGACCCGGGGGTTGCGCTCCCGCCAGACGCGGGCCCACTTGTCGGGCGTCACTCCGGGGACGAAGGCGACACGCAGCTGCTCCATGCGCCCACGATCCCAGAATGACGCCCGACGTGGGTGGCGGGGTCAGGCCTGGGCGACCAGCCCGAACTGCAGGGCGCCCGTGTCGTCGACGCCCGCATCGAGGGTCATCGCATCGAGTCGCTCGGCGGCGCCGGCGTCGAGATAGACGGTTGCGCCGTCCTGCTCGATGGTCTGGTCGCCGGCTTCCGGCTGCTCAGTCGCCGCGACGGCGAACCCGGTGTCGACCTGGGTGATCCGCAGCCCTGCGGTGTCCGGAGCATCCGGGACGTCGGTCATCTGCTTGACGATCGTGCAGGCGTTCTCAGTGAGGGTGAGCATGTGCTTGCCTTCTCGGTTTCGAGGTCAGAGACCTTCCCCACCGTGTCAGGTGGAGGGCACCCGTTCAAGGCGGGTTCACCCCGCCGACGTCCAAAGAGGGGTGCCGATGCGGCGTCTGGGCCGGCCCTTTGCTACGGTTCTACCGCACTCGTCCGGGTGGCGGAATTGGCAGACGCGCTAGCTTGAGGTGCTAGTGCCCTTTATCGGGCGTGGGGGTTCAAGTCCCCCCTCGGACACAGAGACAGAACGGCGGCCCACGGGCCGCCGTTCTGCATTTGCCCGCCGAGCCGGCGGGAATCCTCGCTGGGCTCGGTCAGCCGAGCCGTACGTCGCCCGCCGACCGGAAGCGCACGTCGAGCTCGCGGCTCGCGAACCGCCAGCCCTGCGCCGTACGCCGGTAGGCGTCGCGGTAGACGAGATGCCAGACGTCGTCGCGGGTGACGCCGTCCCGCTCGAAGACATGGTGCGCGATGCACGCGACCCGTCCGGTCGCCTCGTCGTCGGACACGGAGGTGAAGACCGTGCCGACGAGCGCGTGCAACGTGACCGGCAGGTCGCGCACCGCGCCGAGCGCGGCGAGCACCTCCTCCCGGCCGACCTGCGTGCCCGCGGGCGTCGTCAGCGTGGCGTCGTCGCAGAAGAGGACGGCGACCGCCTCCAGGTCGCGGTCGTCGACGCCGGCGGCGTACCTGTGGACGAGGTCGGTCAGCTCGAGCTGGTCGGCAGGGCTCATGGGAGGACCGTAGAGAGGGCCGCTGACCTGCGGTTTTCCACGTTCCGTGGAACGGAACGGGACGCGTGCGCCAACGGCGCTAGCGTCGAGATCCTCGTGCCGCTTCTCCCAACGAAAGGTGTGATGTCTTGTTCTCCAAAGTCCTGGTCGCGAACCGCGGCGAGATCGCCATCCGAGCGTTCCGCGCGGCGTACGAGCTGGGGGCCACCACCGTGGCCGTCTTCCCGTACGAGGACCGTGGCTCCGAGCACCGTCTCAAGGCCGACGAGGCCTATGAGATCGGTGAGCGCGGCCACCCTGTGCGCAGCTATCTCGACCCTGATGCGATCGTCGCCGCTGCGGTGGCGTGTGGCGCGGATGCGATCTACCCCGGCTATGGCTTCTTGTCGGAGAACCCGGCACTCGCGGAGGCGTGCACGGCGGCGGGGATCACGTTCGTGGGCCCCTCGGCCGAGGTGCTGACGTTGACGGGCAACAAGGCCCGGGCGATCGCGGCCGCGAAGGCGGCGGGGGTGCCGACGCTGCAGAGTGTGGATCCCTCGACCGACGTCGAGGCGCTGTTGGTGGCGGCGCAGGCGATCCCGGCCCCGTTGTTCGTGAAGGCCGTCGCGGGTGGTGGCGGGCGCGGCATGCGCCGGGTCGATGATCGGGCGCAGCTGCGCGAGGCGATCGAGACCTGCATGCGTGAGGCCGAGGGTGCGTTCGGTGACCCGACGGTGTTCATCGAGCAGGCGGTGGTCGATCCGCGGCACATCGAGGTCCAGATCCTGGCCGACGGCACGGGCGAGGTGATCCACCTCTTCGAGCGGGACTGCTCGGTGCAGCGTCGGCATCAGAAGGTCGTGGAGATCGCTCCGGCGCCGGGGCTGGCGCCCGAGCTGCGGGAGCGGATGTGTGCGGACGCGGTGCGGTTCGCGCGTGAGATCGGGTATTCGTGTGCGGGCACGGTCGAGTTCCTCCTGGACACCCGAGCCGTGGCGGAGCATCGGGGGGTGTGGGGGGACGAAGTCCCCCCACCGTATGTGTTCATCGAGATGAACCCGCGGATCCAGGTCGAGCACACGGTGACCGAGGAGGTCACCGACGTCGACCTGGTCCAGGCGCAGCTGCGGATCGCCTCCGGCGAGACGCTCGCCGACCTCGGACTCTCCCAGGACTCCGTCCGCCTGCGCGGCGCCGCCCTGCAGTGCCGGATCACCACGGAGGACCCGGCCAACGGGTTCCGTCCCGACACCGGCACCATCACGGCCTACCGCTCGCCGGGCGGCGCCGGCGTCCGCATCGACGGCGGTACGACGTTCACGGGCGCCGAGATCAGCCCCCACTTCGACTCGATGCTGGCCAAGCTCACCTGCCGCGGCCGGACCTTCGAGGACGCCGTCGCGCGTGCCCGCCGGGCGGTCGCGGAGTTCCGGATCCGGGGCGTCGCGACGAACATCCCGTTCCTCCAGGCGCTCCTCGACGACCCGGACTTCGACAACGCCGCCAACGGCGGGGTGACCACCAGCTTCATCGAGACCCACCCCGAGCTGCTCACCGCGCGCGCCTCCGGCGACCGCGGCACCCGGCTGCTCACCTATCTCGCCGACGTCACCGTCAACCAGCCGTACGGCGCGGTCCCCGTCTCGGTGGCCCCGAGCGCCAAGCTGCCCGGACTCGACGCGGCGCCGCCGCGCGACGGCTCGCGGCAGCGGCTGTTGGCGGTGGGTCCGGAGGCGTTCGCGGCCGAGCTACGGGCCCAGGACGCGGTGGCGGTCACCGACACCACGTTCCGAGACGCGCACCAGTCACTGCTCGCGACGCGGGTCCGTACCCATGACCTGCTGGGTGTGGCCGGGCATGTCGCGCGGATGACGCCCGAGCTGTGGTCGCTGGAGTGCTGGGGCGGGGCGACCTATGACGTCGCGCTGAGGTTCTTGTCGGAGGATCCGTGGGACCGGCTGGCCAAGCTGCGGGCGGCGGTGCCGAACATCTGTCTGCAGATGCTGCTGCGCGGGCGCAACACGGTCGGCTACACGCCGTACCCGACGAGCGTGACGAATGCGTTCGTCGAGGAGGCCGCGGCGACCGGGATCGACGTGTTCCGGATCTTCGACGCCCTCAACGACGTGGCGCAGATGCGTCCGGCGATCGAGGCGGTGCGGGCCACCGGGACGGCGGTGGCGGAGGTGGCGCTGTGCTACACCGGTGACCTGTCCTCGCCGTCGGAGGACCTCTACACCCTCGACTACTACCTGCGGCTGGCGGAGAAGATCGTCGACGCCGGTGCGCACGTGCTGGCGATCAAGGACATGGCCGGCCTGCTCCGGGCACCCGCGGCGCACACGCTGGTGACGGCGTTGCGGGAGCGGTTCGACCTGCCGGTGCATCTGCACACCCATGACACCGCGGGTGGTCAGCTGGCCACGTTGACCGCGGCGATCGCGGCGGGGGTGGATGCGGTGGATGCGGCGACGGCGTCGATGGCCGGTACGACGTCGCAGCCGCCGCTGTCGTCGCTGGTCGCCGCGACCGACCACAGTCCCCGGGAGACGGGGCTGTCGTTGTCGGCGGTCAACGCGCTGGAGCCCTACTGGGAGGCGGTGCGGCGGCTGTATGCGCCGTTCGAGTCCGGCCTGCCGGCTCCGACCGGGCGGGTCTACCGGCACGAGATCCCGGGTGGTCAGCTGTCGAACCTGCGGCAGCAGGCGATCGCGTTGGGGCTGGGGGAGAAGTTCGAGCAGGTCGAGGACATGTATGCCGCGGCCAACGACATCCTGGGCCGGATCCCGAAGGTGACGCCGTCGTCGAAGGTGATCGGTGACCTCGCGCTGGCGCTGGTGGCGGCGGGTGCGGACCCGGAGGCGTTCGCGGCCGACCCGACGTCGTACGACGTGCCGGCCTCGGTGATCGGGTTCCTGCACGGTGAGCTCGGTGACCCGCCGGGCGGCTGGCCCGAGCCGTTCCGGTCCAAGGCCATCGCCGGCCGGCCGTGGACCCCGCCCGCCGAGACCCTCACCCCCGAGCAGGAGGCGGGGCTGTCGAACGGCCCGGCGGAGCGGCGCGCGACACTCAACCGGCTGCTCTTCCCGGGCCCGACGCGGGAGTTCGACGAGGCGCGCTCGAAGTGGGGCGACCTGTCCGTCGTACCGACGCGGGAGTATCTCTACGGTCTGCAGAACGGCGAGGAGCATGTCGTCGAGCTGGCCGAGGGCAAGCAGCTGCTGGTCGGTCTCCAGGCGGTGAGCGAGCCCGACGAGCGCGGCTACCGGACCGTGATGTGCACCCTGAACGGCCAGATCCGGCCGATCTCGGTGCGCGATCGCTCGGTGTCCGCCGAGGTCGCGGCCGCGGAGAAGGCCGACCCGGCGCAGCCCGGCCACATCGCGGCGCCCTTCCAGGGCGTCGTCACGGTCACCGTCGCCGACGGCGACCAGGTCAAGGCCGGCGACACCGTCGCGACCATCGAGGCGATGAAGATGGAGGCGGCCATCACCGCTCCGGTCGACGGCGCGGTCCAGCGGATCGCTTTCACCGGGCCGCACGCGGTCGAGGGAGGGGACCTCATCCTCGTCGTCGGCTGAACCTGTCGCGGCAACGCCATTCGTTCTGTGGGTGAGAGCCCACAGAACGAATGACGTCAGCCCCCTGAGCGGGCGTACGATCCCCGTCGTGAGCAGCTACGTGTCCTTCGTGGTGTTCGCCGCGCTCCTCGCGGCAGCCCCCGGGCCGGACACCTTCCTCACCCTCCGCGCTACCGTCGTCGGCGGTCGTCGCCGCGGCGCCGTCACCGCCGCCGGCATCAGCACCGCGGGATCGGTCCAGGGCGTCCTCGCCGCGACCGGCCTCGGCGCGGTGCTCACCCATGCCGAGCCGGTGTTCCTGGGCGTGCGCTGGGCCGGCGTCGCCTACCTGACCTGGCTCGGTGTCAGTGCCATCCGCGACGCGCTGCGCCGCGACGGCAGCGTGTGGGAGGTCGGTGGCGGCGCGAGCACGGTCCGCTCGCGGACGGCTTTCCGCCAGGGCGTCGTCTGCAATATGACCAACCCCAAGGTGCTCGCGTTCAACCTGGCTGTGCTGCCGCAGTTCGTCGGCGCCGACCAGGGCCTCCCGACGCTGCTCGCCTATGCGCTGACCTTGGTCGCGATCGGCCTCGTCGTCCTGCTGGCGGTCGTCTGGATCGCCGGCAAGGCGGCCGGCGCGCTCACCCGGCGGAGCTTCCGCCGCGGCGTCGACGGCGCGACCGGACTGGTGATGGTCGGCTTCGCGATCGCACTGGCGGCCGAGGCGTGAGCGAGCCCGACCCGACCGACCGGTCCGCCCGCGCCCTCGCCGCGGCCGACGCGCTCGGCCTGACGTACGACGTCACCCGGCACGGTCCGGTGCGCTCCCTCGAGGAGGCCGCCGCCGTCCGCGGCATCGAGCCGCGCCAGATCATCAAGACCATGGTGGTCCGGGTCGCCGACGGCGACCACCGGTTCGTGCTCGCGCCCGGCGACCGCGAGATCTCCTGGCCGCTGCTGCGCGCCCTGCTCGGCGTCAACCGGCTCTCGATGCCGTCGGCCGACGCGGCGCGCGAGGTGACCGGCTACGTCCGCGGCACCATCACGCCGCTCGGCTCCGAGGCCGCGCTGCCCGTGATCGCCGACAGCCGGGTGACGGGCCCGGTCTCCATCGGCGGCGGTGGCTACGGCGTCGCGCTCAGCGTCGACGGCGACGCCCTGGTCGCGGCACTCGGCGCGACCGTCGCCGACGTCACCGTCGCGGGCTGAACACGAGCCGGAAGCCCTATCTGTAGCGGGATTGCACGCTGTCGGCTTCCCGCACCCGCGCTCCGCCGCTATCGTGGACGACGCGCGCGCCGAGGCCTGCCGAACGTTCAGTTTCTCTTAACGGTGCCCTGCAGAACTCCTCGATGGACGCGCACTCGCGCCCGCCCACAGACTCCCTTCCTGAGATCCCCCGCGGCCCCGATCGGATCGGGACCGCCTCACAGGAAGCGCGATCTATGGCGAAACGAACCCGGAGAGTGGTGCCCGTCGGGCTGGCGCTCGTCCTGGCCCTCGCGGCGGCCGGATGCAATGCGAACTCGCAGTCGGCCGATGCGAAGAAGGACAAGACCACGACGGCGCTGGAGTCCGTGCCCCAGGGCGGGACCCTGCACTACCTCTCGCGGAAGGCGACCGAGTCCTTCGAGACCGCCAACGCGCAGATGGTGCCGACCAGCCGGCTGCGGTGGGTCCACCGCGGCCTGACCTCGTGGCAGACCTTCCCCGACAAGGACACCATCCTGGTGCCCGACCTCGCCACCGACACCGGCACGACCGACGACGGCGGCAAGACCTGGACGTTCACCCTCCAGGAGGGCCTGAAGTTCTCCGACGGCAGCCCGATCACCGCCCAGGACGTGAAGTACGGCATCGAGCGCTCCTTCGCGCCGATGTTCCAGGGCGGCCTCGGCTACCACAAGACGCTGCTCGAGGGCGGCGCCGACTACGACGGCCCGTACGACGGCAAGGAGCTCGAGTCGATCGAGGTCGTCGACGACCACAAGATCGTCTTCCACCTGACCCGTCCGTTCGGCAACTGGCCGTGGATCGTCAGCATGCCGGCGTTCGCGCCGGTGCCGAAGGCCGCCGACACCGAGCCGGAGACGTACGGCGAGCACCCGGTCGCCAGCGGTCCCTACCAGGTGACCAGCTTCAGCAAGGGCACGCAGGCGGTGCTCGAGCGCAACCCCAACTGGAAGCCCGACACCGACCAGGCGCGCCTCGCCGGACCGGACCGGATCGTGCTCGACATGGGCCTCAACAACGACACGATCGTGCAGCGGCTCATCGACGACAAGGGCGAGGACCAGAGCGCGATCAGCAACGCGCTCATCTCGCCGGCGCAGTTCCAGCGGATCCAGTCCGACCCGTCCATCTCCGACCGGATGGCCAACGGGCCGTCGGGCTACTTCCGCTACCTGGCGATGAACGTCAAGCGGCCGGGGCTCTCCGACCTGCGCGTGCGCCAGGCGATCAACTACGCCATCAACAAGTCCGAGATCCAGAGCGTCTACGGCGGCCCGAAGTTCGGCGGCCAGCTGACCTCCTCGATCATGACGCCCGGCATCCCCGGCTACACCGCCTACGACCTGTACGACGGCGGTGAGACCGGCGACGTCGCCAAGGCCAAGCAGCTGCTCGCCGAGGCCGGCGTCGCCAAGCTCGACCTGACCCTCACCTACCCGACGGACGTCAGCGCGATCGAGGAGAAGGAGGCGCAGAGCATCAAGAACTCGCTCGCCCGGGTCGGCATCGACGTCAAGCTCAAGGGACTCGACGGCAACACCTGGTACGAGCTGGTCTCGTCGGCCGACGGCGACTACGACCTGACCACCAACGGCTGGGGCGCCGACTTCCCGAGCGGCATGAGCACCATCCAGCCGCTCTTCGCGTCGAGCGAGATCGGCAACGGCGGCGGCAACGCGTCGCAGTACTCCAACCCCGACGTGGACGCCGCGATCGACGCCGCCATCTCGGAGCCGGACCTCGACAAGGCCGCCGCGATGTGGGCCGCGATCGACAAGCAGATCATGGAGGAGGCGCCGATCGTCCCGATCCTCGTGCAACGCACGCAGGCACTGGCCGGTTCGAAGATCCTCAACTACTTCATGCCCGCCTACCCGCCGTTCGCGAACGAGCTGGTCGTCGGTGTCGATCACTGAGATCGAGCAGGCGGAGGGCCGGCGCGCGTCGGTCCTCCGCCGCTTCCTCCGCAAGCGCTCGGGGGTCGCGGGCCTGGCGATGCTCGTCGTTCCGCTGGTCGCCGGGCTGTGCGCCCCGCTCCTGGTGCGGCTCGAGGGCCAGGACCAGCACACCTTCCACACCGACCTGCTCGACCCGGACGGCGGCCGTCCGCTGGGCGCGCTCGGCGGCGTCAGCGCCGACCACTGGCTCGGGGTCGTCCCGGTGACGGGCGTCGACCTCTTCGCCCAGGTCGTCTACGGCATCCGCTCCTCGCTCTTCATCGCCTTCGGCGCGAGCATCCTGGCGATCGTCGTCGCCGCCGTGCTCGGCACGGCGATGGGCTACTTCGGCGGCTGGCTCAACGCCGTCGCGGGCCGGCTCATCGACTTCATGTTCGGCTTCCCGGGCCTGATGTTCGTCATCGCGATCATGGCCATCGTGCCCGACCAGCTCCCGCGGGGACTCGTCCTGGTGCTGGTCCTGGCCTTCTTCGGCTGGACCGTGCCGGCGCGGATCATCGGCGCCCAGGCGAGCGCGCTCAACGCGCGGACCTTCGTCGAGGCGGCCCGCGCCACCGGCGCCCCGCCCTGGCAGATCATCCGCCGCGAGATGCTGCCGCACCTCTTCGGCCTGGTCGTCGTGCTCTTCGCGATGTCACTGCCCGGCAACGTCAGCGTCGTCGCCGGACTGTCCTTCCTCGGCGTCGGCCTGCGCGGCGACGTACCGGATCTCGGCAAGCTGCTCTCGGACTCGCTGCCGTGGATCTACAGCGGCGCCGACGTCTGGTACATGCTCTTCCCCGGCGCCGTGGTGTTCCTGATCGTCTTCGGCGCCACGCTCGCCGGCGACGCGCTCCGCGACGTCCTCGACGTGCGCACGGAGGATGCCGCATGATCACCTACATCGCCCGTCGCATGGTCACCGCGGTGGTCATGCTCCTCGCGATCGCCTTCGTCACGATCGCCCTCTTCTTCGGCGCATCCAAGGACCCGGCCCGCGCCATGTGCGGCAAGCCGTGCCCGGCCGAGACCAAGGCCAAGGTCAGCGCCTACATGCAGACCGACCACAGCATCGTGTGGCAGTACGGCGAGTTCGTGAAGGGACTCGTCGTCGGCCGCACCTACGGTGAGGGCTCGCAGCAGGTCGAGTGCGCCGCGCCCTGCTTCGGCTACTCCTTCCCCAACCGCAGCGACGTCACCTCCCTGATCGCCGAGCGACTGCCGGTGACGCTCTCGCTCGCTTTCGGCGCGGCCGTGCTGTGCCTGGTCGTCGGCATCGGGCTCGGCGCGCTCTCGGCGATCCGCAGAGGCGGGGTGGTCGACCGGTTCTCGACCGGGTTCGCGATGCTCGGCCTGTCGGTGCCGACCTTCCTCGTCGGCCTGCTCGTCGTCCAGGTGTTCGGCTTCATGCTCAATGCGCTGCCGTACTCGGGCTTCGTGCCCTTCTCCGAGTCGCCCGCCGACTGGGCCTGGCACCTGATCGGGCCGTGGATGGTGCTCTCGTGCATCCTCGCGGCCGGCTACATCCGGGTCACCCGGACCCAGCTCCTCACCGAGCTGTCGGCCGACCATCTGGTCGCGATGACCGCGCGGGGCGCGTCTCCGCGGCAGGTCAACCGGCACGCCGTACGCGGGGTCATGGTGCCGGTGGTCGCGATGTTCGCGCTCGACGTCACCGCGCTGCTGGGCGGCTCGGTGATCGCGGAGAAGGTGTTCAGCCTGCACGGCCTCGGCGACCTGCTGCTGTCGGGCGTCAACGAGTCCGACCTGAGCGTCGTCGTCGGGGTGACCCTGTTCTCCGCCTTCCTCATCATCGTCGGCAACCTCGTCGCCGACCTGCTGATGCCGCTTCTCGACCCGAGGATCCGCCGTGCCTGAGCCCGTCCTGCAGATCGAGGACCTGTCCGTCTCGTTCACGAGCGGCGGCGTCACCGCGGACGTCGTCCGTGACCTGTCGGTGACCCTGGACGGCGGCCGCACCCTCGCCGTGGTGGGGGAGTCGGGCTCGGGCAAGACCATGACCGGGCGGGCGATCATGCAGCTGCTGCCGCCCGCGGCGCGCGCCCGCGGCCGGATCGTGGTCGCCGGCCGGGAGATGCTGGCGGCCGACGAGCGTGAGCTGCGCCGGGTGCGCGGATCCGACGTGGCGATGGTGTTCCAGGACTCGATGTCGGCGCTCAGCGCCTACCTCGACATCGGCGCCCACATCGCGCAGGCGGTCCGCCTGCACGACCGTTCGGTGAGCCGGCGCGAGGCGCGGATGCGCGCGGTCGACATGCTCGAGCGGGTCGGCATCCCCGAGCCCGCGGACGCCGTACGGCGCTTTCCGCACGAGTTCTCGGGCGGCATGCGGCAACGTGCGGTGATCGCGATGGCGCTCGTCAACCGACCCGCGCTGCTCATCGCGGACGAGCCGACGACGGCGCTCGACGTGACCGTGCAGGCGCAGATCCTCGCGCTGCTGCGTGAGCTGCAGCAGGAGTACGGGATGGCGATGTTGCTGATCAGCCACGACTTCGGCGTCGTGGCTAGCGCGGCCGACGACGTCCTGGTGCTCTATGCGGGCCGTGAGGCCGAGTACGGCAGCCTGCGCGACATCTTCGAGCGTCCGGCCCACCCCTACACCGCGGGCCTGCGCGCCGCGACGCCACGCCTCGACGCCCGGCTCGAGCGGGACGGTGCCCGCACCCGGCTGCGCGCGATCCCCGGCGCCCCGACCTCGCTCCGGGACGCCGGCCCGGGCTGCGCGTTCGCCCCGCGCTGCGGGCTCGCCGACCGGGTGGGTGAGCGCTGCGCGGTGGAGGTCCCGCTGCCCGTGCCCCGGCTGGGGTGCGACCGGCTGCACCGCGCTGCCTGCCACCTCGACCACCTGCCGTCCCTCGAGGAGCTGGTGAACCGATGAGTTGCCCTGTGTCAACCTCCGCTGTTTCAGGCGGCGTTGAGCGAGTCC
>NZ_BAABAC010000016.1:0-23924 GCF_039537225.1 Nocardioides ginsengisoli
CCCGGAGGTCTTCGTCATCGTCCAGCAGGCGCGCCGTACCTAACGTCCGTGGTCAGTACACCTAGATTGCCCGGGTGCGCCGATCCACCCAGCTCAAGCTCGCCTACGCCGCCCTCGCCGCCACCGACACCGCGCTCGCGGGGACGGGCGGCCGGTGGGCGCACCGCGCGCGCTACCTGACCAAGCCGCTGCTCCTGCCGGTCCTCGGGTCGGCGCTGGCGCGCGACGAGCGGGCCCGCACCTCCCCGCTGCGGACGACGACGCTGGCCGCGCAGGTCGGCGGCTGGGGTGGCGACGTGCTGCTGCTCGGCGAGGGCGAGCGGGCGTTCGGCGCGGGCGCGACGTCCTTCGGGCTGGGCCATCTGGCCTACATCTCGGGCTTCCTGCGCCATCGCGACCGCCGTACGCCGCTCAGCGCGAGTCGCACCGCGCGCGGGATCGCCGCGACCTGGGCGCTGAGCGGGCCGGTGGTGGCGACGAAGGCGTTCCGCAAGGACCGGCGGCTCGGCGCGACCCTGCTCGGCTACTCGGCGGTGCTCGCCGGGATGGCCGCGACCGCGAGGCACCTCGACCCGGCGCTCCCCCGCGACGCGCGGGCCCTCACCGCCGCCGGTGCCCTGACCTTCCTCGCCTCCGATGCGGTTCTCGGCGCCAGGACGTTCCTGCTTCCGAACGCGCCCGCTCGACTGGAGTCGGTGGTGATGGCGACGTACACGGCGGCGCAGCTGATGCTTGCCGAGGGTGCTGCGCGCGCCGGGCGCTGAACGACCTCATCCGGGCCCGAGCGCTCCGTCCCGGAAGGGCCCCTCGCCGCGCGAGCCCTCGTCGTGGTCCGCCCGATGCCGGAACGGCGAGCGCCGGCCCAGCCCGACGCCCAGGGCGACCATGGCCACGCCCAGCACCAGGTGCAGCCAGTTGTCGGCCGCGTTGACCGGCACGAAGTTGGCCGGGTCGTGGCGATCGACGATGAGCCCGTAGACCGTCAGCACCAGGTAGAGGACGCCGCCGACGATCAGGTACGCGCGGGCGCCCGGCCAGGTCCGGGCGCAGTACAGGCCGACGGCGCCGAGGGCCAGGTGCACCAAGTTGTGCAGCACCGAGACGTCGAAGACGCCGAGCAGCCGGGCGCCCGAGCCGTGCCCGGCGAAGGTCATCGAGCCGTAGTGCGTGGTGATTCCGGGGATGAAGCCGAGGACGCCCACGACCACGAAGACCGCGGCGACGAGGGCAGCGACCTTCTGGATCGGGGTCGCGAGGCCCCACGGGCTGTGTGTGGTGTCCATGCCTCGGCGGTACCCCGCGCGGCGGCGCTGATCCGCGCGCTCATCGGCACACGACGCGCTCCACGGACGCGGCCGCCGCGAGCAGCTCGAGGTCCGTCCCGAGGCCGGTCAGGTGCAGCCCGACCGGGTGCCCGTCGGCGAGCCCGATCGGCAGGCTGATCGCGGGCGCCCCCGTCACATTGGCCAAGGAGAGCTGCCGCAGAGCGGCCGCGAGAGCACCGTCCTCGGCGCCCTCGGCAGGCGCGGTGAGCGAGGTCGCGCCGGTGGCGGCCAGCAGCGGCTGCGGTCCGGGCAGGGTGAGGCCGAGGAGCGCGTCGGCGCCGGTCTCGGCCCGCAGTACGGCGAGCTCCTCACGCAGCAGGACGGCGGCCCGCCGTGCCGCCGCCTCGTCGTCCGCGTCGACGAGGACCGCCTCGGCCATGAGCCGCCGGGTCTCGGGCAGGTAGTCCGCTCCCCGCGCGGCCAGCCGCGGGCCGTGGTGGGTGAGCACCTCGGCCAGGCTGAGGACGAGGGCCGCCGTCAGGCTGTGCTCGTACGACGGCGGCCGGCACTCCACGACCCGGATGCCGGCCGCCGTCAGCTCGCGGACCGCACGCTCCAGCGCCGCGGCGAACGCCGGCGTCGCCGCGGGCGGCGGCGTGGGCACCGCCACCACCGGTGCCCGCACGGCGTCAGCCGAAGCCGCGGCGCGCCCGGACAGTCCCTCGAACGCCAGCGCGCAGTCTGCGACGCGCGGCCCGATCGGCCCGATCACGTCGAGGGTGTGGCTGAAGTGCAGCAGTCCGCCGTTGTCGACCGCGCCGTTCGACGGCTTGAAGCCGACCACGCCCTGGGCGGCGGACGGCGTCCGGATCGAGCCGGTGGTGTCGGTGGCGAGTGTCGCGCCGACGGCGTGCACGGACACCGCGACCGCCGACCCGACGCTCGATCCGCCGGGATGCCGGTCGGGGTGGTGGGGGTTGCGGGTGCCCGGATCGCCCTGTCCCGACGCGAACTCGTGGGTCGTCGTCTTGCCGACGAGGATCGCGCCGGCCGCGCGCAGCCGGGCGACGGCCGCCGCGTCGCAGCGGTCGACGGCGCCGTCGAGCGCACGGGACCCGGCGCGCATCGGCATGCCGGCCACCGCGATCACGTCCTTCACGCCGACCGCGACGCCGTGCAGCGGACCGCGAGCCTCGGGCGGTGCGACGTCGGCGCGCTCGGCCGCGGCGAGGGCGCGGTCCCGGTCGACGTACGCCCAGGCCGCGACGGACGCCGTCGCGTCGACGGCGGCCAGCACCTGCGTGACGTGCTCGACGGCGCTGAGCTCGCCACACCGGATCCGACGAGCGACCTCGGCCGCTCCCGGCACCCCGGTCATCCCGGTCACCCCTGTCACGCCGAGGCCCAGTCCCGCAGTGCGTCGATCCGCCCGCGCAGCCCGTCGTGCGACGCGGCCACCGCGGCCTCGTCGCGCAGCGCGAGGTCGCGGCCGATCGCCGCCTCCAGCCGGGCGAAGTCCGGCTCGGCCAGGAACGGCACCCGCCGCTCGTAGGTCGCCCGCCCGTCGCGCGCCACATTCACCCCGTCGACCATCACCTCGCGCACCCGCGCCAGGTCGGCGCGGTCGACGAGGACCAGGTCGGCCGGACCGCCGACCGCGATCCGGCCGCGGGCCGGGGTCAGCCCCGGTACCAGGTCGGACGGCGCCGACGACACCAGCGACACCGCCTCGGCCAGCGGCAGCCGGCCGGACGCGACCAGGTCGCGCACCGCGTGCAGCGGGCCGTCGTGGTGGCCGCCCGGGCCGTAGTCGGTGGCGATCACGTCGACCATCCCCGTGTCGAGGACGGCGTCCCAGTGCTCGCGCGTCGTCACCATCGCCCGCCGGTCGAGCAGGTCGAGGACGCACGCCTCGTTGGCCCAGCCCGCGCTCCGCCCGAGCCGGACCATCGCCGCCGCCTCCGCCGGCGTGTACGACGGGTGGTTGACGTGGCAGGCCACCACCCGGGCGCGCCCGGTCGAGGAGGTCGCCGCGAGCTCGGTCAGCAGCGACCCGGTGACCGCGGCGCTGTGGATGAACGCCGGCACGCCGTGCTCGGCCGCCAGCCGCACGCCCTCGCGGATCCCTTCCAGCGCCGGCGCCAGCGACGGCAGCACCACGTCCTGGACGAGCGCCACCACCTCGCCCGGCGCGACCCGTCCGGCCAGCCCGCACTCCCGCAGGGCCGGCGCCACGCGCTCGGCAGCGGCAGCGGGATCCGGCGCGGCCACCCACTCGAGAGTCCGGCCGAGCACGGCCTCCTTGAGGATCCGCGCCTGCTCGGCCACGACGCTCAGCCCGTGCCGGGCGGCGAAGGCGGCGGGCAGGTAGACGACGTCCTGGCCGCCGCCGGCGAGCGTCTGGCCGCCGCCGAGCTCGCCGATCGCGACCGCGCCCTGGGCGATCTGGTCGGCGACGGTCGCCGTACGGATCTCGTCGGTGAGGCCGGCGCCGTCGGCCGCGGCCCCGGCCGCGACGGCGGAGGGCTCGTGCGTGGTCGCGCCGCCGACACGGACCGGGTGCGCCGCGTCGGCGACCCGGACCTGGTCCATCGTCGTCAGCCCGCAGAGGTTGAGGACCGCGGTGGTGCCCTGCAGCAGGTGCCGGTCGAGGTTGCCGAGCCACTGCCAGCGCGGCAGCACGCCGCCGCCGCTCGGCATCAGCGGCCCGGGGGTCACGCCGTGGACGTGGACGTTGACCAGCCCCGGCAGGACGACCATCCCCCGCCCGTCGACGACCTCGTTGCCGACCGCGTTGACCGATCCAGCGAGCGCCGGCCCGAGCCCGGCCACCCGGCCGTCCTCGACGAGCAGGTCGACGTCCTCGGCGAGCCCGTCCCCCGTGACCACCAGCGTGTGGGTGAGCAGCCGCCGCATCCGTCCTCCTCCGATCGAGCTTCCTTCAACATACGCGCGCGATCTTCACTATAGTACGGGTCATGACGTCGGCGCACCGCTACGACCGCCCCCGCGACCTCGCCGGGTACGGCGAGCACCCGCCCGCCGCGCTCTGGCCGACCGGCGACCGGGTCGCGGTCAGTCTCGTCGTCAACATCGAGGACGGCGCCGAGCGGCACCGCTCCCGGGGCGACGCCGTCGACGACGTGAACGCCCACTGGATCACCGACATCCCCCATGACAGCGGCAATCCGTCGCTCGAGTCGGGCTTCGACTACGGCGCCCGCGCCGGCATCTGGCGGGTGCTGCGGATCCTCGACGCGGCCGGCGTCCCGAGCACGGCCTTCGCCTGCGGCCGCGCGCTCGAGCACCACCCGGCGCTCGGCCAGGCGCTCGCCGACCGCGACGTCGAGGTCGTCGACCACGGCCTGTGGTGGGAGCCGCACGGCGACCTCTCCCCCGACACGCTGCGCCGGCGAATGGACGAGTCGGCGGGGATCCTGCATCGCACGACCGGCGCCGAGCCGACGTCCTGGTACTCCAAGGACGGCCACTCCCGCGCCAGCCTCGACGAGTCGGCCGCGCGCGGCTTCGGCCACGACGACAACTGCTTCAACGACGACCGTCCCTCGCTGCCGGACGGCCCGGACGGCGCGGTCACCATCCCCTACTCCGCCGACACCAACGACTCGCTGCTGCTGACGACCTTCGCCACCGCCCGCCAGTACGGCGACCAGCTGGTCGCCGCGCTCGACATGCTGCTCGACGACGACCGCCCCGGCGCGAAAGTGCTCAGCGTCGGCCTCCACCCGCGCTGGATCGGCCGGCCGTCGTACGCCGGCGCGCTGCAGCGCTTCATCGCCCACGGCCGGCGCACCCCCGGCGTCGTCTTCGCCCAGCGCAGCCAGATCGCCCGGTGGTGGCGCTCGATGTCGCTCAGTGACGGAGCAGGAGTGAGCCCCAGCCAGCGACCGGCGCCGTGACGCCGGCCAGCCGCAGCACGTGCCAGGCGACGGCGACGGCACTGTCGACGACGGGCAGACCGAGCCGCTGCTCGAGCTCGTCGACGAGATAGCCGGCGCGTAGGTTGGTGCCGACGCAGAGCACCGCGTCGGCCCCCTCGCGCGAGCCACCGACGAGCAGGGACTCGATCGAATCCCGCTCCAGTGCGGCGATCTGAGGGTTGGTGAGGTCGGTGGGCAGCGTCGAGCGGCCGACCACGTCGATGCCGCGGCCGCCGAGCTCGCCCGCGATGCCGGACACGATCTCGTCGGACCCGGGGAAGACGACCGTGACCGACCGCGCACCGAGCGCGGCCAGGGCGGCGTACATCGCCTGGGTGGCCGTGGTCCCGGCCGCAGCGCCGGTCGCCGCGGCCAGCTCGGTCGCCAGCGTGGCGTCGGCGTCGACGCCCGTCCACGAGCCTGCCGTGCCGTGGAAGGCGATCACGTCGGGCGCGACCTCGGCGACCAGCGGCACCGCCTCACCCAGCACCGCGCCGTCGATCCGCGCGTCGAGCGACGCGGGCAGCCGGAACCGGGAGGCGAAGACCTCGACCTCCGGTACGTCGCGGAGCACGGCCGCGGTGAGCGGCTCGGCGTTCGTGTTGCTGGCCGGGACCAGCATCGCGATGCGGCGTGGGACGGAGGTCGAGGAGGTCAATGCGCTCTTCCTTGCGAGGGGGGTGTCGAGATGGCCAGGATCCGGGCCGGCTTGTCGGTCAGGTTCGACCACCAGTGCGGGATCACGGCGTCGAAGGTGATGGTGTCGCCCTCCGCGAGGGAGTAGCGCTGGTCCCCGACCGTGGCGACCAGCGACCCCTCGATGACGAGGATGCACTCCTCGCCCTCGTGGGAGCTGCGGATCGAGCTGCCCTCGAGGTTCGGGGGCAGGGTCATGATGAGGACGCCGAGGCGACGGTCGACGTCGGGCACGAGCATCTCCATGCCGATGCCCTCGCGGGGCACCTCGATCCGCCGGCGCTCCTCCTTGCGGACCACGCGACCGGCCGGGTCGCCGCCGGGCTGGGCGGAGAAGAGCTCGGCCATCGGCAGGTCGAGCGCGCTCGAGAGCCGGAGCAGGGTCTCGAACGACGGGTTGCCGATCCCCCGCTCGATCTGGCTGATCAGGCCGGCGCTGACGCCCGCCCGGTCGGCGAGCTCCTCCACCGTGAACCGGCCCACCCGGCTGGCCTTGATCGTGGCACCGATGTGGCTGACCCATGTCTCGCGCTGCGCGTCCATCGCCTCTTCAATACCTTCCGGCAGTCGTGCATTTATTGAAGAGGTTGAGGCTATCAACTCCGACCACGGGAGATCGCGCGCCATGACGGTTCGCGCCGCTACTCGTCGGCGATGAAGTCCCACGCGCCGACGGCGTTGACGCCGGCCACCAGGTCCACCACCTCGTCGGTGTCGTTGGTGATGCCGTGCGTCGTGCCCGGCGGGATGTAGAACGCCTGCCCCGGCCTGGCCCGGATCGCCTCCGTGCCGAGGTGGACGACCGGCGTCCCCGCGACGATCACGTAGAACTCGGCCACCTCCTCGTGGTGGTGCCGCACGTGGTGCTGCCCCGGGAGCATCCGCCCCCAGTTGACGGTGAACTCGCGCGCCCCGTTGACCCGGTCCGAGATGAGCTGACAGATCAGCCCCTCGTCCCGGATCCCCGACGGCGTCACGTGGTCGAGCTCGACGAAGCCGCGCTCGTCGATGCTCTGCACCAGCGGGTTGGGGGCCAGCGCCTCGGTGCTCACGCGGTCGCCGCCTCGGACGTCTCGGCCGCACCCGAACGGACGGCGCTCAGCCACCACTCCGCGATCTCGGCGCGCGTCGCGAACCAGACGTCGTCGCGCGCGACGGCGTACTGGAGGAAGGACTGGATGCCGCTGGCCACACTGGGGCGGCCGCCGATGCGGGAGTGGATGCCGAGCGACATCATCCGCGGGACGCCGTCCGCCTCGGTGGCGAGGAAGTCGAGCGTGTCGCGGCAGACCTCGAACAGCTCGTTGCCCGTCGCCAGGCTGGCGTTACCCCAGAACCGGCCGTCGTTCGCGTCGCCCGAGTAGGGCACGACCAGCTGGTCGCCGCGCTCGGTCGGCACGAAGTAGGGCAGGTCGTCGCCGTAGGAGTTGGAGTCGTAGAGGAAGCCCTCGCCGAGCAGCAGCGCCCGCGTGTTCTCGGTGATGCCGTCGCGGACGTACCAGCCCTTGGGGCGGATGCCCGCCATCTTCTCGATCGCCGCGACGCAGCGCCGGATCTCGGCCAGCTCCTCGTCGGGCTCCATGCCGACGGTGCCGGCCCAGCGGTAGCCGTGAGCGCAGATCTCGTGGCCCTCGCGGACGATCGCCGGCCCCACCTCCGGCGACTTCTCCAGCGCCATGCCGCACGCCATGAACGTCGCCGGCACCTCGTAGCGCCGCAGCAGCGACAGGATCCGCCAGATCCCGGCCCGGCTGCCGTACTCGAAGTAGGACTCCTTCATCAGGCTCCGCTTCGTCGGGTCGGCCTGCCAGCCGCCGAAGACGTGGACGTCCTCGTCGCGCGGGTCGCCGGCCGCGATCGACCGCTCCGCGCCCTCCTCGAAGTTCACCACCACCGAGACCGCCACCGTGGCACCGCCCGGCCACTCGATCCGCGGCGGGTGCTCGCCATATCCCACCAAGTCACGCGCCACGTCCGACTCCTTCCTTCAGCGGGGCCATCAGCCCCGAGCTCTCGCCGAAGACCTTGCGGTGCGCGCCCAGCGCCACTCGCAGTCCCTGTGCCACGTCATCGATCACTGCACCGTGCGCCGGTCCGATCAGCCGCACGTCCCGCTCGTCCAGCAGCCGCTCGATCACCTCGAACGCGGCGGACACGTCCACGAACCTGGTCCAGTAGAGGGACCGCCCGGCGCCGTACGCCGCCGCCTCGACGGTCACCGCGTCGCCCAGCTCGCGCGAGGTCAGCCGGCACTGGCCCTCGCGGTGGATCGGCTCGTCGTCGTCCAGGCCCTCGTCGAACTCGTGGATGAACGCGAACCCGTCGGAGACGAAGAGCATCCGCGAGCCGGTGTCGAAGGCCCACAGCGTGTTGTGCAGGTCGCGGATGTGGGCGGCGTGCACCTCGATGCTCCGACCGCCGATGTCGAGCACGTCCCCCGGCGCCAGCGGCTCCAGCCGGTCGGCCAGGTGCGGCCAGTACAGGTGGTAGTCGCGGACGTCGCCCACGATCCGCAGCCCCGGGTAGGCCGCCACGAGCGCCGGGATGTTGCCCGCGTGCGGGATCTCCGGGTGCGTCGGCAGGACGTAGTCGAGCTGCCGCTCCCCCAGCACCTCCGCGACCCCGCGGAGCACCGCGGCCTCGTGGGCCGGGTCGCCGGAGTCGATGAGGACGGCGTGCGTCTCGCCGACCACCAGGTAGGTCGACACGTGGTAGTGCACCGGGCCGGAGGCGGCGGTCGCCCGCAGGCATCCACCGAGCCACCACACGCCGTCGGCGAGGCGGCGGGCGTCCTCGTGCTGCTGCTCGTCATGCGGCACGGCGACCCACCCCCTCGAGGTACGTCGCCAGGTCGGTCGCCTGCGCGCGGACCGCGTCGCGGCCGACCACCGGAGCGCCGTACGTCGGGCCGAGCGCGGCCCAGTCCTGCTCCGCGACGAGCTCGCGCACGTGGGCGCCGATCGCCGCGATGTCCTCGGGTGCGACCGCGTCGGCGATCCAGCCGAACTTGAGGTCGTGGAAGGCGCGCAGCGTCGCGGCGTCGTACGGCCTCGGGGTGCCGGAGGCGTCGGTCAGCAGGTGGCTGAAGCTGTCGGAGGTGAGCAGCGTCCGCGACGCGAGGTCGCCCACCCAGAGCACCGGCAGCAGCCGCAGCAGCGGCGAGTGGAGCCGGATCTCCAGGCCGGGCGCGGCCTCCACGTCGAGGAAGGCGCCGGCGTCGACGTTGACGCGGTGCGCCTCGGCATGGGTGACCGGGACGGTGATGCCGCCGGTGTACCAGACCCGGTCGACGGCGAGCTCGCGCTCGATCGCCGGGAGGTTGAGGCAGCACTCCATCTCGGTGCGGGTCAGCACGACCGACAGCCGGGTGCCCGGCGCGAGCAGCGCACGCAGCTGGGCCACGATCTCGTCGGCGTGCATGGCCACACCCGTGTCGACGAGGACGGCGGAGCCGCCGCGGCGGATCAGGTAGGCGCTCACCGGCTGCCAGCCGGCGACGCCGGGCGGGCACCAGCTGACGTCCGGGCCGACGGTGGTCAGGCCGCCCAGGCGGGCGACCGGATCGGGTCCGTCGCCCAGGAGCTGGGGTCTCACCGCGACCCCGCAGCGACGCTCGCCCGCGACCAGGCGTCGATCGCCCGGTCGACGGTGGTCACGTCGTGCCGCGAGCGCATCACGGTCAGCGCGGCCTCGTGGACGGCGACGTCGTAGGCGCCGACGGCGTCCTCGAGGAGCACGGCGTAGAAGTCGTTGTGGACGGCGTCGCGGAGCGTCGCCTCGACGCAGCCTCCGGTGGAGACGCCGACCAGGGCAACCGACTCGATGCCGTGGCCACGCAGCAGCAGGGCCAGCTCGGTGGAGACGAAGGCGCTCTGCCGGCGCTTGGTGATGACGGGCTCGCCGTCCTCGGGCAGGCACTCGGGAGCGAACTCGGTGCCCGGGTCGCCCTTGATGCTGAGTCGGCCGAGGTCGACCGGCTTGTCGCCGCTGGCGGTGTGCAGCGCCCGCAGCCAGGCGGGCGTCGAGCTGGCGCCGTCGACGTAGTTCTCGACGCGGATGTGGAAGACCTTCACACCGTGCTCGCGGGCCGCCCGGATCGCGGCGCCACAGCGCTCGCGCACCCGCGGCATCATCGACAGGTCGAGGCCGGCGTCGCCGTGCGCGTGCCCGGCGGTGAGACCGCCGATCTGCATGTCGATCACGACCAGGGCCGTCGTACGGGGGTCGAGGAGCTCGTCGAGCGTGTCACGGACCTGCTTGCCGCAGAGTTCGATCATGGGGAGTGCCTTCCGGTTCGGGGAGCGACGCCGACGGGAGCCCGAGCTCCCGTCCGGCGTCGCGAGGGGTGGTCAGCGGCCGAGGTCGTTGAAGTAGACCTGGCCGTTCGTCTGCGGCGTGCCGCCGGAGAGCTTGTTGCTGATGACGTTGACGTTCTTCACGTCGACCAGGGCGAGGTTGGCCGCGGCGTCGTCGACGATCGCGGACATCTCCTTCTCGATCTGCTCGCGCTTGGCGGTGTCCTCGGTCGGCGTCGCGGCGAGGTCCATCCGGAGCTGGTCGTACTTCGGGTCGCCCCAGCCGGTGGCGTTGCTCGGCGCGTCGGAGACGTAGAACGCGTAGGTGTAGAACGCCGGGTCGGCGATGACGATCGGCTCGGCGTAGAGGAGCGCCTGGTAGCGGCCCTCCTGGAGCACGGTGGTCAGGTTGGTGGCGCTGGAGATGACCTGGAGCTCCACATCGACGCCGATCTCGGCCAGCTGCGACTTGATGAGCACCGACGACTTGTCGGCGACCGGGCCGGGACGCGAGGTGCCGTAGGACAGGGTCAGCTTGAAGCCCTTCGGGTAGCCCGCCTCGGCGAGCAGCTTCTTCGCGCCCTCGACGTCGTGGACGTAGTCGGCCGCGCCGGTGCTGAACGGGAAGGTGCCCTTCGCCGGCTCGCCGAGGCCGGCGTAGGCGCCGTCCACGAGGGCCTGGCGGTCGATCGCCATCGACAGCGCCTGGCGCACGCGCTTGTCCTTGAGCGGGCCGGAGCGGGTGTTGAACATCATCGTGTCGCGACCCAGGCCGTTGCACTCGTTGACCCGGACGTCGGACTTCGCGAGCTGGTCGTACTGGTCGTAGTTGAAGCCGTTGGCGACCTGCGCCTCGCCGGAGGAGACGAGCTGCGCGCGGGTGGCGGTATTGGGTACCGCGTTGATGACGAGCTTCTTCACCGAGCCGCGCTCACCGCCCCACTTCGGGTCGGCGGTCAACACCAGCGACGAGCCGGGCGTGTAGCTCTCGAGCTTCCAGCCGCTGTAGTCGGCGAGGTGGTTCGACAGCCAGTTGTCGGCGATCGGGTCGTCGGAGGTGACGTGCTTCTTGGCCTCGGTGCTGTCGTAGACGTCGAACAGGTTCTGCTGCAGGCCGGTGATCGAGAAGGAGTACTTGTGGAGCAGGTTGAGCTCCACCGTCTTGTCGTCGACGATCGTGGCGATATTCGCGGTGTCGAAGCCGGCCGCGTTGAGCGAGCCCTGCATGACGCCGTCGCGCTTCATGCCGGTCTCGAAGCTCCACTTCACGTCCTCGCTGCTGAGCTTGTTGCCCCACTGGCTGGTGAGGTCGCGCAGCTTGACCACGATCGCGGAGCCGTCGGGCTTGAACTCGGCCGACTCGGCGAGCCGGCCCTTCACGCCGTACGACGGGTCGCTGCACGCGGCGTCGGGGGCGGCGCCGAGGTCGTAGGCCATCAGCTGCGACCCCAGACCGGTGAGCACCACATGGGAGGCCGAGCCGCCCCACTTGGACGCGGTCAGACCGTCCGGCAGGCCGTTGACCGCTATGGTCACCGTCTCCTGCTTGTTGCCCGAGGCACTGGACTCGGGATTGGAGCAGCCCGCGAGAGCGAGGCTTGCGACGACGGCGCCGGCGAGAATGGGGCGCTTCCTCATGGTGGTTCCTCTCTGTCACTGAACGGAGCTGGGATTCGCCCGGCGGTCGCCGAAGCGGCCGCACCCGAGCAGCGAACACCGCACCAGCGGCCGACCGCTGGTGGATTCGTCGCCTCGCGACGAGCTGGGTGGGAGGTGGAGAAGGGCCTGAGGGGAACCTCAGCCCCGAGCGGCGACGGAGGGACTCCTCAGCCGCGGTACGCGGACTGGTGTCCGGTACGGATGATGGGCAGCACGCCCGCCACGTCGTCGATCACGTTGCCGTGGGTCGGCGCGACGATGCGCGTGCCGAGGGCCTCCATCGCGTCGGAGACACCGGCGTAGAGCGTGTCGGCGTCGTCGACCCAACGGGCCCAGTAGAGGGCGCTGCCGGTGAACATCGCGGCGTTCTCGACGGTCGGCGGCGAGTCGAGCTCGGAGGTGAGCAGACCGCACTCGCCAGGGAGGTGGTAGGGGTCCTCGTCGTCCAGCTCGGGCCGGTGCATGTAGCAGAAGCCGTCGGCGGTGAAGAGGACGCCGCCCTCGGTGGCGAACGCCCACAGCGTGTTGGGCAGGTCGCGGATCATCGCCTCGACCAGGACGACGGCCTGGCCGCCGCCGAGCTCGATCCGGTCGCCGGGCTTGCCGGCGCGGAGGTTGGGCACCACCTGCGGGTAGAAGAGGTGGTAGTCGCGAATGTCGCCGATGGCCACGATGTCGGGGTACTTCTCGACCAGGCGCGGCAGGTTGCCGGTGTGCGGCAGCTCGGGGTGGGTCGGCATCACGTAGGTGAGCGGCCGGTCGCCGAGCAGGTCGTCGAGCGTGTCCGAGATCGCCGCCCAGCTGGACGGGTTGCCGGTGTCGATGAGGATCGAGTGCTCCGTGCCCTGGACCAGGTAGGTCGAGGTGTGGCCGTGGATCACGCGGGTCGGCAGGTGGAACTCGAGGCACGAGCTCATCCAGGTCACGCCGGGCGCGATCGGACGCGGGAGGTCGCTGCTCATCTTCTCGAACAGGGGCTCGCCCCCGAGGTCGTCGGTCATGAAAGGTCTCCAGTCTTGGGATGTCCGGGGGCGGTGGCTCAGGCGTCGGTGGGGGCGAGCGCGGCGAGCAGGTACTCCACGTGGCGCTTCACGACGTCGCGGCCCTGGAGGACGCAGCCGCGGGACGGCGCGATGATCTCGGGCTGGAGCGTGTCGAACTTGTCGGCGATCCAGTCGCGCAGGTTGCGGGTCGAGGCGCGGGCGATCCACTCGTACTTGGCGAGCAGGTGCGCGCGCACCTGCTCCTCGGTGGTGTCGTCGCGGCCCAGGTCGTCGATCACCCGGGAGTCCTGCGGCGTGGCCATCACGCCGTGGGTGAAGGTGTCGGAGGTGAAGATGGCGCCGCTGGCGGCGTCCCAGCCCCAGAAGGTCGGCAGCAGCCGCAGCAGCGGCGACTCGATCTCGAGCGTCCGGCCGGGAGCGATCTCGATCTCCGGCGTACGGGCCATCGAGTCGCCTCCCTCGCCCTTCTGGTCGATCTGCTCGCGGCGGCTGCGCAGCGCCATCCGGTTGATGTCGTCGAAGGCGTCGAACGGGTTGGTGACGCCGCCCGTGAAGAGCCGGCGCAGCGGGACGCCGGTGGCGATCGGCTGCAGGTTGGAGACGCAGTCCATCTCGCCGCGGGTGAAGAAGATCGAGAGCTCCGCGTCGCCGAGCAGCTGCTTCAGTGCTCCGACGACCTCCTCCTCGTGGATCGCGAGGCCCGAGTCGACCAGGAGCCGGTGGTCGCCGTCCCCCAGCAGGTAGCAGTTGGCGGGCTGGAAGCCGCGGGAGCCGGCGGGCACCCAGCTGACCAGGTCGCTCAGCTCGTAGATGCCGCCGAGGGCGATCAGCGAGGGGTCGGGAACCAGAGTCTTCATGACTTCATGATATTGAAGCGTCTTCATTTCGTCAATCCTTTCGCGAGGACGCGGGGGCTCGGACGGCGCTTCCCGGAGACCTGTCCCCGGGTGCGCGGGTCGAGCAGCGTGGTGGTGACGTCGAGGACGATGTAGCCCAGCAGGCTGGCGGTGCCCATGATCACGACGAAGCCCTGGATGACGGGGATGTCGTTGGCGAGCACACCGGTGAGCGACCAGCCGCCGACGCCGGGCCAGGAGAAGACGCTCTCGACGATGGCGGCGCCGCTGATGGCGCTGGCCAGCATGATCACGAAGTAGGTCATCACCGTGCCGCGGATCTCGGCCATGGCGTAGCGGAACACCTGGAACGGGCGCAGGCCGCACGCGCGGGCGAACTCGATCTGCGGTGACGCGAGCGCCTGCACCATGCCGGTGCGCACGATCTTGGAGACCGGCGCCGCGAAGAAGACGCCGACCGTGATCATCGGCAGCACCGCATGCCCCAGGATCGAGTCGAAGGTCCCCCAGTAGCCGCCCAGCAGCGCGTCGAGCACGAGCGACCCGGTGCGATCCGGTGGCTGGGCGTCGGCCGAGGAGGTCATGCCGACCGGCGCCGGCGCGATGCCGAGCCCGGAGAAGCAGAGCACGATGAGCAGCAGCGCCAAGATGAACTCCGGTACGGCGAGCAGGACCGACGAGCCGACGGTGAAGGCCCGGTCGGCGGGCCGCCGATAGCGATAGGCCGCCACCGAGCCGAAGAGGATGCCCAGCACCGTGGCCAGGATCAGCCCCGGCGCCAGGTAGACGAGCGTGTTGGGCACCCGCTCGAGCAGGCTCTGCAGCACCGGGTTCCCGGTGAAGTAGGACTTGCCGAAGTCGCCCTTCATCGCGCCGCCGATGTAGTCGAGGTAGCGCTCCAGGAAGGGCTTGTCGAGGCCCAGCTTGACGTTGAGCGCCGCGACGTCGTCGGGTGCGGCGTACTCCCCCAGGATCGCCTTGGCCGGACTGCCGGGCAGCATCGACACCAGCGAGAAGCTGAGCGTCAGCAGGCCCAGGAAGAGGAACCAGCCGACGACGATCCGCTGGACGACGTACCGCGCTATTCCGCGCATCCCGCGGCCTCCTTGCTCTGCTGCTCCGCCGCCACCAGGTCCTCGAGCTCGCGCCGCGCCCGGTTCTCACCGGGGTCGACGAGCAGCCGGGCCGACAGCAGCTCCTTGGTGTAGGGCGCCTGCGGGCTGCTCAGCACGTCGCAGGCGGCGCCGTCCTCGACCAGCTGCCCGTGGCGCATCACCGCGACATGGGTGCACATCGACTCGACGGTCGTGATGTCGTGCGAGATGAACAGGTAGGTGAGCCCGCGGTCGCGGCGCAGTCGCTCGAGGGTGCGCAGCACGCTGGCCCGGATGGTCATGTCGAGCGAGGCCGTCGGCTCGTCGAGGACGACGAACGACGGGTCGGTGATGAGCGCCCGCGCGATGCCGACGCGCTGCTGCTGGCCGCCGCTGAGGTGGCCGGGCCGGCGCTCGATCAGGTCGCCGGACAGGCCGACCTCCTCGAGGATCGCGACCACCCGGTCGCGGCGCTCCTTCGCCGGCAGCCGGGGCTCGTGGACGACGAGCGGCTCCGCGACGATGTCCTCGATCCGCATCCGCGGGTTGAGCGAGGCGAAGGGCTCCTGGAAGACGATCTGCCAGCCCGAGCGCCGGCGGCGCAGGTCGCCCTTGCGCAGGCCGCGCACGTCGACGCCGTCGATGGAGACCGAGCCGCCATCGGGCTCGATCAGCCGCAGCACGAGCCGCGCCAGCGTGGACTTCCCGGAGCCGGACTCGCCGATCACGCCGAGGCTGTCGCCCCGCTCGATCGCGAAGCCGACGTGGTCGACGGCGACCAGCTCCTGGCCGTCGGGGCGGATGTACCGCTTGACCAGGTCGTAGGCCTCAATGAACGCCATGACGGACCGCCTCACCGTTGGTGTCGGGGGTGCGTCCGCGCGCGGACGCGAGCAGGTGCTGGGTGTAGGTGTGGCGCGGCGCGGTCAGCACCTGCGTCACGTCGCCCTCCTCGACCACGCGGCCGTCGAGCATCACGATCACCCGATCGCAGTAGTTGGCGACGACGGCGAGGTCGTGGGTCACGATCAGCGCGGAGCGGTCGTTGGCCATGGTCAGCTCGGCGAAGACGTCGAGCACCTGGCGCTGCACGGTGAGGTCGAGCGCGGTGGTGGGCTCGTCGGCGATCACCAGCGACGGCTCGAGGACCATCGCCATCGCGATCACCACGCGCTGGGCCATGCCGCCGCTGAGCTCGAAGGCGTAGCCGTCGATGACCCGCTCGGGGTCGCGGATGCCGGTCGCGGCCAGCATCCCGACGCAGCGCTCACGCTCGGCCGCGCCGAACTTCAGCCCGTGCGCCTTGAAGATGGCGGCGAACTGCTTGCGGATCCGGATCACGGGGTTGAGCGCGCTGAACGGGTTCTGCGCGACGAAGCCGATCTGGGGGCCGCGGATCTGGCGCAGCCGGCGCGGACCGCAGGTCATCAGGTCGACCTGGTTCGGGCCGTCGACACACGACAGAGTCGCGCTGCCGCCGGTCACCCGCCCGCCCGCGGCCAGCAGGCCGAGCACCGAGCGGACGGCGGTCGACTTGCCCGACCCGGACTCGCCGACCAGGCCGACGATCTCGCGCTTGCGGACGGTGAAGGAGACCTCGTGCAGTGCCTCGGACCAGCCGCTGCGGACCTCGAAGCCGGCGGTCACCTTCGCCACGTCGAGCAGGACGGGGTTCGCGGACGTGCTCATGCGCGGCCTCCCGCGGTCTCCATGTGCCGCTCGATGGCGTTGCCGATCGCGTTGAGGCAGCCGATGAACAGGACGATCGCGAGGGTCGGGAAGATCGCCGCCCACCACTGGCCGCGCAGCAGCATCGCGGAGCCCTGGTCGATCATGCTGCCCCAGGTCGGGTTCGGCGGTCGCACGCCGATGCCGAGGAAGTTGAGGGCGGCGATGGCGCTGATGCCGTTGGACGCCGTCAGCGTGGCCTGCGCGAGCACGACGCCGTAGGAGTTGCGCAGGATGTGGTTGAACGCGACGCGGGTCGGCGGGCAGCCGATCGCGATGGCAGCCTCGACGTAGCGCGCCGAGCGCAGGGTGATCGCGCTCGACCGGGTCACCCGGATGAAGCGCGGGATGCCGATGAGGGCGATCGCGACGACGATATTGAGCGCCGAGCCGCCGAGCACCTGCACGAAGACGACCGCGATCACGATGATCGGCAACGCGGAGATCGCGTCGACGATGCGCATGATGAACTCGCCGCTGCGGCCCTGGGTGGCCGCGAGGCCGAGCGGGACGCCGATCACCAGCGCGAGCAGCGTGGCCGCGAGCGCCAGGGGGACGTCGCGGGCCGCGGCGTCGATGGTCCGCGTGTAGACGTCGAAGCCGGACTCGTCGGTGCCGAACCAGTGGTCCCAGCTCGGCGCCAGCGCGATCTTGTGGATGTCGGGCGCGATCGGGCTGTAGGGCAGCGGGAGCAGGAGCCCGGCGAGCGGCAGGCCGACGACCACCGCGCAGGCGAGCACCAGGCCGGCCGAGGCGACCCGGCCGCGCGAGCGCCGTCCCGGCCGACGGTGGGCCCGCGGCGTTGCCGGGGCGACCGTAGATGTCATGTCCAACGACCCCAAACTTCATCAGATTGAATTCGGACGTGGGCATTCTTACCCGCCTCGAGAGCCGGTTGCAAGCGTCTCAAGCGCAAATCTGGGATGCTGGACACATCTTCATCGACTCTTGCGCCTTCTTCATGACATCAAGATAATGAAGACCTGCCCCATCGTCTTCGCCGAGGAGAGAGCTCATGCCCCAGCCGTTCGCCGCCCGGATCGACCAGCTCGCGATGGTGGTGCGGGACGAGCAGCTCGGCCGTCCCCTGCTGGCCGCCGAGCGCCGCCTCTTCGAGCGCGCCGCGGCCCGCGAGGGACTGCTCTCGCTCACCCACGCCGACACCGACGCCTTCCCGCCGCCGGCCTCCGCCGGCGAGGAGTACGCCGCCGCGCTCGCCGCCGGCGTCACCCCGTTCGCCGACTTCCTCGGCGACACGGCGGTGCGGACCGAGCTGGCCCCGCGGATCAGCCGCTTCCTCGGCGCCGAGGTCGACCCGACCACCGAGCTGGCGATCAGCGCCGGCACCCAGAACGCGCTCTTCGCGATCCTCGCCGTGCTCGTCGACCAGGGCGACCGGGTGATGGTCGCGGACCCCGACTACATGACGCTCGAGAAGACGCTGCTCTTCTTCGGCGCCGACGTGATCTCGCTGCCGGCCCGCCCCACCGGCGTCGACGGCGCGCTGGAGATGGCGGTCGCCGACATCGAGGCCGGCTTCCGCGCCGGCGCCAAGCTGCTCGTCTTCTCCAACCCGTGCAACCCGACCGGCAGCGTCTACGGCGCGGCCTTCCTCGAGCAGGTCGCCCGGCTGGCGGTCGCCCACGACGCCTACGTCCTGGTCGACGAGCTCTACTCGCGCCTGGTCTACGACGACGGCTTCACCCACCTGGCGTCCTACCCGGGCATGCGCGAGCGGTGCGTCACCACCCTCGGCACCTCGAAGACCGAGTCGATGTCGGGCTTCCGGGTCGGCTGCGTCGTCGCGCCGGCGGCGGTGCTGGCGGTCGTGCCGGAGGTGCTCGAGGTGAGCTCGCTGCGCGCGTCGGTCTACGCCCAGCACGCGCTGCTCGGCTGGCTCGGCCCCGACGACGACTTCGTGGCCGAGCGGGTCGAGATCCTGCGCGAGCTGCGCGACCTGACCGTGAAGCGGCTGCGCGAGGTGCCCGGCCTGGAGATCGCCTCGCCGGGCGGTACGGCGTACGTCTTCCCGCGGCTGCGCGGCCACGGCCTCGACGACGTCGAGGTGGCCGAGGCACTGGTCGAGGAGGCGGGCGTGCTCGTCTACCCCGGCATCGCGTTCGGGCCGAGCGGCGAGGGCGGCTTCCGGCTCTGCTTCGCGCAGGACCCCGACGTCCTGCCCGGCGTCCTCGACCGCGTCGTCGCCACGCTCACCAGCCTCGCCGCGCGGGCATGAGCGCCGCGACCCAGGTCGCCGTCGACGCGACACGGGTGTCGAGCACCTTCGACGCGCGGCTCGAGCCGGTGCTGACGATCGACGACGGCGCCACGGTGCGCGTCGAGACGCGCAGCATCCTCAGCCACGTCGACACTCGCGACCCCGCCGTCTTCGCGGCGATCGCCGACCACTCCCACATGGACATCCCGGTGACCGGGCCGATCGCGGTCCGCGGCGCCCGCGTCGGCGACGTGCTCCGGGTCGACCTGCACGAGGTCGAGATCGCCGACCACGGCGCGATGGTCACCCTCGTCGGCCGCGGCGGCTTCACCGAGGCGCTCGCGCCGACCGGCCTGCTGCTGCCGATCCGCGACGAGCACGTCCACTTCGACGACATCGCGCTGCCGGTGCGGCCGATGGTCGGCAAGATCGGCCTCGGGACATCCGATGCCCCGCACTGCAGCACGGTCGGCCGCCACGGCGGCAATATGGACTGCACCGCGATCGGTCCCGGTACGACGCTCTACCTGCCCGTCCTCGCCGACGGCGCCCTGCTCTTCGTCGGCGACCTGCACGCCCGCCAGGGCGACGGCGAGGCCTGCCTGACCGGCGTCGAGGTCGAGGGCGCCGTCGTCGCTACCTGCCGCGTGATCCGCGACTGGCCGCTGGAGCGGCCGGTCGTCGTGACCGGTGAGCACACGGTGACCATCGGCGACGGCGACGACCTCGACGAGGCCGTCCGGCTGGCGCTCGACGACATGCTCGCGCTGGTGCGGGCCGAGCGCGGCTGGAGCCGCGAGCACGCGGCCATGTTCCTCAGCGCCGCGGCCGACGTCGCCGTCTGCCAGGTCGTCAACGCCCGCAAGTCCGCGCGCGTCTCGCTCGCGCACGACCTGCTGCCGATCACCGTTCCCCCCAACCCCCAGGAGTGACCATGCTCGACCTCGTGGTGCGCGGCGGCCTCGTCGCGATGCAGTCCGGCCCGCAGCTGCTCGACATCGGCGTCCAGGACGGCGTGATCGTCGCACTGCGCGCCAGCGACGCGGCCGAGCCGTTGACCGGCGCGCGGATCGTCGACGCGACCGACCGGGTCGTCGTACCGGGTGGCGTCGACCCGCACGTCCACACCAGCTCCCCCATGCCGACGCTCGGCGACCACCTCAGCAGCTACGGCCCCGACCGGGTCAGCGTCGCCGCCGCCTTCGGCGGGACGACGACGATGCTCGACTTCGCGCACTGGCACCCGGGCGACCACCTGTCCGACTCCTTCGCGCGCAAGGACAAGGACTGGAAGGGCATCTCCTACGTCGACTACGGCTTCCACGGCACCTTCCGCGAGCCGGAGATCCCGTTCGAGGTGCTCGACCAGGTCGCCGAGCAGGTCGCCGAGGGGCACGCGACGTGGAAGGTGTGGATGACCAACACCACGCCGTACCGGAAGTGGCAGAAGACCGACATCGGCCACATCTGGGGCCTGATGGAGCGCACTGCCGCGGCCGGCGCGATGCTGTGCGTGCACGCCGAGGACGACGACATCGTCATGTACTCCTACAAGCGCCTCGAGCGCGAGGGCCGCACCGACCTGACCCACATGTCGGAGGCGCACAACCAGCTCTCGGAGCTGCTGTCGTTCCAGCGGGTGATCGCCTTGGCCCGGCACGTCGGCGCACCGATCTACATCATGCACGTGAGCGCCGAGGTCGGCGTCGAGGAGATCCGCAGGGCGCGCGGCGCCGGCCAGCCGGTCTACGGCGAGTGCCTGCCGCACTACGCGGCGTACTCCGACGAGGCCTACGGCCGCCCCAACGGCGCGATGTACCACACCTATCCGTCGCTCAAGGCACCCGACGACCGCGCCGCGATGTGGTCGGCGCTGGCCGACGGGACGCTGTCGACGATCGCCACCGACTCGGTGTGCGTCGACCTCGACATCAAGACCACGGGCAAGACGATCGTCGACGCGGTCGGCGGCCATGTCGGCGTCGAGGTGCGGATGGCGATCGCCTACACCGAGGCGGTCACCCGGCGCGGGCTGCCGCTGGAGCGCTTCGTCGACCTCACCTCCCGCAATGCCGCGAAGGTGATGGGCGCCTACCCGCAGAAGGGCGAGATCGCGATCGGCAGCGACGCCGACCTGGTCCTGCTCGACGTCTCGGCGCCGCACGTCATCACGGCGAGCGAGCTGCACGAGGCCGACTACACGCCCTGGGAGGGCTACGAGGCGACGGCCTGGCCGGTGCTGACCATGGTCCGCGGCCGCGTGCTCGTCGAGGACGGCCGGCTGACCGAGGAGCCGCCGCAAGGGCTGCTGCTCAAGCGCGCGCTCGGCGCCGACGTCCGCAACCGCCCGGCCCTCTAGCCGTGCAGCCACCACACCCATCGCACGAGAGGAGATCGACATGTACATCGTCGGCATCGGCGGCACCCTCAGCCCGTCGTCGTCCAGCGAGCGGGCGCTACACGGCGCGCTCGACGCGGCGCGCCGGCTCGGCGCCTGGACCGAGGCGTTCACCGGGGAGCGGATGCGCACCCTGCCCATGTACGACCCGGTCTCGCTCGAGCGGGCGCCGGCCGCGCGCGAGCTGGTCGACGCGCTGCGGATCGCGGACGGCGTCATCATCTCCAGCGCGGCCTACCACGGCAGCCTGTCAGGGCTGCTGAAGAACACCCTCGACTACGTCGAGGACCTGGCCCGCGAGGAGCGCGCCTACCTCAGCGACCGGCCGATCGGGCTGATCTCGGTGGCGAGCGGGTGGCAGGGCGCCGTCCACAATCTCGCGGGGCTGCGGGCGATCACGCACTCGCTGCGCGGGTGGCCGACGCCGTACGGCTGCGTGGTCAACACCGCCCCCACCGGGCTCCCCGGCGACCCGATCGACCAGCACGCCTCGGACCTGGCGCTCGTCGCGGAGCAGGTGGTGACCGCCGTGGGCCAGGGCTGTCCGCCGGCGCGGCGACTGGTTCGGGGGTCGCACGGATGACGATCGCGGTCCAGGGCCGTCGCCGGATGCGCCTCGCGAAGGGCCCGATCCTGCTGGGGCCGGCGTTCGTCGCCGGCATCGCGTACGTCGACCCGGGCAATGTCGCCACGAACACCGCCGCCGGCAGCCGGTACGGCTATCTGCTGGTGTGGGTCGTCGTGTGCGCGAACCTGCTCGCGATGCTCGTGCAGTACCTGTCCGCGAAGGTCGGCATCGCCACCGGCCGGTCGCTCCCCCAGCTCTGCCGCGAGCACTACTCACGCCGTACGTCGGGGCTGCTGTGGCTGCAGGCCGAGGCGGTCGCGCTCGCGACCGATCTGGCCGAGGTGCTCGGCGGGGCGCTGGCGCTGCACCTGCTGTTCGGCGTACCGCTGCTCGTGGGCGGCGTCATCACCGGCCTGGTCAGCATGGTGCTGCTCGTGCTGCAGAAGCCCGCCACCCAGCACCGCTACGAGCGGGCGATCATCGCGCTGCTGGCCGTGATCGTGCTCGGCTTCCTGTGGTCGGCGTTCGCCGCGGGGCCGTCGGTCTCCGCGACCGCCGACGGCCTGGTGCCGCGCTTCCAGGGCACGGAGAGCATCCTGCTCGCCACCGGCATGCTGGGCGCGACCGTGATGCCGCACGCGATCTACCTGCACTCCGCGCTCGTCGTCCACCGCTTCGACCCGGCCCGCCGCGACGACGCGGTCAAGACCCGCCTGCTGCGGACCACCCGCACCGACGTCCTCATCGCGATGACCGTCGCCGGCGTCGTGAACCTGTCGATGGTCCTGCTGGCCGCCGCGGCCCTCGGCGGCCTCGGCGTCGACACCATCGAGGGCACGCACGCGGCGATGGCGGACCAGCTGGGCGCGGGCGTCGCCGTCCTCTTCGCGTTGGCGCTGCTGGCCTCGGGGTTCGCGTCGTCCTCGGTCGGCACCTACGCCGGCACCGTCATCCTCGACGGCTTCCTCCGCCGCCGCCTGGCCCTCCCGATCCGCCGTCTGATCACGCTCGCCCCCGCCCTGGTCATCCTCGGCCTCGACGTCGACCCGACGCGTGCGCTGGTGATCTCACAGGTGGTGCTGAGCTTCGGCATCCCGTTCGCGCTCTTTCCGCTGGTGCGGTTCACCCGGGATCGGGGGCTGATGGGGCGGTTCGTGAACACGCGGCTGACCACCACGGCGGCGACGGCGACCGCGGTCGTCGTGTCGGGGCTCAACGGGGCGCTGCTCTGGCTCACCTTCGCCTAGCCGTCGTCCGCCGGACTGCTCATAGGCCAGAAACCATCCACAACCCCGTGTTCTCCGCGGCTTTGTGCACAGGCTGCTGCTTCAAGGTTGGCGGGGTCGGAGGGTGGTGTTGGGATGGCGGCATGGCTCAGGCGACCGCTCCCGACACCGGCATCAGCACGATGCTGGCCTCGCTGCGCGCGGAGATCGAGGGCCGTGAGGCGTCCCTGATCCGGGAGTGGGCGACGATCGCGGCCTGGGCGCAGGAGAACACGTTCGAGCCCGTGCAGAGCGCGGAGCGCGGGGAGAGCACGGCGACGACCGGCGACGGGTTCGCCGACACCGGTCTCCCGATCGCCGGCGACGGCGCTCCGTTGGTGTCGGAGTTCGCGCTCATGGAGCTGATCGCGGTCCTGGGCCGCTCACCCGCCGGCGGCCGCGCCTACGTCGCGAAGGTCCTGGGCTGCGCCTGGCGCCTGCCCAACGTCTGGGCCGCGGTCATGGCCGGCCGCCTCACGCCCTGGCGCGCCGTACGGATCGCCAAGCTGGTCGCACCGCTCTCAGCCGAGGCCGCGGCGTTCGTGGACCGCAACCTGTTCAACGCCTCCGGCGTCGGGTGGGCTCAGCTCGAACGCCTCATCACCGAATCGATCGTCCGGTTCGACCCCGTACGGGCCGAGGCGGAACGTACGGCAGCGGCCGACCAGCGGTACCTCGACATCGACGAACCCAACGCCCAGGGCCTCGCGCACATCTCCGGACTCCTCGACGCCGCCGACGCCCGCGACCTCCACGACGCCATCACCCGCCGCGCCACCCTCCTCGGGACCCTGGGCAGCCTGGGCAGCCTGGGCAGTGCGGCGTCGCTCGACGTCCGCAGGTCCCAGGCCCTGGGCGAGTTGGCGCGGGCCGACCTCGCACTCGACCTCGACGGCGCCCCGGCTCGACGAGCGACGCTCAACGTCCACATCACCG
>NZ_BAABAC010000017.1:0-13667 GCF_039537225.1 Nocardioides ginsengisoli
CTCACCGCCGAAGTCGGCGCCACCATCGGCAACGGCGAGATCATCGCCGAGATCAAGGACTGAACGTGCGTACCCGTCTCGTCGCCGGCCTCGCCGGCGCCCTGCTCGCCGTGACGCCGGCCGTCGCCTCCGCCGCGGAGTACGTCCACGTCGATCCCGCGCACGACGTCCGCTCGGGGCGCTTCGAAAGCGATGGCAACGGCCGGCTCGACCGGCGCCAGGCGAGCGCCGACATCCGCAAGGTGCACGTCAGCTACACCAGCGACCGGCTCGTCGTCCGGATCAAGACCCGCGCCGCACTCCCCGCCCGGGGCTTCTTCGTCGGCGTCGGCGTGCGCACGCCCGCCGGGCAGTACGACAGCACCTTCATGAAGGCCTTCGGCGGCACCCTCGACGCACTCACCGGGGAGGAGGGCGATGACATCGACTGCGCCGGCTATGGCACCACGATCGACCGCGCCAAGCGCCTGACCACGGTGACCATCCCGAGCACCTGCATCGGCTCGCCCACCTGGGTGAAGGTCGGCGCCGGCGTGGCCACGATCAAGAAGGGCAGGATGTCGGCCGACGACGGCTTGAGCCGCCGGCTCCGCGACGACCTGTCGCGCTCGCCGCGGATCACCCGCGACTGACCGGTTCGATCAAGCAGAACGACGGCCGCCCACCAGGAACGGAGGGCGGTCGTCGTGTCGTACGGCGCGCGCCCGGCCGGTCGCCTTGGCCCGGTAGAGCGCGTGGTCGGCCCGCGCCACGGCCAGCGCGGCGTCGTCGCCGGCCAGCACACCGGCGATCCCGAAGCTGACCGTGGGCATCTCGTCGTCCTTGGCGTAGCGGCGCGCGATGGCGGACGTCAGCTCCTCCGCGCGCCCCTCCAGGATGAGCAGCACGAACTCGTCGCCGCCCAGCCGGCCGAGCAGCCCGCGCCCGCCGACGACCTCGCGGCAGGCATCGGCGAAGCAGGTGAGCGCACGGTCGCCGGCCGCGTGACCGGAGCCGTCGTTGACGTTCTTGAAGCGGTCGAGGTCGGCCAGCACGATGGCGGCCTCCTCGCCGATCCGGCCGCGGTCGAGCTCGCGCTGCGCGGCGCGGTGGAACTCGGCGCGGTTGAGCAGGCCGGTCAGCGCGTCGCGCGTGGCCTGGCGCCGCAGCTCGTCGGTCTGTTGCTCGTGGCTGAGCGCCGACATGCTGAAGGTCGTGACGACGAGCAGCAGCATGATGAGCAGCGTCGTCACCTGGCCACCGAAGTAGCGCACGAAGATGTCGTGCTGCGGCCCCACCGCCACGAAGGCGACGGCGCGGGCCAGGTAGTAGGCGCTGATGATGCCCGACACGACGGTCATCGACCGGACCGCGAACCGGTAGTGCGAGCGCAGCTCCATCGACGCACCGGCCTCCTCCGGCACCCACGCGAGCTCGACGGCCGACCGGCCGATGAGCAGCGCCATCGCGGTGAGGAAGACGGCCCCACCGGCCCAGACGTTGTGGGCGGGGTCGTCGAGCGCGCCCGCGATCAGCACGATCGGCGGGAGGATGCCGAGCTCCCACCACGCGAACGCGCGGGCCCGCAGCGACCGGGCCGCGGCCCACACGCAGGCCGCGCCGAGGACACCCGTCGCGTTGCCGAGCGGATTGGCGACGACCTGCGCGGGCGTGCCGTTGAGCAGGAAGAGCGCCGAGCTGACCACGAAGAAGAGGATCGACAGACACCACCAGCCGCTGTACGTCGAGCGGGTGGAGCGGTAGGTCACGCCGTAGAAGAGCACGAGGACGCACACGGCCACGAGCGCGAAGGCGACACGGAGCGTGACCAGATCCAGCACCCGTCCAGGCTAGTTCGCCAGCCCCCACCCGCGTGAACGCACGGCGCAAAGGTGGCCGACGGAGAGAGGGTCCTGGTCATTTCGGGGCATCCGCGCGACGCACCCCGGGGACCAAGGTCCCGACCGGGTGGGGACGTAGGCTCGCCACCGTGACACAGCTGCGCGACCCGGCCCACCGGGTCAGCCCCCGCGCCCGCCTGATGTGGCACGTCGAGACCGGCATCGCGGCCCTGGCCGTGGCCGCCGGGCTGGGTGTCGCCGCGGTCCTCGCCGCCCCCGACGCGCTGCGCTGGGGACTGCTCGCGCTGGCGATCATCGTCTGCACGGCGGTCGCCGTCGTCGTCCCCCAGTGGCGCTACCGGGTGCACCGCTGGGAGGTCTCGGCGACCGCCGTGTACACCCAGCGCGGGTGGTGGGCGCGCGAGCGCCGGATCGCGCCCATGTCGCGGGTGCAGACCGTCGACTTCGCGCAGGGGCCGCTGGCGCGGCTGTTCGGGCTCGCGACCGTGACCGTGACGACCGCGTCGGCGGCCGGCCCGCTGCAGATCGAGGGACTCGACCGCGACGTCGCGCTCGCCCTCGTCGACGAGCTGACCCGCAAGGCCGACCTGGTCGCGGGCGACGCCACGTGACGCCCACCGAGACCTGGCAGCGCCTCGACCCGAGGATGCTGCTGGTCCACCCGATCAAGGAGGTCGGGCGCTTCCTGCCGGTCCTCATCGGCCTGCTCATCGCGGGCGGCGCGTCCGGCGGCGGACCGTGGGCGCTGCTCGGCGTCGGGCTGCCGGTCGGGCTCGGCGTGGTGCGCTACCTCACCACGACGTACCGGATCCACGACGGCCGGGTCGAGCTGCGCCGCGGCCTGCTCCAGCGGCACACCCTCGCGACGCCGGTCGACCGGGTCCGTGCCGTCGACCTGACCGCCTCCCCGATCCACCGGATCCTCGGCCTGGCCACCGTCGTCATCGGCACCGGCAGCGTCGCCAGCGACGCCGACGAGCGGCTCGAGCTCGACGCGCTGCCCCGCGATGAGGCCGCCCGGCTGCGGGCCGCGCTGCTCCGCACCGGCCAGGCGTACGCCGTCCAGGTGCTCCCCGACGGCACCGCCCTGCCGCCGCCGCCCGCGGTGGAGCAGGTCGTCGCGCGCTTCTCGCCGCGCTGGCTCTGGTACGCGCCGTTCAGCGGCACCGTCCTGGTCGCGGCCGGCGCCATGCTCGGTGTCGCCGGGCAGCTCAGCCAGTCGATCCACGTCCGGATCACCGAGGCCGACCTCGCCGCGATCACCGAGGCGCTGGTCCTCGTCGTCGCGGCCGGCATCGTCGTCCTCGCGATCGTGCTGGCGGTGGGCGGCTACCTCGTCACCAACGGCAACTTCGTGCTGGCCCGGCAGGGCTCGGCGTGGCACGTCCGCCGCGGCCTGCTGACCCACCGCGAGATCAGCATCGACGTCGCCCGTGTCGCCGGCGTCTCGCTCGGCGAGCCCGCGGCACTCCGCGTCGCGCGCGGCCGCCGGGTGCACGCGATCGTCACCGGTCTCGGCGGCGAGCACCACGCCAGCTCGTCGATGCTGCTGCCGCCCGCCCCCCGCGCCATCGGGTACGACGTCGCGTCCGCCGTCCTGGGCGACGCGACCCCGATGTCCGCGCCCCTGCTCCCCCACGGCCGCGCCGCGGTGACCCGTCGCTACACCCGGGCGCTGCTCGGCGCGCTGCCGTTCGTGCTGCTCCCGGTGGCCGGCGTGGTCGCCGGCGGCCCGGTCTGGCTGCTCGTCGTGGCGCTGCTGCCGGTCGGCGTCGCGCTGGCCCTGGCCGTCGATCGGGTCCGCTCGCTCGGGCACGCCTTCGTGGCCGGGCACGTGGTGATGCGCTCGGGCTCGGCACTGCGCAGCCGGGACGCGCTCGCCGCCGGCCACGTGATCGGCTGGAACCAACGCGCCACCTGGTTCCAGCGCCGCGCGGGGCTGGTCAGCCTGGCCGCGACGACGGCCGGCGGCAAGGGCCGCGTCCACGTGCCCGACGTACCGGTCGCCGCGGCGATCGCCCTCGCCGAGGCGGCGACGCCCGGTCTGGTGGGACAGTTCCTGGAGGAGGTCCGATGAGCGACACCGTGAGCGACCAGCCCGACGGCACCTACGCGCCGGTGCCCGACGGCCGCCCCGACCCGGGCGAGGTGGTCTGGGCGTGGGTGCCCTACGAGGACGACCCCACTCGCGGCAAGGACCGGCCGGTCCTCGTGATCGGCACCGCCGTCGGCGCTGACGGGCAGCAGCTCGTCCACTGCCTGGTGATGACCAGCAAGGACCACGACCGCGACGCCGAGCAGGAGGCCGCGGCCGGGCGGTACTGGATGGACGTCGGCTCCGGCGCCTGGGACCCGCGCGGGCGGCCGAGCGAGGTCCGGCTCAACCGGCTGCTCGTGCTCGCTGCGGCCGACGTGCGTCGCGAGGGCGCGGCGATCGCGCCCGAGCTCTATGCCCAGGTGCTCGCCGCGCACGCCCGCTTCAGGAGCTGAAACCGAGGTCGGCGGCCAGGATCGCGAGGTGCCGCTCGAAGAGCGCCTCGGGGTCGCCGAAGGCGTCGGGCCCGTACTGCCCGAACACCTCGAAGCTGATGCACCCGAACAGCGCCGCCCACACCAGCACGCCCGCGACCAGCGCCGAGTCCGGCAGGTCGATGCCGAACTGGGTGCGGACGCCGTCGAAGCTCGCGAGCAGCGCCGGCGAGGCCACCGGCGCCTGGTCCGGTACGACGAGCGCGCCTGCGGCCACCGCGGCCGCCGCGCCCTCGAGCATCATCCGCACCACCCGCGTGCCCGGCTCGGTCGTCCGCTCGGCGGGCGCCTGGTAGCCGGGCACCGGGGCGCCGTAGAGCAGGGCGTAGGTCGCCGGCTCGCGCACCGCCCACGCCCGCACCGCGCGCCCCAGGGTCAAGAAGCGCTCGCGGTGGGCGTCGCCGGGGACGGCGGCCAGCGCCGCGGCCACGGAGTCGGCGAGGTCGTCGTAGCCGTGGACGACGAGGAGCGTGAGCAGCTCGTCGCGGCTCCTCACGTAGCGGTAGACCGCCGACGACACCACGCCCAGGTCGCGGGCGACCGCGCGCAGCGAGAGCGCGGCGGCGCCGTACTCGGCCAGGTGGCGGCGACCGATCCGGGTGATGTCGGCCATCGTCTGCTCGCGGGCGCGCTCGCGGGGGGTGGTCGCCATGGGCGTCATCATGGCACACCGCGAGAGCAAGAGACACAAAAGAGAGCAGTGCTCTGCTTTTCGCGCGGGGAGAGCGCATGCTCCTTGCGAGAGCACTGCTCTCACTTCTCTCCCTCGACCCGAAGGAACCCGCCATGAGCCACCACGTCGTCACCGGAGCCGGCCCCGTCGGCAGCACCATCGCCCTCCAGCTCGCCGACCAGGGCGAGCCGGTCCGCCTGGTCACCCGCTCGGGCAGCGGCCCGGAGCACCCGCTCATCGAGCGCCGGCGCGCCGACGTCGCGCAGCCGGACCAGCTCGCCGCCGTCCTCGAGGGCGCGCACGTCGTCCACCACTGCGTCCACGCCTCGCGCTACGACGCCGCCACCTGGCGCGCCGAGCTGATCCCCGCCGAGCGCGCCCTGCTCGCCGCGGCCGGCGAGGCCGGCGCCGTCGTCGTCTTCCCCGAGAGCCTCTACTCCTACGGCAAGGTCGACGGCCCGATCCACGAGGGCCTGCCCCGCGACGCCACGCACGGCAAGCAGGGCATCCGGACCGAGCTGCTCGCCGCCCGCGCCGACTCCCCCACGCCGACCGTCAGCGTCGCGGCCGCCGACTTCTTCGGCCCGCGCGTGCTCACCTCGCACGCCGGAGAGCGGATGGTGCCGACGATCCTCGCCGGAAGGACCATGCGCGTGGTCGGCAGCCTCGACCAGCCGCACTCGTTCACCTACGTCCCCGACCTGGCCGCCGCGATGATCCGCGCCGCCGCCGATCCGAGCCTGTGGAACGAGGTCCTGCACGCCCCGACCGGGCCGGCGCTCACCCAGCGCGCGCTGATCACCGCCTTCGCCACGGCGGCCGACGTGCCGGCGCCGCGGATGGGCGCGATCCCCGCCGGCCTGCTCCGCGCGATCGGTCTCGTCCACCGCGACACCCGCGAGCTGGCCGAGCTCAGCCACCAGTTCACGGCGCCCTTCGTGCTCGACTCCCGCGCCAGCGAGGAGCGGCTCGGGCTCAAGCCGACGCCCTTCGACGCGGCGATCCGCGAGACGGTCGCCTGGTGGCGCGCCCGGCTCAGCGCATGAGGAAGGACGCGCGCCAGGTCTTGTGGTGGGCCTTGCCGACCATGCCGCTCTCCTCGAGCACCGGCATCACCTTCTCGCCCATCCACGCGATCGTCGCACGGTAGTGCTCGTTGCCGAGCGCCTGCCGCCGGGCCTCGGCCGGGTCGAGCCCGACCGCGGCGTAGACGTCGGGGTGGACCAGCGAGCGCATCGTCACGTAGGCGACCTGGGCGACCAGCGCCTGGTGCCACGCGCGCTGGGCACGACTCAGGCCACGGACGCTCTTGGCGAGCTCGTCGCGGGCGAAGGTGACGTGACGGGCCTCCTCGACGACATGGATCCGGGCCACCATCCGGGTCAGCGGCTGCACGCGCTCGTCGCGCATCAGCTCGCGCTGCCAGCGGTCGACCGGCTCCTCGCCGATGAGGATCGAGGCATAGGCGCTCGGGCCGTGGAGCGCGACCGGACCGAGCCGGCCGATCCGGCGGATGTGCGGCCGCGGCCCGTAGGCCGGCACCCCCATCGCCTCGATCGCCCGCCCGAACATCACCGTGTGCCGGGTCTCGTCGCCGACCTCGGTGAGCGAGAACTGGGTGCGCGCATGGCGCGGGTCGGCGGTGTAGACGTCGCGCAGCAGCACCTGCATCAGCACGATCTCGAACCAGATGCCGACGCTGGCGATGCTGGCCAGCTCGTGCGCGGAGAGCGTGATCCGCTGCTCCTCGCCGAGCCGGCGCCACAGCGGGGTGCCGTAGAGCGACATCCGCTCGGGCTGCATCCACCACAGGCCGGGCACCGGCGGCGCCGACCAGTCGAGGTCGACGTCGGGGTCGTAGGACTGACGGGCCGTCGAGCGCAGCAGGCGGTCGGCGACCGGAGCCGCACCGGGGACATCGACGAGCGTCATGGCTTGGGCCTCCACGAAGAGTTAGGTATTACCGTCGGTAACGTCTAACAGGCTACTCTGGTATCCATGAGCGGCGTCAAGGGAGACGGGCGGACCACCCGCTGGGAGCAGCACCGGGTCGAGCGGCGTGCGGAGTTCGTGCAGGCCGCGGTCCGGGCGATCGACACACTCGGACCCGACGTGTCCATCGCCGACATCGCCGCCGAGGCCGGCGTGAGCAAGCCGGTCCTCTACCGCTACTTCGCCGACAAGGGCGAGCTGCACACCGCCGTCGGCACCTGGGGCGCCGACCTGGTCCTCGAGCGCGTGGTCGCCGCCGTCCTCGCCCCCGCGAGCGCGCGCGACCGGGTGACCGCGGGCGTCACGGCCTACCTCGACACCCTGGCCGAGCACCCCCAGGCCTTCCTCCTGCTCAGCGGCCACCACGCCGGCGGCGACGACCCGCTGGCCCACGGCAAGAACGTCATCGCGGCCAAGCTCGCCCGCCTGCTCGGCGACGCCCTGCGCCGGCTCGGCGGCGACGCCGGCGCGGCCGAGCCCTGGGCGCACGCGGTGGTCGGACTCGGCGCCTCGGTCGGCCAGTGGTGGCTCGAACGGCGCACCCTGTCGCGCGCCGCGGTCGCCACCTATCTCGGCGACTTCATCTGGCACGCGCTCTCCGGCACCCTCGCCGAGCAGGGCGTCACCCTCGCCGAGCTCGACCTGCCCGCCGACGTGGCGCCGCTGCGCGCCCGCGGCCCGAAGGAGAAGTCATGAGCCACGAGCCGCAGGAGGCCTACGACGGCCCCGCCCGCGTGCAGGTCGACGACGCCGAGCACGAGGTCAGCGTCGCCCTGCGCGGTCACTTCCAGCCGCTCGACGGGCACTTCCACTGGTACGGCCGGATCGCCGCGACCGCCGCGCTCGACGCGGTCCGCAGCGGCACCGAGGTCCGGCTCGCGACGCCGTACGGCGAGGCGGCGGGGCGGGTCTCCGACGTCGACCCGTGGGGCCGGTTCCGGGTCGCCGGAACCGGCACGCCGCCCTTCTGAGACCCGTCGGAACCGGCCCGGCTCAGGCAGGCGTGACGATCACGTTGACCGCCTCGAGCGCGGTGTCGGCTGCGGCACGGTAGGCGTGCGGCCGGTCCGCGGCGAAGCGGACGTGGTCGCCCGGCCCGACCGCGACCTCCTGGTCGTCGTACGCGACGACGCCGGCGCCGGACAGCACGATCAGCTGCTCCTCGACGCCCGCGACGTGGGCCGGCGAGGTGCGCGCGGCGCCGGGCGCGAAGCGGAGCAGGTAGACCTCGGTGGTGCGCTCCGGCTCGCGCACCACGCGAACCCGGGTCGCGACCACGCCCTCGTCGCCGATGACGGCGCCGTCGTGGTCGTCGAGCAACGACGCGAGCGGTACGCCGAGCGGGCCCGCCACGGCGTACAGCGTGTCGAGGGTGGGGTTGCGCCGGCCGGTCTCGAGCTCCGACAGGGACCCCTTGCCGATGCCGGCCTCCGCGGCCAAGGCGGACAGGGAGAGGCCGCGCGCCTCGCGCAGCGCACGGATCCGGGCGCCGACGTCTCGCGTCACCGCCGCTCACCCCCTAGAGTGTTCCGTATACAGAACGCCGCGCAGGCCCGACGGAAGGAGGCGGCGTGTCCGAGGAGGGTACCCACGGTCCCGTCGTCGCCGGTGTCGTCACCGGCGTCGTCGGCTTCAGCTGCTCGTTCGTGGTGGTGCTCGCCGGCCTGACCGCGGTCGGCGCGAGCGGCGCGCAGGCGGCGTCCGGCCTGCTCACGCTCTGCGTCACCCAGGCGCTCGGCATGCTGTGGCTGGCGCTGCGCCACCGGATCCCGGTCACCCTCGCCTGGTCGACGCCCGGCGCCGCGCTGCTCGCGACGACCAGCGGCGTCGCCGGCGGCTGGCCGGCCGCAGTCGGCGCCTTCGTCACCACCGGTGTCCTCATCGTGCTCACCGCACTGGTGCCGCGGGTCGGCGACCTGGTCGCCGCGATCCCCCACAGCCTGGCCCGCGCGATGCTGGCCGGCGTCCTGCTCCCCCTGTGCCTGGCGCCGGTGACCGCGCTGGTCGACGCGCCTGCGCAGGTGGCGCCCGTCGTCCTGACCTGGCTGGTGCTGCTGCGCCTGGCCCCGCGCTGGGCCGTGCCCGGCGCGCTCGCCGTCGCGCTCGGCATGGTCGTCGCCACCGCCCACATCGACGCTGCCGCGCTCGCGCCCCAGCTCGCCTGGACGACGCCCACCTGGTCACTGTCCGCGCTGGTCGGCCTGGCCCTCCCCCTGTACGTCGTCACCATGGCCTCGCAGAACGTCCCGGGCGTCGCGGTGATGAGCGGCTTCGGCTACCGCGTCCCGTGGCGCGAGTCGCTGGCCGTGACCGGCATCGGCACCATCGCCGGCGCGCCCACCGGCGGCCACGCGATCAACCTCGCCGCCATCAGCGCCGCCCTCGCCGCCGGCCCGGCCGCCGGGCCGGACCGCGCGCGCCGCTGGATCGCCGCCGTCAGCGCCGCGGTCACCTATCTCGTCCTGGCCGGCGCCAGCACGGCGCTCGCCGCGCTCGTCGTCGCCGCCACCGACGGCGTGATGCAGGCCGCCGCCGGCCTCGCCCTGCTCGGCACCCTCGGCTCCGCGCTCGCGGAGGCGCTCGCCGACCCGGGTGAGCGGGAGGCCGCCGCGGCGACTCTCGTCGTCGCCGCGTCGGGGATCAGTGTGCTCGGGATCGGCGCCGCCTTCTGGGCGCTCGTCGCCGGGCTGCTGCTGCGAACGTTCCTGCGGACCGGGAGGCCCGCCGCGGCGCCGGTCGCCGCTACTGAGCGTGGAACAGCGTCGACCGCAGCCCGAACCTGACCCGGAACTGGTCGCCGGTCAGCGTCGTCGACTTGCCGCCGGTGCCGACGATCTGGACCTTCGTGACCCGGCCGCCGGCCGAGGCGTCGGCGGTGATGACGAGCTTGGTGAACGGCCCGATGCCCGGGAACTGCTGCTCGATCTGGGCCGGGGTCAGCGTGACGGGCGGATTCCACGGCGTCGCCGGGTCGTAGGGGTCCTTCTTGGTCACCAGGTAGGGCTGCGAGCCGGCCGCCATCCAGCCGCCGTTGCTCGAGCTGAACTGCGTGAAGGCGGCCTTGCCCTGGTAGGTCCGGACCACGCCGGCGGTCGCGCGGATCGCGGCGTCCGACTCGGGCAGCTCGGCGGCGACGCCGCGATAGACCTGCGACTGCGTCGTGTCCCAGACGTCGAAGTAGCCGTGGCGCGCGTTGTCACGCTCGAAGATCGCGTAGGTGCGGGCCGCCACCGCCTGCGCCTGCACGGCGGCAGGCATCCAGCGGGCCGGCATCTCGGCGGGCACCACCCCGCGCAGGTAGTTCTCGACGCTCACGATGTTGACGGTGTCGCCGGAGACCGCGCGCAGCTTGCCGCGGTAGAGCGCCGAGCCGCCCGGCACGTAGAGCCGGATGACCCCGCCCTTGAACTCCGCCGCACCCGGGATGTCGCGCACCGCGTGCCAGCCCGTGGTCTTGACCCACAGCCGGGTCTTGGCGCCGGCAGGTGTCAGCTTCCAGCGCTTGGCGCCGCGCTTGCCGAGCTTCCAGGTCTTGCCGGTCGCGACGCTGCGGACCGACAGCCCGCTCTTGTGCTGGACGATCACGTTGCTCGTGGTGTCGGCGGTGACCAGCACCTTGATCGACCCGCCGGCCCGGCCCGAGGCCGTGCCCGGGTAGTAGAAGTCGAGGATCTGGCCGGCATTGAGGCCCTGCTTGGCCGCGCCCTGGGCGCCGTACTGCGACATGCCGTGGGCGTGCCCCCAGCCGCTGCCGACCAGCGTCACCGGGTCCGCGCGGCGCGCGGGCGCCGCGGACGCGGACGGCGCGGCGGCTCCCGACACCAGGCCGACGGCGGTGGTCAGGGCGAGCGCGGCGACGGATCCCGAGAAGAGGCGCATTGCTCGAGACTAACCCGCGGTTGAAGGCTCCACAGCCGCTCGCCATAGGATTTGGCCCATGACCGAGCTCGACAGTACGCAGGCACCGGCACCGACCGCATCGGGTCCCGAGGGGACGCCCGGCGCGGTCGTCGTACCGGACAAGCCCGCGCTCGAGGGGCTCGAGGCGAAGTGGGCCGAGCGGTGGAAGTCCGACGACACCTACGGCTTCGACCGCACCCAGCCGCGTGAGAACGTCTACGCGATCGACACCCCGCCGCCGACCGTCAGCGGCAGCCTGCACGTCGGCCACGTGTTCTCCTACACCCACACCGACCTGATCGCCCGCTTCCAGCGGATGCAGGGCAAGTCCGTCTTCTACCCGATGGGCTGGGACGACAACGGGCTGCCGACCGAGCGGCGCGTCCAGAACTACTTCGGCGTGCGCTGCGACCCGTCGCTGCCCTTCGACCCCGACTTCACTCCCCCGGAGAAGCCGGACCCGAAGCGCCAGATCCCGATCAGCCGCCCCAACTTCATCGCCCTGTGCGAGCGGCTCGTCGAGCAGGACGAGAAGGTCTTCGAGGACCTGTGGCGCACCCTCGGCCTGAGCGTCGACTGGAACACGACGTACACGACGATCGGCACCACCGCCCAGACCGTCAGCCAGCGCGCCTTCCTGCGCAACCTCGCGCGCGGCGAGGCCTACCTGCAGGAGGCGCCGACCCTCTGGGACGTCACCTTCCAGACCGCCGTCGCCCAGGCCGAGCTCGAGGCCCGCGACTACGCCGGCGCCTACCACCGGGTCGCCTTCCACCAGCACGACGGCACGCCCGTCTACATCGAGACCACCCGTCCCGAGCTGATCCCGTCGGTCGTCGCGCTGATCGCCCACCCCGACGACGAGCGCTACCAGCCGCTCTTCGGTACGACGGTCACCTCGCCGGTCTTCGGGGTCGAGATCCCGGTCCTGGCCCACCACGCCGCCGAGAAGGACAAGGGCGCGGGCATCGCCATGTGCTGCACCTTCGGCGACCTCACCGACGTCCAGTGGTGGCGCGAGCTGCAGCTGCCGGTCCGCACCGTCATCGGCCGCGACGGCCGGCTCACCCGCGAGACGCCCGAGTGGCTGGCGAGCGAGACCGCGTCGGCGGCCTACGAGGACCTCAAGGGCAAGACCGTCCACTCCGCACGCGAGGCGATCGTCGCCAAGCTCAAGGAGACCGGCGACCTCGACGGCGACCCCAAGCCCACCCAGCGGATGGCGAACTTCTACGAGAAGGGCGACAAGCCGCTCGAGATCGTCTCCACCCGCCAGTGGTACATCCGCAACGGCGGACGCGACGCCGGCATCCGCGACCAGATGCTGGCCCGCGGCGCCGAGATCGAGTGGCTGCCGCCGCACATGAAGCACCGCTTCGACAACTGGGTCGGCGGCCTCAACGGCGACTGGCTGATCTCGCGCCAGCGCTTCTTCGGCATCCCGTTCCCGGTCTGGTACCCACTCGACGCCGAGGGCGAGCCCGACTACTCGCGCCTGCTGCTGCCCACCGAGGCACAGCTGCCGGTCGACCCGTCGACCCAGGCCCCGGCCGGCTACAGCGAGGAGCAGCGCGGCAAGCCCGGCGGCTTCGTCGGCGACCCCGACGTGATGGACACCTGGGCGACGTCCTCCCTCACCCCGCACATCGCGGGCGGCTGGGAGTCCGACCCCGACCTGTGGTCGCGCGTCTTCCCGATGGACCTGTGCACCCACGCCCACGACATCATCCGCACCTGGCTCTTCGGCCGCGTCGTCCGCGCCCACTTCGAGAACCACGCCGCGCCGTGGTCGCACGCGATGATCTCCGGCTTCATCGTCGACCCCGACCGCAAGAAGATGTCGAAGTCCAAGGGCAATGTCGTGGTCCCCAACGAGATCCTCGACAAGTACGGCGCCGACGCCGTCCGCTGGCGCGCCGCCATCGCCCGTCCCGGCCTCGACTCCCCCTTCGACGAGACCCAGATGAAGGTCGGCCGCCGGCTGGCCATGAAGGTCCTCAACGCCTCGAAGTTCGTCCTCGGCAGCGTCGGCGCGACCACCTTCAGTGCCGCCGCCGTCAGCCAGCCGGTCGACACCGCCCTGCTCGGCCGCCTCGCCGGCGTCGTCAGCCGCGCCACCGAGGCGTTCGAGGCCTACGACTACACCACCGCGCTCGAGGTCACCGAGAAGTTCTTCTGGGAGTTCTGCGACGACTACCTCGAGCTGGTCAAGGAGCGCGCGTACGCCGACCAGGGCGACGCCTCCGTCTCCGCCAAGGCCACGCTCGCCTTCGCGCTGCAGGTCCAGCTCCGCCTGCTCGCGCCCTTCCTGCCGTACGTGACCGAGGAGGTCTGGTCGTGGTGGCAGGAGGGCTCGGTCCATCGCGCCTCGTGGCCCGCCACCACCGAGCTCGGCTCGGCCGCCGCCTCCGACGGCTCGGTCATCGACGCCGTCGCCGCCGCCCTCGGTGGCATCCGCGGCGCCAAGTCGCAGGCCAAGGTCAACATGCGCACGCCGCTGGCCCGGGTCGAGATCACCGGCCCGGAGAAGGCGGTCAAGGCCGCCGAGTCGGCCGCCGCCGACCTGGTCGCCGCCGGCCGGATCACCGGCGACCTGGTGTTCACCGTCGTCGCCGACGCGACCGAGCTGAGCGTCACCGCCGAGATCGCCGAGCAGCCCGAGGGCTGACGGAGGGCTGACGGAGGGCTGACGGGTGATCGGCGTCGATCGCAGGAACCAGGTTCACGCGATC
>NZ_BAABAC010000017.1:13673-64839 GCF_039537225.1 Nocardioides ginsengisoli
CACCCCGCGGGGTGGCGGCCGGTCGGCGTCGGTGAGTCGGTCAGGCCGACTTCTTCTTCGGCTTGGTCTCGCGCAGCACGAGCGTCGGCGCCACGTCGTCGATGACCACCTCGCCGGTCACCACGACCTTCTCGACGTCACCGCGGCTGGGCACGTCGTACATCACGTGGAGGAGGACCTCCTCGATGATCGCGCGCAGGCCACGGGCGCCGGTGCCGCGCTCGAGCGCCTTGTCGGCGATCGCGGCGACGGCGTCGTCGGTGAACTCGAGCTCGACGCCGTCGAGGTCGAAGAGCTTCTTGTACTGCTTGACCAGGGCGTTGCGCGGCTCGGTGAGGATCTGCACCAGCGCGTCCTGGTCGAGCGGGCTGACGCTCGCGATGAGCGGCAGGCGGCCGATGAACTCGGGGATCAGGCCGAACTTGGTCAGGTCCTCGGGGCGCACCTGGGCGAGCAGGTCGTCGGCAGCGCGCTCGGCCTCGCCGCGCGGCTCGGCGGTGAAGCCGAGGGACTTCTTGCCGACGCGCTGCTCGATGATGTGCTCGAGGCCGGCGAAGGCGCCGCCCACCACGAACAGGATGTTCGTGGTGTCGATCTGGATGAACTCCTGGTGCGGGTGCTTGCGCCCGCCCTGCGGCGGCACCGAGGCGGTGGTGCCCTCGATGATCTTCAGCAGCGCCTGCTGAACGCCCTCGCCTGACACGTCGCGCGTGATCGACGGGTTCTCGGCCTTGCGGGCCACCTTGTCGATCTCGTCGATGTAGATGATGCCGGTCTCGGCCTTCTTGACGTCGTAGTCGGCGGCCTGGATCAGCTTGAGCAGGATGTTCTCGACGTCCTCGCCGACGTAGCCGGCCTCGGTCAGCGCCGTGGCGTCGGCGATCGCGAAGGGGACGTTGAGCATCCGGGCCAGGGTCTGCGCCAGGTAGGTCTTGCCGCAGCCGGTCGGGCCGATCACCAGGATGTTGGACTTGGCGACCTCGACCACCTCGTCCTTGCTGTGCTTGCCCGAGACGGGCTGCACGCCGGCCTGGACGCGCTTGTAGTGGTTGTAGACCGCGACCGCCAGGGACTTCTTCGCCTGCTCCTGTCCGATGACATAGGAGTTGAGGAACTCGAAGATCTCCTTGGGCTTGGGCAGATCGGCGAGCTCGACGTCGGAGCCCTCGGCGAGCTCCTCCTCGATGATCTCGTTGCAGAGATCGATGCACTCGTCGCAGATGTAGACACCCGGACCAGCGATGAGCTTCTTGACCTGCTTCTGGCTCTTGCCGCAGAACGAGCACTTCAGCAGGTCGCCACCGTCACCGATGCGTGCCACGGGTCCTCCTCACATGTGAACTCCCCGACGGTACCCCCTGCCGCGCCCCGCGTGGGGCGGGACACGAGGGGTACGTCGGGAGTCCATCGGGCTGTACGTCGTAACAGGGGTAACAGGGGTAACAGGGGTAACAGGGACGCTCAGACGAGCGCGGGGGTCTTCAGGGACTCGAGCACCGAGTCGATCAGGCCGTACTCGATCGCGCCCTGGGCGGTGAGGATCTTGTCGCGCTCGATGTCGCGGCTGACCTCGTCGATCGGCTTGCCCGAGTGATCGCTGATCATCTTCTCGAGCAGCTCGCGCATGCGGAGGATCTCGTTGGCCTGGATCTCGATGTCGGAGGTCTGGCCGAAGGTGCCCTCGGTGTAGGGCTGGTGGATCAGGATCCGGCTGTTGGGCAGCGCCAGGCGCTTGCCCTTGGCGCCCGCGGCGAGCAGGATCGCCGCCGCCGAGGCCGCCTGCCCGATGCACACGGTCTGCACGTCGGGCTTGATGAACTGGATCGTGTCGTAGATCGCGGTCAGCGCCGTGAACGAGCCACCGGGGCTGTTGATGTAGATGCTGATGTCCTGGTCGGGGTTCATCGACTGCAGGCACAGCAGCTGGGCGATGACGGCGTTGGCGACGTCGTCGGAGATCGGCGTGCCGAGGTAGATGATGCGGTCCTCGAACAGCTTGGCGTAGGGGTCGATGCGGCGGAAGCCGTAGGACGTCCGCTCCTCCCACTGCGGGATGTAGTAGTTCATGCTCAGTCCTTCTTGTGGGCCGGCCGGCCCTCGGCGGCGGCTTCCTTGGCGCTCTTGATGACCTGGTCGACGAGGCCGTACTCCAGCGCCTCCTGGGCGGTGAACCAGCGGTCGCGGTCGGCGTCCTCGGTGACCTGCTCGACGCTCTGGCCGGTGTGCTCGGCGATCAGGTCGAGGAGGACCTTCTTGATGTGCAGCGACTGCTGGGCCTGGATCTTGATGTCGGAGGCCGAGCCGCCCATGCCGGACGACGGCTGGTGCATCATGATCCGCGCGTGCGGCAGCGCGTAGCGCTTGCCCGGCGCGCCGGCGCAGAGCAGGAACTGCCCCATCGAGGCGGCGAGGCCCATGCCCACCGTCGCGACGTCGTTGGGGATGTAGTTCATGGTGTCGTAGATCGCCATGCCGGCGTCGACGGAGCCACCGGGGCTGTTGATGTGGAGGAAGATGTCGGCCTCGGGGTCCTCCGCCGACAGCAGCAGCAGCTGGGCGCAGATCGCGTTGGCGTTCTGGTCGCGGACCTCGGAGCCGAGGAACACGATCCGCTCGCGGAGCAGCCGGCTGTAGATGTTGTCGTCGAGCAGGTTGAGACCGGCTCCACCGTTCATCTCAGGCCCACGCTCGGGGCCGGCGGAAAACTTGTGAGTCACGCGGGTGACACTAGCCGCCTCCGGTGACAGAACCACGCGATAACCGCCGCTGTTCGCCGACAGCGGATTTGAGCCGGGTCGCGGCCCGCGGGCGTTCGCCGTCGGCGTACGACCGGTCGGGCTCAGCCCTCGGCCGCGGCCTTGAGCCCGGCCACGGTGGCGGCCATGCCCGCCTCGAGCTCGTCGGCGTGGGACTCGGTGCCGCCCAGGAGCAGCGGCGCGACGATCCGGCTGCCGAGGCTGAGCGCGCCGGGGACCGGTCGCCGGTGGACGACCCGGGTGTGCCGCGGGTCGTCGGCGTCGGGCGCCAGCTCCCAGACCCACTGGGCGCCGCTGGACGGCGTGTCCCAGACCAGCCGCCGCTCGGGCGTCACGTCGGCGACGACGGACCGGGTCGGCCAGACCACGGCCCGGCGCCGGTTGATGCCGAGGTACCACTGGCCCACCCGCAGCCCGCCGGGCTTGAGCGGGATCATCCGGACCGTCTCCGGGCTCCACTCGGCCATCTGGTCGAGGTCGGTGAGCAGGGCCCACACGTGGGCGACGGGAGCCTCGACCACGGTCTCGGCGCGGAGCTCGCGGGCGGCGTGCGTCGTCATGGCGCACATCGTGGCAACTTCCACGGGCGCCGGCCAGGGCGTCCGCGGAGCGGTCGGCTCACCACCCGAGCCAGAACGACCCGAACAGCAGCAGCGGCGACAGCGCGAACATCAGCCCCAGGATCGACAGCATCGGGCCCGCCACCCGCCGGGCGAGGAGCCACCCCAGCACGCCGAGGACGAGGGCGAGAGCACCGGGCAACCCGATGACGAGCGCGAAGAGGAAGCCGATCGACGCGGTCGACGACTCCCCCGTGTAGTGCGCGGTGTCGACCCAGGCCACGACGCCGAGACCGGACTCGACCAGGCCGAGGAGGCCGGCGACGAGACCCAGGACCCGGGCGACGGTCCGGGTGCGGTCGGAGGCGGGGACGGGCGCGGCGGCGGACGGTGGGGGGAGAGTCACGGTCCGACCCTCTCGTGCCGCTCCCCCGGGCGGGTGAGTATCCGGGCTCAACCCAGCCAGCGCGACAGCGCCGCGTGGACCTCGGGGTGGTTGAGCAGGCCGAAGTGGCCGGTGCGGCCGACGTGGAGGGTCTCGGCACCGGGGAACAGCTCGGTGCCGCGGCGGTCGCGACCGACCGCGGAGCGCGGCGTCACGAGCAGGTCGCCGACGACCTGGGCGACCGGGTGACGCGGCGAGGCGGAGAGGGACGCCGACACCAGGCGGTAGCGCGCGTGCGGGAGGCACGGCACCTCGGCCGCGACGCCCTCCCTGAGATCACGGATCCCGAGCGAGCGCCGGTCGAGGATCGCGCCGAAGCCGCGCGACTCGGGCATCCGGTTGAGCAGCGCGGTGCCGTGGTGGGCGGTCCTGGCGAGCGGGGCGCCGAGGTGGGGCGTGCCGAGGGTGACGATGTCGGTGACCCGGTCGGTCCAGCGCGCGTGGCCGGCGGCCGGCTCGGCGTGGACGGCGGTCGCCGTGCGCACCACCAGGCCGCCCATCGAGTGGCCCACGAGCGCGATCCGCGCGACGTCGGTGGGCCACAGCTCGACCAGCCGCTGGAGCAGGGCTGAGAGCGCCACGCCGTTCTCGCGGACGCCGAGGCCGGTGTTGGCGCGGAGGTAGACCGGGGTCCAGCCGCGGGCGGCCAGGCTCTCGCCGTACGTCGAGCCGACGCGGTCACGGTGGCGATGCCAGTAGGCCTCGTTCTCGCACAGCCCGTGCAGGAAGACGACGAGCCGCGGCGTGGCCGCCGGGAAGGCGGCCGCGACGCCCGCGGAGGTCAGCGGGACGTCGCTCCCGGCGTCGCGCACCGCCATCTCGATCGCGAGCCTCGGATGGTCGCGGCGCAGCTCCTCGCCGATCAGCCCGTTGACGGCCGAGCGCACGAAGCGTCCCTGCGGCCCGTCGTCGAGCCCCGGGCCGACGCCGGCCTCGCCGAGGCGGGACAGCCCGGCGCTCGCGCCACGCAGCGACAGCCCGACCGCGCCGTAGACCACCGCGGCGATGCCGCGGTGCAGCGCCTCGGCCGGCGCTCCGGCCGGCCCCACACCCCGCCGTACGACGTCGTGGGCGCGGCGCGCGATCGCGGCATGGGTGTCGCGGGCCGTGGTCACGACCAGGTCGTCGACGGCCGTGCTCGCCAGGGCGAGGGCCTCGACGAGGGTGGGGCTCTGCGTCATGGGCAGTGAGTGTACAGGTGTTCACTCACTGCTGTTCCCCCGAAATGCGTCTCACCCGGCATTCCTGTCCCGAATCGGTGAGAAACGGGACCGGAATGCCGGGTGAGACGGCAAGCGGTGAGGATCAGGCCTCGGCCGGAGCCTCGGTCTCCTCGGCAGCCTCGGCCTCGTCGGCGACCTCGTCGGCGGTCTCGACGGCGGTCTCGTCGGCGGGCTCGCCGATCGAGCCGTCGGCCTGGAGGTTCTTCAGCTCGATGACGTTGCCGGCGGCGTCCTTGACGGTCGCGCCCTCGACGAGGAGTTGCAGCGCCTTGCCGCGGCGGATCTCCTGGACCAGCTCGGGCACGTGGTTGTGCTCGAACATGTGGTTGACGAACTCCTGCGGGTCCTGGCCGGACTGCTGGGCGCGGCGGATCATGTGCTGGGTCAGCTCGCCCTGGTCGACGCCCATCTCCTCCTTGTCGGCGATCTCGTCGAGGAGGAACTGCGCGGCGACGGCGTCGCGGACCCGGCGCTCGAGGTCGGCCTCGAACTCCTCCTGGGTCTGCTTCTCGTCCTCGAGGTACTTCTCGAGGGTCATGCCGGCGAACTGCAGCTGCTGCTCGAGGTTGGCGCGACGAGCGTTGAGCTCCTCGGTGACCATCGACTCGGGGAGCGGGATCTCGACCTTCTCGAGCAGGGCCTCGAGGACGGCGTCACGGGCGGCCGCGGCCTGCTCGAGGCGCTTGCCGCGGGTGAGGCGCTCGCGGACGTCGGCGCGCAGCTCGTCGAGGGTGTCGAACTCCGAGGCCTCCTGGGCGAACTCGTCGTCGAGCTCGGGGAGCTCCTGCTCCTGGACCTGGGTGACCTTGACGGCCACCTCGACGTCCTGGCCCACCAGGTCGCCGCTGACGAGCTGGGTGGTGAAGGTCTTGTCCTCGCCGGCGGCGGTGCCGACCAGGACCTCGTCGAGGCCGTCGATCATGCCGCCGTTGCCGACCTTGTAGGAGAAGCCGGCGATCTCGGCACCCTCGACGGTCTCGCCGTCCTTGGTCGCGACCAGGTCGATGACCACGAAGTCGCCGTCCTGGGCGGGGCGCTCGACGTCGATGAGGGTGCCGAAGCGCTCCCGCAGGGCGTCGACCTGGGTGGCGACGTCCTCGTCGGTGACGGCGAGGTCGTCGACGCTGGCCTCGAGGCCGTCGTAGGCCGGCAGCTCGATCTCGGGCTTGATGTCGACCTCGGCGGTGAACTCGAGGGACTCGTTGTCCTCGAACTTCGTGACCTCGATCTCCGGCTGCGCCAGCGGGGTCAGGTTGTTCTCCTGCAGCGCCTCGACGTAGGCCTTCGGCAGCACCTCGTTGACGGCCTCGTCGAGGACGACGCCGCGGCCGACCTGGCGGTCGATCACCTGCGGCGGAACCTTGCCGCGGCGGAAGCCGGGGACGTTGATCTGCTTCGCGATCTTCTGGTACGCCGCGTCGAGGCTCGGCTTGAGCTCCTCGAAGGGCACCTCGACGGTCAGCTTGGCCCGGGTCGGGCTCAAGGTCTCGACGGCGCTCTTCACAGGTGTTCTCCTACTGGTCTGGGGATGGTGCACGGGCCACGGAGGCCCGCCGATCGGGGCGATCTGTCGGGGCGACAGGACTCGAACCTGCGGTCTCCTGCTCCCAAAGCAGGCGCGCTAGCCACTACGCTACGCCCCGCGAAACGGCCCGGGTGAGCCGCACTTCGAGGGGATGACGGGAATCGAACCCGCGTAATCAGTTTGGAAGACTGAGGCTCTACCATTGAGCTACATCCCCACTCACGGGGGCTCCGCCCCCGGGGACCCCCGAAGGCGTCCCTCGGGCTTCGCCCACGAGCACGGGCAATCGTGCCACACGGCAGGCTGCCCGCCCCAACTCAGGGGCGCCGGTGGACGATCAGCAGTGCCCGGTCGTCGTCCGGGGAGCCGACCGCGGCGACCAGCCGGTCGGCCAGTCCGGTCCACGAGTGGCGCAGCAGCGACTCGGCCGCGCCCATCATGTGGTCGATGCCGAGCTCGATGTCGCGGCGCGGCTCCTCGACCATCCCGTCGGTGTAGAGCAGCAGGCTGTCGCCGGGCGCGAGCCGGCCCTTCTCGCACTCGTACTCGACGTCCTCGACGATGCCGAGCACCGGGCCCTCGGCGACGAGCAGCTTCCAGCGGCCCGACCCGGCGTGGCGCTGGAGGGCGGGCGGGTGGCCGGCCGAGCGCAGCTCGTAGTCGCCGGTGGCGAGGTCGATCGAGACGTGGACGGCGGTCGCGAAGCCCTCGTCCCAGGCGCGCTGGAGGAGGTAGTCGTTGGCGGCGGGCAGGAAGCGGTCGGGCGGGAGGGCGCCCATCAGCCCGCCCATCGCGCCGGACAGCTGCAGCGCGCGGGTGCCGGCGGCCTCGCCCTTGCCGGAGACGTCGACGACGACGAGCTCGATCCGGTTGCCCTTGTCGCTGGTGGTGGCGACGAAGAAGTCGCCCGCGAAGGGCGACCCGCCCGCCGACGAGAGCGCCGACTGCACCAGCCACGAGTCGGGCAGCGCGGGGATCTGGCCCTGGGCGAGGATCCGGTCGCGCAGGTCGACGAGCATCGACTGCCCGCGCAGCGGCCCGACGCCGGTCTGGCCGCGGCGCAGGGAGAGGTAGAGGACGAGCAGCGAGAGGCCGCCCATGACGATCATCGCGATGACGTTGCGTGCGGGGTAGGTCTCCTGCAGGTACGCCGCGAGGCCGAGCGCCCCCAGGATCAGGCAGGCGAACAGCGGCAGGATCCGGTTGCTGAGGAAGAGGATGCCGAGCACGAGCGGCAGGAAGATCAGGTTGACCGGGACGTCGTCCGGCTTCGCCCCGATCGCGACCAGGACCCCCGCCACCACCAGGGTGAGGACGGCGGCGATCCCGCGGTCGGTGCGCACCCAGCGGCGTCCGGCCCTCATCGCGCCGCCCGCGACCGGAACACCGGCTGGCAGCGCGCGCACCAGAACAGGTTGCGGCCGCCCAGCACCTCGGTGCGGACCTGGGCGCCGCAGACGTGGCAGGCCTGGCCGGCGCGCCGGTAGACGTAGACCTCGCCACCGTGGTCGTCGACGCGCGGCGGGCGGCCCATCGCCTCCGGCGTGTGCTCGGGCCGGACGGTGTCGATCCGCCCGGTTCGCACGCCTTCGGTCATGAGCACCACCAGATCGTCCCAGATCGCCCGCCACTGCGAGGCCCGAAGCGTCTTCCCGGGGCGCAGCGGGTGGATCCGGTGCCGGAAGAGGACCTCGGCGCGATAGACGTTGCCGACGCCGGCGAGGACCGTCTGGTCCATCAGCAGGGTGCCGATCGGAGCGGTGCTGCGCCCGATCCGGTGCCATGCGCGGTCGGGGTCGCCGTCGGCGCGCAGCGGGTCGGGACCGGCCTTGGCGACCACCGCGGCGCGCTCGGCCGCGGTCACCAGGGCGCAGGTGGTGGCGCCGCGCAGGTCGGCGTACGCGCCGGGGCGGGCCAGGCGCAGGCGCACCTGCCCGACCGGGAGCGGCAGCTCGGGAGCGTCGGGATGGACGGCGAACACGCCGTACAGGCCGAGGTGGACGTGGATGAAGCGCACTCCTGGGGGCTCCGCCCCCGGGAACCCCCGCTGGGGGCTCCGCCCCCAGACCCCCGACTCGGCGAACCTGATGAAGAGGTGCTTGCCCCACGCCTCGGCGTCGATCAGCCGGGCTCCGTCGAGCTGGGCGGCCGACTCGGCGAAGCGGCCCTGGGGGCTGCCGACCCGGACCTGCCGGTCGCCGAAGACGGTGGTGAGCTCACCGGCGAGGCGGTGGAGGGTGTGCCCCTCGGGCACCCCTCAGGCCTCGTGACCCAGGGCGGACTCGGGCAGCGGGGGCAGCTCGCCGGTGGTCTCGTACGACGCCAGCTGGCCGATCCGGCGCACGTGGCGCTCCTCGTCGGTGAACGGCGTGGTCAGGAACACCTCGACCAGGCGGGTCATCTCGTCGAGGCTGTGCATCCGGCCGCCGACGGCGACGACCCAAGCGTCGTTGTGCTCGCGCGCGAGGGCGGCGGTCTGCTCGGACCAGGCCAGCGCCGCACGGATGCCCTGCACCTTGTTGGCCGCGATCTGCTCGCCGTTGCCGGAGCCGCCGATGACGACGCCCAGGCTGTCGAGGCCGGCCTCACGGTCGGCGCGGACGCCCTCCGCGGCGCGCAGGCAGAAGACCGGGTAGTCGTCGAGCGCGTCGTAGACGAACGGGCCGTGGTCGACCGGCTCGTAGCCGTGCTCGGTGAGCCAGTTGGTCAGGTGGGACTTGAGCTCGAGACCGGCGTGGTCGCAGCCGAGGTGGACGCGCATGGGGGCGATTCTCGCAGGTGGCGACGCGGCATGCGAAGCCCGCTCGCCCCCTCAGGCTTGATGCAGACGGCGGGCGGCTTCGGCGATCGAGCCGCTGATCGACGGGTAGACGGTGAACGCCTGGGCGAACTGGTCGGCGGTCAGCCGCTCGGTCACGGCGAGCGACACCGGGTGGATCAGCTCCGACGCGCGGGGGCCGACGACGACCCCGCCGAGCAGGCTGCGCGAGCCGGGCGCGACGAAGAGCTTCACGAAGCCGTCGACGATGCCCTGCATCTTGGCGCGGGGGTTGGTGGCGAGCGGCTGCATGACCACCTCGGCGAGGACCTCGCCGGCGTCGACCTGCTTCTGGGTGACGCCGACGGTGGCGATCTCGGGGGCGGTGAAGACGTTGGACGAGACGACGGTCAGGTCGAGCGGCTGGACGGCGTCGCCGAGGACGTGGGCCATCGCGATCCGGCCCTGCATGGCGGCGACGGAGGCGAGCATGAAGACGCCGGTGCAGTCGCCGGCGGCGTAGACGCCCGGGACGGAGGTCCGGGAGACCTTGTCGACGACGACGAAGCCGCCGTCGTCGAGCCGGACGCCGGCCGCCTCGAGCCCGATGCCCGTCGTGTTCGGCACCGAGCCGAGGGCGAGGATGCAGTGGGAGCCGGTGACCGTGCGCCCGTCCTGGAGGGCGACGGTGACGACGTCGCCGTCGCGGGTGACCGATGCCATCCGGGACTGTCCGAGGACGGTCATGCCGCGACGGGTCGAGACGTCCTCGAGGACCTGCGCGGCGTCGGGGTCCTCGCCGGGGAGGACCCGCTCGCGCGAGGAGACGAGGGTGACGCGGACGCCGAGCGCCTGGTAGGCACTGGCGAACTCGGCGCCGGTGACGCCGGAGCCGACGACGATCAGGTGCTCGGGCATCGCGTCGAGGTCGTAGACCTGCTCCCAGGTCAGGATCCGCTCGCCGTCGGGCTGCGCGGACGCGAGGGTGCGCGGGGCGGCGCCGGTGGCGATCAGCACCGCGTCGGCGTCGTACGTCGTCTCGCCGTCTGCGGTCGTCGCGACCACCCGGCCGGGGCCGTCGAGCCGGCCGCGCCCGTGGACGACGGTCACGCCCTCGCGAGCCAGCCGGCCCTCGATGTCGGCGGACTGCGCCAGCGCCAGCGCCTTGACGCGCTGGTTGACCCTGGCCAGGTCGACGCGCGGCGGGTCGACGAGGATCCCGAGCTCGTTCGCGCTCCCGAGGTCGGACATCACCTCCGCCGTCGCGATCAGCGTCTTGCTCGGGACGCAGTCGGTCAGGACCGCCGAGCCGCCGACTCCGTCGGAGTCGATGACGACGACCTCCGCCCCGAGCTGAGCCGCCACCAGGGCCGACTCGTAGCCGCCCGGTCCCCCTCCGACGATCACCACGCGCGCCATGCCGCCATTCTTGCAGCGGTGTCACCATCGCCGGCAGCGCGGTGGGCGGTGCGTGTCCGGCAGCTCGCTGACCCTCCCGGACCGCAGACGCGCTCGGTGAATTCTCACCAGTACGATCCCGCCATGCGTATCGCCCGAGTCGTCACCCCGCTGACCGCCGCCGTTCTCGCCGTGGCCGTCGCCGCCTGCGCGCCCGCCGAGGACAAGGCCGAGCAGAGCGGCAAGACCGCGTCGGCCGGCGAGTGCAAGGTCGCCGACCTGCCGCTGGTGAAGAAGGGCGTGCTGACGATCGGCACCGACTCGCCGGCCTACGACCCGTGGTTCAACGACAACGACCCGACGAACGGCAAGGGCTTCGAGTCGGCCGTGGCGTACGCCGTGGCCGAGCAGCTCGGCTTCGCCAAGGACCAGGTCACGTGGGTGACCGTCCCCTTCAACAACTCCTACAAGCCGGGCCCGAAGGACTTCGACTTCGACATCAACCAGATCTCGATCGACGCCGACCGCGAGAAGGCCGTCGACTTCTCCGAGGGCTACTACTCCGCCGCGCAGGCCGTGATCGTGCTGAAGAACAGCCCGGCCGCGAAGATCAAGGACCTCGCCGAGCTGGCGAGCTTCAAGATCGGCGCCCAGACCGGTACGACGTCGCTCACCGCGGTGCGCGACATGATCAAGCCGAAGTCCGACCCGCTGGTCTTCCAGAACACCAACAACGCCAAGCAGGCGATGCTCAACGGCCAGGTCGACGCGATCGTCGCCGACCTCCCGACCGCGTTCTACATCAGCTCGGTCGAGATCCCGGACAGCACGCTGCTGGGCCAGTTCCAGTACGACAAGGGCGCAGCCGAGCAGTTCGGCCTGCTGTTCGAGCAGGGCAACAAGCTGCTCCCCTGCGTCAACGGGGCGATCGACGCGCTGAAGAAGGACGGCCGGCTCGCGAACATCGAGCAGAAGTGGCTGTCCGACGTCGTGAGCGTGCCCACGCTCAAGTGAGCGCCTCCACGCCCGACGCCGGCGCCACCACGGGCGCCGGCTGGCAGCCCAGCGCGCGCGAGCTCGCCCGGCGCCGTACCCGCCAGCAGCAGCATCGCCGCCGCGTCCTCATCGCGAGCGTCGCGACGGTGGTCGTGCTCGGCGGACTGGTCGCGGCCGTCGTCCTGTCGCCCGGTTGGGCGCGGGTCCAGGCGACCTTCCTCGACCCGCATCACGCCAAGGAGTCCCTGCCGGCGATCGCCAAGGGCTTCTGGATCAACGTCAAGATGTTCCTCATCGCGGAGCCGCTGATCCTGGTCGCCGGCCTCGCGCTGGCGCTGATCCGCCAGGCCCGCTCGGCCTGGCTGGTGCCGGTGCGCGGGCTCGCGGTGGTCTACACCGACGTGGTGCGCGGCATCCCGACGCTGCTCCTGGTGTTCCTGTTCGCGTTCGGCATGCCGGCGCTGGGGCTGGCCGGGATCCCCACCAGCCTCTTCTTCTGGGCGACCGTGGCGCTCGTCGTGTCCTACTCCGCCTATGTCGCCGAGGTCTTCCGCTCCGGCATCGAGTCGGTGCACCCGTCGCAGCTGGCGAGCGCCGAGGCGCTGGCGCTGTCGCGGGCGCAGACGATGCGGTACGTCGTCGTCCCGCAGGCCGTGCGCCGCGTGGTGCCGCCGCTGCTCAACGACTTCGTGTCGCTGCAGAAGGACACCGCGCTCGCCGCGTCGGTCGGCGTGTTCGAGGCGCTGTTCGCCGCCGCCGACTACGGCAACTACAAGTTCAACTTCACCGCCTATGTCGTCGCGGCGGCCTTCTTCATCGCGCTGACCGTGCCCCTGGCTCGGCTGTGCGACGCACTGACCCGCCGGATGGCGCGGCGCGAGCGGGCAGGAGCTCTCTGATGGCCGATCCGCTGCTCGAGGCGCGCAACCTCCGCAAGAGCTATCCGCGACACGGCGAGGCCGGCCCGCGCGTCGTCCTGGACGACGTGTCGCTGAGCGTCTCCCCCGGCGACGTCGTCTGCCTGATCGGGTCGTCGGGCTCCGGGAAGTCGACGCTGCTGCGCTGCCTCGACCTGCTCGAGCCGATCGACGACGGTGTCATCGAGTTCCGGGGCCGCGAGATCTCGGACCCCCTGGTGCGCCCGCAGGAGGTGCGGCGCGACATCGGCATGGTGTTCCAGGCCTACAACCTCTTCCCGCACCTGAGCGTGCTCGACAACTGCACGCTGGCGCCGCGCAAGGTCCACGGCATGGCTCCGACGGACGCGCGGGCGAAGGCGACCGAACTGCTGGAGCGGTTCGGGCTCGGCGAGCACGTCGCCAAGCACCCCGACCAGCTCTCCGGCGGCCAGCAGCAGCGGGTCGCGCTGGTGCGCGCGCTGTGCACCGACCCGGCGCTGCTGCTCCTCGACGAGATCACCGCCGCGCTCGACCCCGAGCTGGTCGGCGAGGTGCTCGAGATCGTGCGGAGCCTGGCCGAGTCCGGGACGACGATGGTGCTCGCCACCCACGAGATGGCGTTCGCGCGCGACGTCGCGTCCCACGTCTGCTTCCTCGACGGCGGCCGGATCCTCGAGGAGGGTCCGCCGTCGCAGGTGCTCGGCGAGCCGACCGAGGCACGGACGCGGGAGTTCCTGCGCCGGGTGCTCGCGTAGTGGGGGCGCCGAGCCGCGTCGTACGGATCGCGTCGATCCCGGCGATGTTCGTGGCGGGCGCGATGATCGCCGTCCAGGCGCAGGTCAACGGACGCCTCGCGACCGCCCTCGGCGGTACGACGTCCGCCGGCCTGACCGCGGCCGTGCTGGCGTTCGGCAGCGGACTGGTCCTGGTCACCCTGATCACGCTGTCCTCACCCGCGCGACGGGCGGGAATCCCCTTGCTGCGCGGGGCATTGCGCGACGGGACCGTGCCGAGGGTCGCCGTCTTGGGGGGCCTGTGCGGCGCCTTCCTCGTCGCCGCGCAGGGACTGACCGTGGCGACCATCGGCGTCGCGCTGTTCAGCGTCGCGGTGACCGCGGGCCAGTCCTCGAGCTCGCTCGCGGTCGACCACGCCGGCCTCGGCCCGGGCGGCCATCACCCGTGGAGCCTGCCGCGGGGCGTGGCCGCCGCCTTCGCCGTGATCGCGGTGGCCCTGGCCGCGGGTGAGCGCCTGGTCGAGTCGTTCTCGCTGACGACCGCCGGGCTCGCCGTACTGCCGCTGCTGGCGGGAGCCGGCATGGCAGTACAGGCGGCGTTCAACGGCCGCGTCTCGGCGATCGCCGGGCCGTGGGTGTCGAGCCTCAACAACTTCGTGATCGGCTTCATCGGCCTGGTCGCCGTCTGGCTGATCGCGCTGGCGATCGACCACGACCTGAGGCCCCTGCCCGGCCAGTGGTGGATGTACGTCGGCGGCGTGCTCGGCATGGGCTTCATCTGGCTGTCGGCGGCGCTGGTGCGCGTGCACGGCGTCCTGGTGCTCGGGCTGTGCGTCATCGCCGGCCAGGTGATCACGGCGCTGGTGATCGAGCTGGTCGTCAACGCCGACTCGCACGTCGGGCCGGTGGGCGTGGCCGCGGGCGGGCTGACCGTGGTCGGCGTCCTCGTGGCGCTGTGGCAGACCGGCCACGGGCACGCCGACGACTGAGACCGGCCGGGGCCCCGTCAGCAGGTGACGCAGGTGCGCGCCGCGGGCCGGACCGCCAGCCGCTCGGGGGCGATCTCGCGACCGCAGACCTCGCACCGGCCGTAGTCGCCCGCCTCCAGGCGCGAAAGCGCCGCGTCGACCTCGGCCAGGTGCGCCCGGATCTGCCGGAGCAGCGCGGCGAGCTGGGAGCGCTCGAAAGCGATCGTCGTGCCCTCGGGGTCGTGCTCGTCGTCGGCGTTCGTGTCGCGCGAGGCGGCCACGACCTCGTCGAAGTCACCGGTCAGCTCGGCCAGCCGGCGCAGCGCCTCGCGTCGCTCGGCCTCGAGCAGGTCTCGGGGGTGGTCCATCCCCACCATGCTGACAGGCCTCGCCGACAGAGCGGAGAAGCACGACCGGCCGGCCCCCTACGGGGACCGGCCGGCGGCGTGAGCGGTGTGCTCAGAGGTTGATCATGTGGCCGGCGATCCCGTGGATCGCCTCCTTGACCGCCTCCGACAGCGTCGGGTGGGCGAAGACGTTGCGGCCCACCTCGTCGGCGGTGAGGTCCCACTTCTGGGCCAGGGTCAGCGCCGGGAGGAGCTCGGTGACGTCGGGGCCGATCATGTGGGCGCCGAGGATCTCGTTGAACTCGGCGTCGGCGACGATCTTCACGAAGCCGACCGCCTCGCCCAGGCCCATGGCCTTGCCGTTGGCGGTGAACGGGAACGACGCCGTCTTCACGTCGTAGCCCTTCTCCTTGGCCTGCGCCTCCGAGTAGCCGAAGGAGCCGATCTGCGGCTGGCAGTAGGTCGCGCGCGGGATGAAGTCGTACTCGACCGGCATGGTCTCGGCACCCGCCAGCGTCTCGGCCGCGACGATGCCCATCGCCTCGGCCACGTGGGCCAGCATCATCTTGCCGGTCACGTCACCGATCGCGTAGACACCCGCCACGTTGGTGCGGCAGAACTCGTCGACCTGGATCGCACCACGATCGGTCAGCGCGACACCGGCGGCCTCGAGGCCGTAGCCCTCGACCCGCGGGGCGAACCCGAACGCGGCGAGGAACTTGTCGGCCTCCAGCACCTGCTCCTCGCCACCCGCGGCCGGTGCGATGCGGACCTTCACACCGGAGCCGCCCGAATCAGCAAGGTCCTCGACACCCTTGACCGCGGTCGAGGTCAGGACCTTCACGCCGAGCTTCTTGTAGTGGCGCGCGAGCTCCTTGGACACGTCGGCGTCCTCGGTCGGGACCATCCGGTCGAGGAACTCCACGATGGTCACCTCGACCCCGAAGTTCTTCATCACGTAGGCGAACTCGACACCGATCGCACCCGAGCCCCCGATGATGATCGACGACGGCAGGTTCTCGTCGAGGATCTGCTCCTCGTAGGTGACGATGTTCTGCCCGTTCGGGGTGACGCCGGGGACGCTGCGGACCGTCGCGCCGGCGGCGATGATCAGGTCGTCGCAGGTGTAGTCGGCGGTGGAGCCGTCGTTGAGCGCGACCCGGACCGACTTGGGACCGGTCAGGGTGCCCCAGCCGTCGATCTCGGTGATCTTGTTCTTCTTCATCAGGAAGTGGACGCCCTTGACGATGCCGGCGCTCACCGTGCGCGAGCGCGCGTGCGTCGGGCCGTAGGCCATCGTGGCGTCGCCCTCGATGCCGAACTTGGCCTTCTCGTGGGTCAGCGTGTGCGCGAGCTCGGCGTTCTTCAGCAGCGCCTTCGACGGGATGCAGCCGACGTTGAGACAGACGCCGCCCCAGTACTTCTTCTCGATCACGGCAACGGACTTGCCGAGCTGAGCGGCGCGGATCGCGGCGACATATCCACCGGGGCCGGCACCAAGGACGAGGACATCGAAGTGGGTCACGGACGCCAGCGTAGTAGGCACCCCTCTTGTGCCGTGCATCACGTTCACGGGAGGGTGTGGCTACTCCCCGGTACGGCGACATACGGGGTCGCCGGCCTCGATCAAGGAGCTGCTCCATGTCTCGGTCTCTCGGATTCGTCCTCGCCTGCGCACTCGCCCTCACGGGGCTCGCGCAGGTCCCCCTCCCGGCCGCGAACGCCCAGCCGGCCGGCCTCCTCGACGTCATCGTGACGCTGAAGCCGACCGCCGACCCGGCGGCCACGGCGACGTCCCTCGTCACCCGCCGCGGTGGCGACGTCACCCACGTCTACTCCCACGCCCTCAACGGCTTCTCCGCCACCCTCACCGACGCCCTGCTCACCCTGCTGAAGGGCGACGCGCGGGTGCAGTCGATCGAGCTCGACAGCCGGGTGCAGGCCACCGGCACCCAGACCCCGACGCCCAGCTGGGGTCTCGACCGGGTCGACCAGCGCAACCTCCCGCTCGACAACACCTACACGTCGAGCAGCACCGGCGCGGGCGTCGACGTCTACGTCGTCGACACCGGCATCTCGCTCACCCATCCCGACTTCGGCGGCCGGGCCGTCTCCGGCACCGACACGGTCGACAACGACGCCGACGCGACCGACTGCAACGGCCACGGCACCCACGTCGCCGGCACCATCGGCGGCACCACCTACGGCCTGGCGAAGGCCAGCCGACTGGTCGCCGTCCGCGTGCTCGACTGCCAGGGCTCCGGCGCCACGTCCGGTGTGATCGCGGGCCTCGACTGGGTCGCGGCGAACCACCAGGCCGGGACGCCGGCCGCCGCCAACATGAGCCTGGGCGGCACCGCGTCGAGCGCCCTCGACGCCGCCGTCCAGCGGGTCATCAGCGACGGCGTCACCATGGCGGTCGCCGCGGGCAATGACAACGCCGACGCCTGCAAGTCGTCGCCGGCCCGGGTCGCCGAAGCCCTCACCGTCGCGGCCAGCGACCGCACCGACAAGCAGGCGAGCTTCTCCAACCGCGGCACCTGCGTCGACCTGTTCGCGCCCGGCGTCGACATCACCTCGGACTGGCTCAACGGTGGCACCAACACCATCAGCGGCACCTCGATGGCCACGCCGCACGTGACCGGGGCCGCCGCGCTCTACCTGTCGACGCACCCGACGGCGTCGCCGAGCGCGGTCAGCAGCGCCATCCTGGCCGCGACCACGAAGGGCCGGATCAGCGGCACCGAGCGCAGCTGCGTGCTGCTGATCATCTGTTCGCCGGCCACGCCCAACAACAACCTGCTCTACACGGGGCCCTGACCTCGCGGCGGCGTACGGCGCCACGTAAAGGCCTATAGCCTGACCCCCGTGACGTCGTACGCCGCCTACGGCACCAACCTCGATCCCGTACGGATGGGCGAGCGGTGCCCCCACTCCCCGCTGCAGACCACCGGCTGGCTGACCGGCTGGCGGCTGACCTTCGGCGGCGAGGAGCACGGCTGGGACGGCGCGCTCGCGACGATCGTCCAGGATCCGCTCGAGCAGGTCTTCGTCGCCGTCTACGACGTCAGCCCGTACGACGAGCCGAGCCTCGACCAGTGGGAGTCGGCCGACTCGGGGCTCTACCGCCGCACCAAGGTCCGGGTGTCGACGATGGTGGGCGAGATCGTGGCGTGGACCTACGTCCTCGACGCCTACGAGGGCGGGCTGCCCTCGGCGTCGTACCTCGGGGTGCTGGCGGACGCCGCCGAGGCCGCGGACGCCCCCGACGACTACGTCGCCGCGCTGCGCGTGCGGGCCTGCCGCTCGACCGGGCTCTGAGCGGCGCGTCACCCCGGGGAACCTGACTCGTTGTCAGGTTATGCGGACTCCCTCCCGAACCCTGCGTCGCCTCGCGGCCGCCGCCACCGCGGCGAGCGTCACCGCCCTCCCGCTCGCGATCCCGAGCACCGCCACGGCAGCCGCCGCGGCCCCCTCCGCGCCGACCGGCCTGCGCGACGTGATGTGGGTCGGCAACAACTGGGCGGGGACCGCGAGCATCGTCGACGCCCACACCTTCGAGGTGCTCAAGCGCGGGGTGAACCTGGTCCCCGACAAGAACGAGGAACTGCTCGCGATCGCGAAGAGCCCCCTCGACCTGCTCTTCTACCTGCTCATCAAGGCGGGGCCGGGCGAGGGCCACGACCAGTACGTCGACGACATGTTCAGCACCCGCGACGGCCGCTTCCTCGCGGTATCGCGACCGAGCTTCGCCGACGTGGTCTGGATCGACGTGGCCAAGGCGACGGCCGGGCGGCGCGACTCGATCGTCCGCGAGCAGCCGATGGACGGCCACCGCAGCGACCACATGGCCCTCTCCCCCGACGGCCGCCGGCTGCTCGTGTCGGACTCGACCGAGCGCCAGGTCATCGAGTTCTCGATGGTCGACGAGACGCTGCCCGACGGCACCGTGGTGAAGATGGGCGACCGCACGCGCACCTTCGTCTCGGGCGAGACGCCGCACGAGAGCAACTACACCCGCGACGGCAGCCGGATCTTCCACGCCTCGATCGGCCTGGTCTACACCCCCGGCGACGACCCGGCGCTCGACAAGCTCAAGGGCGACCGCTGGTTCCAGATCGTGCGCAACGGCGACTTCGGGATCGAGCAGCGCTGGGGCATCGGCGCCGAGCTGCGGAGGCCGGCTACCCGCAGATGAGCAGCGCGGTCCGGCCGATGGCGGTCGCGCCCGACGAGCGCTTCGTCTACTTCCAGGTGTCCTTCTTCCACGGCTTCGTCGAGTTCGACACCCAGGCGCCGGACCTCGACGGCAAGGTCGACTACACCCTCGGCGGCGTGCCCGAGCCGCCCACCGGCGCCATCACCCGCGTGATCCCGCTGCCCAACCGGGTGCCGAACATGCCGCGGGAGAAGTACGTCAACGACTCCGCCCACCACGGCCTGTCGATCAACGCCGCCGGCGACACCCTCTGCGTCGCCGGGACGATGGACGACTACGCCGCGCTCGTCGACCGGACGTCGGGCGAGGCGACGATCTTCGACGAGAAGACCACGGGCCACAGCTACCTCAAGCCGTACTGGACGACCGAGGGGCTCGACGACACCTGCTGGATCTCGCTGTCGGGCAGCGACGCGGTGGCCGTCCTCGACACGAACACGGGCGAGGAGCTGGCCTACCGGGCCGTCGGCAACCACCCGCAGCGGGTGCGTCACGGGTACGTGCGCGAGGACGTCATCGCGTCCTGGTGAATGCCCTAGGCTCGGCCCGTGACTGAGTCCCCCTCGCCGTACGCCCTGGCCGAAGAGGCCGCCGTCCGCCTCGCCGAGCTCACCGGTGTCGCCCGTCACGACGTGGCGCTGGTGCTCGGCTCCGGCTGGCTGCCGGCGGCCGACGCCCTCGACGGTGCGGGCGGCGCGAACACCACCGAGATCGACGTGACCTCGCTGCCGGGCTTCGCGGCCTCGGCGGTGCACGGGCACTCGGGCAAGATCCGCTCGATCCGGATCCCGGGCGAGGACGGCGCGCCCGACCGCCACCTGCTGGTGTTCCTCAGCCGCACCCACTACTACGAGGGTCGCGGCGTGCCGGCCGTCGTCCACGGCGTGCGTACGGCGGCCGCCGCCGGCTGTCGCGCGATCGTGCTCACCAACGGCTGCGGCGGGCTCAAGCCCACCTGGACGCCGGGCACGCCGGTGCTGATCAGCGACCACATCAACCTGACCGGCCAGTCCCCCATCGTTGGCGCCAACTTCGTCGACCTGACGGACCTGTACTCCGCGCGGCTGCGCGAGCTGTGCCGCGAGGTCGAGCCGACGCTCGACGAGGGCGTCTACGTGCAGTTCACCGGGCCGCACTACGAAACCCCGGCCGAGGTGCGGATGGCCGGGATCATGGGTGGCCACCTGGTCGGCATGAGCACCACCCTCGAGGCGATCGCGGCCCGCGAGGCCGGCATGGAGATCCTCGGCATCAGCCTGGTCACCAACCTCGCCGCCGGCCTGAGCGGCGAGCCGCTCAACCACGCCGAGGTGCTCGAGGCCGGCCGGGCCGCCGCCACCCGGATGGGCAACCTGCTCGGCCGCGTGGTCCCGCGCATCTGAGGTCCGCCATGGAGCCCTACGCGTCGGTCGTCGAGTCGTACCGCGGGTTCGCCGCCGAGGCGGAGGACTCGCCGACCTTCGTCGCGTGGGCGCTCGGCGTCGTCGACGACCCGGACGTCCGGGCGTGGATCGCGACGCTGCCGGACCTCAAGCAGCAGCCGAACCTGGTCTTCGCGGCGGCCCGCCATCACGGCGTACCGGCGCCGGGGCCGTACGCCGGACTGCGCGACGCGCTGCTCGGCGACGACGGCTCGATCCGCGCCACGATCCTGGCGCGGGCCACGCAGACCAACGAGGTCGGGCGGCTGGCGACGCTGGCGCCTGCCTTCGCGTCGCTCGGCGCCGACGGACCGTTGGCGCTGATCGAGGTCGGCGCCTCGGCCGGGCTCTGCCTCTATCCCGACCGCTGGGGCTATCGCTGGTCGACCGACGCCGGGGACGTGACGCTCGGCCCGGCGCCCCACCTGCCGTGCCGGGTGAAGGGCCCCGCCCCGCTCCCCGACCGGCTGCCCGAGGTCGCCTGGCGCGGCGGCATCGACCTGCACCCGCTCGACGTCACCGACGCCGACGAGATGGCGTGGCTCGAGACCCTCGTCTGGCCGGAGCAGGACGAGCGCCGCGACCGACTGCGCCAGGCCGTCGCCGTCGCCCGCCAGGACCCGCCGTCCATCGTCACCGGCGACCTCGTCGCGGAGCTCCCGGCGCTCGTCGAGCGCGCGTCGTCGTACGGCACGGTCGTGGTGTTCCACAGCGCCGTCATCGCCTACCTTCCGCCGCCGCGCCGGCTCGAGTTCGACGCGCTGATGCGCGACCTGGTCGGCCGCGGCGCGTGCCACTGGGTCAGCAACGAGGGCAAGCAGGTGCTGCCGTCCGTGACACGCACCGGCCCGCCGATCCCGGACGGGCATCCGACGTTCGTGCTCGGGATCGACGGGCGGATGGTGGCGCAGACGCACGGGCACGGACGGACGCTGCGCTGGGTGGGCTGATGATGCAGCCCACCCAGATGCCGGCGAGCGCGACCCCCGGACGACGCGGCGTCATCGCCCTCGCGACCGTTCTCGCCGCCAACGCCGTCGTCCTGCTCTGGATGATCGCGCCGCCCTCGATCGTCCCCTACCTCGGCTGGTACGCCGACCTGCTCGGCCCGGCCATCGCGTTCGGCCTGCTGGCGCTCGCGCTCGCCGTCGGCTGGGTCAGCGGGTACCTGCCACGCCGCTCGCCGTACGTCATCGCGGCCGGGGCGGTACTCGTCGCCGACCTCGTGCTCGCGGTGGCCGGAGCGGTCTGGCTCGTCATGATCCTGGGAGATCTCGCGGAGCTCTGACGGGGCCTGTGGATGACGCCTGCAGGCGCGGGCGTTTCCGTGCAGGGTGGCTGGCATGGAGAACAGGAGGCACCATGGGAGCCATGACACTGGTCCGGCCGCCCGCGCCGAAGCTCGAGCCCCGCGACCTGATCGTGCGCGAGGGCCCGTTCACGGTCGCGGAGCGCGACGCGATCCCGGACAACGGGTATCGGCATGAGCTGCTCGACGGACTCTTGCTGATGACGCCGGCACCGCTTCCTCCGCACCAGGACGTCGTCGGGTCGCTCTACGTGCGGATGCGCGCCGCCGTCCCGCGCGAGCTGAAGGTCTACCTGGCCCCCTTCGACGTCTATCTCGACGATCGCAACGTGCTGGAGCCCGACCTGCTGGTGACCCGGCGATCCGACGTCAAGCGGCGCGGGCTGTTCACCGCTCCGCTGCTCGCCGTCGAGATGATCTCGCCGTCGACGAGGTCGTACGACCTCGGCCCGAAGATGGAGATCCTCGCCGCCGCCGGCTGTCCGTCGTACTGGACGATCGACCCCAAGGTGCCCGAGCTGACCGCCTGGACACTGCGCGAGGGCCGGTACGTCGAGGAGGCCCGCGTGGCCGCCCAGGAGACCTGGACGGCCACGGAGCCGTTCCCGGTGGCGATCACGCCGACCGAGCTGCTCGACCTCTGAGCGAGCCGGCCCGCAGGAAGCTGCCGGTCCGCCGCACCCCGACCACCTCGGACGGCGTCCCGTGCTCGACGACGACCTCGCCGCCGACCAGCACCGCCGCGACCGTCGCGTCGTTGCGGTTGACCATCCGGGACAGGTTGCCGAAGGCGGGCACCGGGTCCTCGGCGTAGGCGTCGAGCGCGTCGTCCAGGCGCGACGGGTCGATGACGACCAGGTCGGCGCGGTCGCCGGGGCGGAGGTGGCCGGCGTCGAGGCCGTACCAGTCCGCGAGCTCGCCGGTGATCCGGTGCACGGCGTGCTCGATCGTCATGAACGGAGTGCCCGCGAGCTCGGCGTCGCGGACCCGGCGCAGCAGCCGCAGCCCGAAGTTGTAGAACGCCATATTGCGCAGGTGCGCGCCCGCGTCGGAGAAGCCGAGCTGGACGCCGGGGTCGGCGGTGAGCGTGTCGAGCACGGCGGGACGGTGGTTGGAGATCGTGGTGCGCCAGCGCACCTTGTCGCCGTGGGCGACGACGAGGTCGAGGAAGGCGTCGACCGGGTGCACGCCGCCGCGGTCGACGCCGACCTGGCCGAAGGTCTTGCCGACGACCGAGGCGTCCGGGCACTCGGTGATCTCGGCGTCGAAGAGGTCGCGGTGCCACACCCGCGGCCCGAACTTCTTGTCGTAGTCCTTGCGGAACCAGCGGCGGTACTCCTCGTCGGCCAGCAGCGCCCGCCGCTCCTCGATCTGGTTCGACAGGTGCAGCGCGGCCGCGCCCGAGCCGAACTCCTCGAAGACCGGCAGGTCGATGCCGTCGGAGTAGACCTCGAAGGGCACCGGCAGGTGCTGGAAGCGGAAGTCGCCGCCGAGCCGGTTCACGACCCGCGCGATCAGCGGGAACAGGTGCGCCACCATCGGGATCGCCTTGATGTCGGCTGCCGACAGCAGGCTGACCTTGAGCGCCGGCTTGCGCCCCCAGCCGCAGCTGCTGAACGCCATCCGCACCAGGCTCTGCGGCTTCGCCACGTCGGGGCCGCCCTGGAGCGCACGGCCGCGGGCACGCAGGACGCGGTTGAGGCGGCGTCGCTCGCGCCCCTTCGCGTACGTCGACGGGAGCATCCGCGAGCGGCACACCTCGCCGTCGAGCTTGTCGAACATGAGCTCCTGCGAGGACATCCCGATGAAGCCCTCGTCGAGCGCGTCGACCAGGTCGGCCTCCATCCGCGCCAGCTCGGCACGCGTCGGCCGCACGCCGGCGTCCGTCGATCGCGACAGCCCCATGCGCGCCGATCGGATGTCGGAGTGGCCGATGAAGGCGGCGACATTCGGGCCGAGCGGCAGCTGCTCGAGCGCGGCGACGTACTCCCCCGCGGTCGTCCACGTCTTGGTGTCCTCGAGCGCGCCGACGACGTACGGCCGCGGGATCGCCTCGACCCGGCCGAAGAGATCGCCCGCGTCGGACGGGCTCGCGTGCACGGTCGACAGCGAGCACGAGCCGAGGAAGGTCGTGGTGACACCGTGGCGCAGCGACTCCAGCAGCGCCGGCTGCACCAGCACCTCGACGTCGTAGTGGGTGTGGATGTCGACCATGCCCGGGATCACCCAGTGGCCGCTCGCGTCGATGACCCGCGGACAGCCGGTCGCGTCGAGCGGCTCGGCCCTGACGTCGACCACCCGCCCGTCCCGGATGCCCAGATGTCGTACGGCGGACGCCGCGCCGGTGCCGTCGAACCAGCGGCCGTTGCTCACGATGACGTCGTACATGCCCGCTCCTCGCTGTAGATCCGGTCTCGCTCGCCCCGCGACCAGAGCCGGTCGTCGGTGGCCAGCCCCTGGGCGCGCAGCTCGCGCTTGAGCACCTTGTTGGTCGCCGTGCTCGGCAGCGCGGCGGCGATCCGCACGTGCCGCGGCCAGCCCTTCGGCGAGAGGTCCGGCTGCGCGGCCAGGAACTCCGCGAGCTCGGACGGCGTGAGCGCGGCGTCCTCGCGCAGCACCAGCGCGCACATCACCTGGTCGCCGACCCGCTCGTCGGCGACGGCGTAGACCGCTGCCTGCGAGATCGCGTCGTGCCGCAGCAGCAGCTGCTCGATCGGCGCCGCGGCGAGGTTCTCGCCGTCGACGCGCAGCCAGTCGTCGGTGCGGCCGGCGAGGAAGACGAAGCCGTCGGCGTCGCGGTAGGCCAGGTCGCCCGACCAGTACATCCCGCCGTCGAGCCGCTCGGCCGTCGCCCGCTCGTCGTTGTAGTAGCCCGCGAAGAAGCCCGCGCCCTGGGTGTTGACGAGCTCGCCGACCGCCTCGTCGAGGTTGGCCACGCGGCCGTCGGCGTCGTAGACCGCGCGCGGGCACTCCTGACGGGTCACCCGGTCGTAGACCGCGACGCCGTCGAAGGGGACGCCGATCGATCCGGCCGGCGTCTCCTCGGTGCGGGTGATGATGATCGCCGACTCGGTGGAGCCGAAGCCGTCCCACACCGAGCAGCCGAAGCGCGCCGCGAACTCGCGGATGTCGCGGTCGGACGCCTCGTTGCCGAACGCGAAGCGCAGCGGGTTGTCGGCGTCGTCGGGCCGAGCCGGGGTGGCGAGGACGTAGGCGAGCGGCTTGCCGACGTAGTTGAGGTACGTCGCGCCGTAGCGCCGGATGTCGTCGAGGAAGCTGCGCGCCGAGAACTCCGCCAGCGCCAGGGCCGCACCGGACGCGGCGCTGACCGCGAAGCCGGCCATGATCGCGTTGCTGTGGAACAGCGGCATCGAGCAGTAGGCGACGTCGTCGGGGCCGAGGCCGTACTTGTCGACGAGGACGGTGCCGGCCATCACCACCATGAGGTTGGCGACCTGGACCGCCTTCGGCTCGCCGCTCGTGCCCGAGGTGAAGATGAGCATGAACGTGTCCATGGTCGTCACGACCGGGAAGCCGTCGGTCCTCGTCGGCGCCGCGGCGACCTGCTCCTGCCACGACGCGGCATCGGTGTCGACGACGATCGCATCCCCGAGGTCCAGGCCGTCGAGCAGCGGCAGATGGGCCGCGTCGGTGAGCAGCACCGCGCAGTCGGCGCGCCGGATGTCCGCGGCCAGTGCGGCACCCCGGCGGGTCGCGTTGATGCCGACCGTGATGTGGCCGCCGATCGCGCCGGCGGAGATCGCGAGCGCCATCTCCGGGCTGTTGGGCAGCAGCACCCCGACGTGCAGCGGCTTCGCGGCGTCGGCGAGGGCGCGCAGCACGTGGGCGCGGGCCGCGGCGCCGGCGACGACCTCGCGCCACGACCAGGTGCGGTCGCCGTACTTGAGGCCGGGGGTGTCGCGCTCGGCGTGCTGCAGGAGCAGCCCCTGGACGGTGTCAGCCACCGACGACCTCCGGCACGGCGGCGCCGACGCGACGCCGGAGGAAGTGGACGGCGTGCTCGACGGCCGGCTCGTGGAACGGCTTGCCGGCGAACAGGTCGAAGTGGTCGCCCGGGTAGTGCCGGACCTCGGCGCGACCCGCGAACGCGGCCTTCATGGTGGCGTGCGGCGGCGCGCTGCGGTCGAAGTCGGCGACCTGCACCAGCCACGGGACCTCCAGGCCCGCGGCGGCCTTCGCCGGCGCGCGCGTGCCCAGCTCGAGGACGACGTCGGCCGCGATCTCGTTGCGCCAGGTCGGGCCGGCGATGGCGAGGTAGTCCTCGTAGGCGCCCGACAGGGTGAGCGCGCCGGCCTCGCCGGGACGGGCCACGACGGGCATCATCGCCGGGCCGCGGCCGGCCTTGCGTCGTACGGCGCTCGCGAGGCCGCGACCGGTCGACGCCAGCAGCTGGCCCGCGCTGTGGTGACGCATCGCGAGCTGCGCGGCGGCGAGACCGTCGACCATCGGGACGACGGACACCACGGCCGCGACGTCCGTCCGCTCGGCTGCCACCGAGACGACATGGCCGCCGCCGAGCGAGACGCCCCAGAGCACGACGCGCGTCGGGTCGACGCCCGGCAGCCGCTTGGCCGCGTCGACCGCGGCGTGCAGGTCGGCGACCTGCCCGGCGAGCGAGACCACCTGGCGGGACGCCCCGGACGCGACGTCGGAAGCGCCGAAGCCGCGGTAGTCGAACGTCACCGCGTGCAGGCCCGCGGCGGCGAACGCCTGGGCGAAGGGGAACATCCCGGCGTCCTGGGTGCCCGCCAGGCCGTGCGCGAGGACGACGACCGGAGCACCGTCCGGCCCCTCGAAGTGGGTGGCTGCGCAGCGCACGCCGGCGGAGGTGAAGTCGAAGGTGGTCACGAGGTGCTCCCGTAGATGCTCTGGATCCAGATGTGGGTGATGGCGTCGATGTGCGCCTCGCGCTCGGGCCCGACCCCCAGCGCGTGCCGCTCGACGGCGTGGTCGTTGAGGTCGAGCAGGACGGCGGCCAGCACGTGCGCGTCGGGACCGGGCTGGGCGTGGCCGACCGCGCGCTCGCGCTCGATCATCTCCGCGGTCATCTCCGCGAACTCGGCACGTCCCGCCTCCCACAGCTCGCGCACGGCCGGGCTGGTCGCCCGCGCCTCGAGCAGGCCGCGGTAGGTGTGCGGCGTGCGGTCGACGGAGTCGAAGAGGGTGGCGATGACCGAGCGGATCCGCGTCTGCGGCGCGCCCTCGGCCTTCACCAGCAGGTCGGTCGCGTCGGACGCGTCGTCGTACAGCTCGGCCATCAGGGCCAGGACGGCGGTCGCCTTGCTCTCGAAGTAGAAGTAGAACGCCGAGCGCGTCACGCCTGCGCGGCGGGAGATCTCGGCGACGTTGATCTCCTCGAGCGTCTGCTCGCGGAGCAGCTCGTCGAGCGCCTCCAGCAACGCCGTACGGCGCTGGTCGCCGCGGTTGACGCTGCGGCGGTCGACCATGCGGGCCCAGAGCCGCTCGTCGCTCATCGGGCCACCGCCGCCGCGCGCTCCTGGCCGGCCGGGATCTCCCGGGTGCGCAGGTCGTGCTCGTAGAGGAAGTAGTCGAGCTGCTGCGTGTGCCGCGGCCGCTGCACCATGTGGGCGGTGTACTTCTGCTGGTCCTCGTCGATGACCCGCTCCATCTCGGCCTCGCCCGGCGGCGCGTAGCGGCCGATCAGCCAGGCCGCGACCAGCCGGGTCTGGCACTCGACGAACGGGAAGAGCGTCGGCGTCGACTGGGCGAAGCCGATGAAGGCGACGTCGTCGCAGCCGGGCTTGAAGATCCGCTTGTAGAGGCGGATGTGGTTCTCCGGGGCGCTGATCAGGTCCTCGTCGAAGAACGGGAAGGTGATGTTGTAGCCGGTGGCGTGGATGACGACGTCGAAGTCCTCCGACGTGCCGTCGGCGAAGTGCACCGTCTCGCCGTCGAAGCGGTCGATGTCGCCCTTGGCGCGCAGGTCGCCGGACCCGAGCCGCAGCGGCAGCTCGACCGACTGGGTCGGGTGCGCCTCGAAGAACCTGTGGTTGGGCGTCGGCAGGCCGTAGTCCTCGGGTCGGCCGGCGGTCATCGGCTGCATGATCTGCACGAACTTCCGCTGCCACGCGAACGGGATGTGCGGCGAGGTCTGGTAGTACTTGTCGGCCGGCTTGCCGGCGAAGTACTTCGGCACGATCCACGCGCTCGACCGGGTCGAGATGACGACGTCGTTGCCGAGCGTCTTGCTCGACAGCTCGACCGCGATGTCGGCGGCGCTGTTGCCGAGACCGATGATGAGGATCCGCTTCCCCGTCAGGTCGTACGGCGTGCGCGGGTCGATGTAGGCGTGCGAGTGCATGGTCAGCCCGGTGAACTCGCCCGGCTTGTCGGCGAACCGCGGGTCCCAGTGGTGGCCGTTGGCGACGAGCAGGATGTCGAAGCGGCGGGTGCCGGTGCGCTCGGTGTCGAGCTCCCAGCCGCCGTCCGGGTGGCGGCGCGCGTGGACGACGCCGTTCTCGAACTCGATGCGGCGGCGCAGGTCGAAGGCGTCGGTGTAGGAGTCGAGGTACTCCTTGACCTGGGTGTGGTGCGGGAAGTCCGGGTAGTCGTCGGGCATCGGGAAGTCCTTGAACGACAGCCGGTGCTTCGAGGTGTCGATGTGCAGCGACCGGTAGGCGCTGCTGTGCCCGTTGGGGTTGCCGAACGCCCAGTTGCCGCCGACCCGGTCCGAGGACTCGAAGGTCGTGAACTCCACGCCGTAGTCGGCGAGCATCTTGCTCATCGTGAGGCCGCTGATGCCGGCGCCGATCACGGCGACGGTGGGACTGCTCATCGGGTCTTCCTTCCCGTCGGGCTCGCCATAGAGCCCTTGACAAAACCTGGTGACGGGCGTCACGTTAGGCGCGCCATTTGACACGTGTCAATCACTACAGACGAATGTCAGGAGAACTTCATGCGGGTGAGCGTGGTCATCGGAGGCGCGTCCGGGATCGGGGCCGCGACGGCCCGGCTGCTGGCCGAGCAGGGCGATCGGGTGGTCGTCGCCGACCTCCCCGGGACCGAGGCGGACGTCCACGTCGACGTCACCGACGAGGCCTCCGTGGAGGCCCTCTTCGAGCAGGTCGTCGCCGAGCACGGCGCCTTCCACGGCGTGGTCAACTGCGCGGGCGTGAGCACGCTCGCGCGGGTCGTCGACCACGACGCGGCCGAGTGGCGGCGGATCGTCGACGTCTGCCTCACCGGCGCCTTCCTCGTGCTCAAGCACGCCGGCCGTCGGGTCGCGGACGGCGGCTCACTGGTCTCGCTGTCGTCGCTCAACGCGCGGCAGCCGGGCACCGGCCTGGCGGCCTACTGCGCCTCGAAGGCCGGCCTGGTCGCCCTGACCGAGGTCACCGCGCTCGAGCTCGGCGCCCGCGGCGTCCGCGTCAACGCGGTCGCCCCCGGTCTGGTGGTCACGCCGCTGACCGCGCCCGCGATGGACATCCCGGGCGTGCGCGACGACTACCTCGCCAACACCGCGCTCGGACGCTCCGGCGAGCCGGCCGAGATCGCCGCCGCGATCGCCTTCCTGCTGTCCGACGCGTCGTCGTGGATCACCGGCGAGACGCTCGACATCAACGGCGGCGCACACCTGAAGCGCTACCCCGACCTGGTCGGCCTGATCGAGAAGGCGTTCGCATGAGGACCGCGATCGTCACCGGCGGCGGCTCGGGCATCGGCGCCGCGCTGGTCCGCGCGCTGGTCCGCGACGGCGCCCACGTCGTCTGCGCCGACGTCGACCTCGACGCGGCCTCGTCGGTCGCGGCCGGCGCGCTCGGGCCCGGGACGGCGACCGCGCGGCGGGTCGACGTCACCTCGGCCGACGACGTCCGCGCGGCCGTCGACGCGGTCGTCGCCGAGCACGGCCGGCTCGACCTGATGTTCAACAACGCCGGCATCACCTTCCTCGGCAACACCGAGGACCTCACCCTCCACCAGTGGAACGCGATCATCGACGTCAACGTCCGGGGCGTCGTCCACGGCGTCCACGCGGCGTACCCGCAGATGATCCGCCAGGGCTCCGGGCACATCGTCAACACCGCGTCGATGGGCGGGCTGATGGCCGCGGGGCTGATGACGTCGTACGTCACGACCAAGCACGCGGTCGTCGGGCTCTCGCTCGCGCTGCGCACCGAGGCCGCCGGCCACGGCGTCGGCGTCACCGTCGTCTGCCCGGCGGCCGTCGACACCCCGATCCTCGACAAGGGCGAGATCGGCGGCTTCAAGGGCCGCGACTTCTACCTCGAGGGCCAGGGCGTGAAGGAGCCGGTCGACCCCGACCTGCTGGCCGCGCGCGTGCTCGCTGCGGTCGCGGCCGACAAGCCGCTCGTCATCGAGCCGCGACAGGCGCGGATCGCGTGGCGGGTGGGGCGGCTCTCCCCCACCTTCGTGAACAAGATGGCGACCCGCTTCATCGCCCAGCAGCGGAGGACCGCCGCAGCTCGGCGCTGAGCCCGGCCCGGCAACCGGCCATCATCCGGGCGTGGTTCCAGGTGAGCACCGGCCGGCCGACGTACGACGCCAGGGCGAGCGCGCCCCCGACCTCGACCTCCTCGCGGAAGTCGAGCCGGGTGCCGCCGTCCTCGGGCACCAGCGTGAACCGGGCGAAGCCGTCGAGGTCGCCGCTGATCGCGACCTCGACCACGGGCGGCGTCCGGCTCACCGCGTCGAGCACCAGGTCGAGCGTGTAGGGCAGCACCGAGCGACAGCGCACCCAGGCCGTGTCGGGGCCGAGCTTGGCGACCGCGCGGACCTCCGGCCACCAGCGCGGGTACCACTCGAGGTCGACCAGCACCGCCGCGACGTCAGCCGCCGGGGCGGCGACCGACCACGACTGGGCGAACGCGAAGGTGCGGGCCATCGGTCCATCATGGCGCGACGGGGCACACTGGGGGGATGCCGAGCACCGGACTCCCCATCGCCGATGCGGCCGCCACCCTCGGGCTGACGACCGACACCCTGCGCTACTACGAGAAGGACGGCCTGCTGCTGCGGCCCGTCCCCCGCGCCGCCGGCGGCCACCGCCGCTACGACGAGATCGACCTGCGCTGGATCGAGCTGGTCACCCGGCTGCGCGCGACCGGCATGCCGATCCGCGACGTACGCCGCTACGCCGATCTGGTGCGCGCCGGCGACGGCAACGAGTCCGAGCGGCTCGCCATCCTGCAGGCGCACCGCGAGGAGGTGCTGCGCCAGCTCGCCGAGGTGCAGGCGCACCTCGGGGCGATCGAGTACAAGATCGACCTCTACCTCGACAAGCTGGTCGCGCTGGAGCGCACGGCCTGACGCCGCTCGACTCCGGCAGGCTTGACCTGGAGCGCGCTCCAAGGAGTTCGATGGTGGGTATGACGATCCCCACCCGCACCCTCGGTACGACGTCCCCGCTCACCGTCTCCGCCCTCGGTCTCGGCTGCATGGGCATGTCGGAGTTCTACGGCACCCCCGACGAGGCCTCCGGCATCGCGACCATCCAGCGCGCGCTCGACCTCGGCGTCACCTTCCTCGACACGGCCGACATGTACGGCCCGTTCATCAACGAGCAGCTGGTCGGCAAGGCGATCGCGGGCCGCCGCGACGACGTCCAGCTGGCCACCAAGTTCGGCGTGGAGCGCGGCCCCGACGGCGCCCGGCTCGGCATCAACGGCACGCCCGACTACGTGCGCCGCGCCTGCGACGCCTCGCTCACGCGGCTCGGCGTCGACCACATCGACCTCTACTACCAGCACCGCGTCGACCCGAACGTCCCCATCGAGGAGACCGTCGGCGCGATGAAGGAGCTCGTCGACGCGGGCAAGGTCCGCCACCTCGGGCTCTCCGAGGCCGCGCCGGAGACGATCCGCCGGGCGCACGCCGTGCACCCGATCACCGCGCTGCAGACCGAGTACTCGCTCTTCACCCGCGACCTGGAGGACGAGATCCTCCCGACCCTGCGCGAGCTCGGCATCGGCCTGGTCCCCTACTCCCCGCTCGGGCGCGGCATCCTCACCGGGGTGTTCAAGGGAGAGGCGGCCGAGGGCGACGCCCGCGCCACGGCGTACTTCCCGCGGTTCCAGGGCGACAACCTCGCCACCAACCTCGGCCTCGTCGACCAGGTCCGCGCGCTCGCCGACCAGCACGGCTGCACGCCCGGTCAGCTCGCGCTCGCGTGGGTGCTCGCGCAGGGCGACGACCTGGCGCCGATCCCCGGCACCAAGCGGGTCCGCTACCTGGAGGAGAACGTCGGCGCGGTCGACGTACAGCTCTCGGAGGCCGACCTCGCGGCGCTCGCCGCGGCGGTCCCGCGCGACGCCGTGGCCGGCGACCGCTACGGCGACATGAGCAGCGTCAACGGCTGAGCGCCCCCGAGGGGGCTAACGTGCGTGCATGACCACGCCTGACGTCGACGTCCTGCTCACTCGCGCGCGCGGCTGGCTCGTCGAGGATCCGGACGAGCAGACCCGCGCCGAGCTCGCCGCACTGATCAAGGCGGCGGAGTCCGACGACGCGGAGGCGGCGGCCGACCTGGCCGACCGCTTCCGCGGCACCCTCGAGTTCGGCACCGCGGGCCTGCGCGGCGCGCTCGGCGCCGGCTCGAACCGGATGAACCGGGTGGTCGTGATCCGCGCGGCGGCCGGTCTCGCGGCGTACCTGCTGGCGCAGGGGACGACGCCCGGCACGCCCGTCGTCATCGGCTACGACGCCCGCCACAACTCCGACGTCTTCGCGCACGACACCGCGCAGGTGATGGCCGGCGCCGGGCTCAAGCCGCTGCTGCTCCCCCGGCCGCTGCCGACGCCGCTGCTGGCGTTCGCGATCCGCGAGCTGGGCTGCGCGGCCGGGATCATGGTCACCGCGAGCCACAACCCGCCGCAGGACAACGGCTACAAGGTCTACCTCGGCGACGGCAGCCAGATCGTGCCGCCCGCCGACTCCGAGATCGCCGCGTGCATCGCCGCCGTCGGGTCCCTCGACTCGGTGCCGATGCCGGCGCTGGAGTCGACCGGCGGACGGGTCCTCGACGACAGCATCGTCGACGCCTACCTCGACACGGTCGCGAGCGTCGCCGGCGACGGGCCCCGCGACCTGAGCATCGTCTACACGCCGCTGCACGGCGTCGGCGGCGGCGTGCTGCCGACCGTCCTCGAGAACGCCGGCTTCACCGCCCCGCAGGTGGTGACCGAGCAGGAGCAGCCCGACCCCGACTTCCCCACCGTCGCCTTCCCCAACCCCGAGGAGCCCGGCGCCATCGACCGCGCCGTCGCCCTCGCCGAGCGGGTCGGCGCCGACCTGGTCGTCGCCAACGACCCGGACGCCGACCGGTGCGCGGTCGCCGTCCCGGGTGTGGACGGCTGGCGGATGCTGCGTGGCGACGAGGTGGGCGCGCTCCTCGCCGACCACCTGCTCCGCCTCGGCCGCGACGGCGTCTACGCGACCTCGATCGTGTCGTCGTCCCTGCTCGGGACGATGGCGCGCGCCGCCGGCCAGCCGTACGCCGAGACCCTCACCGGCTTCAAGTGGATCGGCCGTCTGCCCGACCTGGCGTTCGGCTACGAGGAGGCCCTCGGCTACTGCGTCGACCCGCACCACGTCGCCGACAAGGACGGCGTCTCCGCCGCCCTCATGCTGTGCGAGGTCGCTGCCTCCGCGAAGGCCGCCGGCCGCACCCTGCTCGACCTGCTCGACGACATCGCCGTCACCCACGGCCTCCACGCGACCGACCAGCTCTCCGTCCGCGTCACCGACCTCGCCGAGATCGGCGCCGCCATGAACCGCCTCCGCGACACCCCGCCCGCCACCCTCGGCGGGTCGGCCGTCACCGCCGCCGACGACCTCAGCACCGGCTCCCCCGACCTGCCCCCGACCGACGGGCTGCGCTACCGGACCGCCGACGGCAGCAGGGTCGTCGTCCGGCCGAGCGGCACCGAGCCGAAGCTGAAGTGCTACCTGGAGGTCGTCGTACCGGTGGTGGAGGGCGACGTCGCCCTCGCGCGCGCCGAGGCGGCGACCCGGCTGACCGCGCTGCGGGCCGACATCGCGACCGCTGCGGGGATCTGACCCTCGATCCCACCCGGCATTCCTGCCCTGATTTCCGCGAAATCACAGCAGGAATGCCGGGTGAGACCGAGACCTCAGCCCAGGAGAGCCAGCGCGACGGTCGCCACCGCGAGCACGACCAGCACCGCGATCTCCGGCCACGCGTACGACGTCCGTACCGGCGCCGGGTCGCGGTCGAAGACCTGCGCGCGCGACACCCGCTGACCGACCTGCCCCTGGGCCAGGTCGCCCACCGAGGTGTGGGTGCGGTCGCCCGCGTCGAGGACGTTGCCCATGTGCGCCAGCACGTCGACGCCGGTGCCGTGACCGTCGCCCAGGCCCTCGCGGCGGATCGACGTCCGCACCCGCCCGAACCCGACGCCGACGTAGCGCCGCTCGGCCGTGTCGACGAGGGTGACCTGGGTGACCCGGAAGTCGGTGATCCGGGCGTACGGGATCGACCGGTCGCGCAGGATGTTGCGCAGGATCAGCATGTCGTCGCGGAGCAGGACGCTGGGCCGCACCAGCACCGCCCACAGCACGACGGCGAAGAGCACGGTCGCGGCGAGCAGCCAGCGCGGGAAGTCGGCGGTGCCGTCGAGCAGGCCGTAGGCCAGGAAGCCGGCGGCGATGACGATGCCGACGACGCCGAAGACGCGCCCGCCCGAGCGGAACGTCAGGTCGTGCACATCAGCCCACGATCGCCAGGACGACGGTCACCAGCGCCAGTCCGCCGAGGATGACGATCTGCGGCCACGCCCAGGCCCCCCTCGCCGGGGCGACCGGGATCTCCGGGGAGAGCTCCGCCTTCTCCACCGCGCCGGCGGCGTTGCGGCGGACCTTGTCCTGGATCAGCCAGCCGAGCGAGTGCTTCTCGGTGTCGTCGGCGGGGGTCATCGACGCGAAGCGGGAGGTGAACAGGCCGCCCGAGGCGACGCCGCCCGCGCCGTCGCGGCGGATCATCCGACGGCTGCGGCCGAAGCCGGCGCCGACGTACTTCTCGCCCTCGTCGGTGAACACGATCGTCACCTGGTCGATGCGGAAGTCGGTGATCCGCGCATAGGGCACCCAGCGGTCGTGGACGATATTGCGCAGCTCGAGCTCGTCCTCGTGCAGCACCAGCGCCGGGCGCACCAGCGACGCCCAGATGATCGCGCCGAACAGCAGGCACAGCGCGATGAACCAGGGCTGGAAGTCGGCCCCTCGGTCGATCACCCCGTAGGCCACGATGGCCGCCACGACCACGAGCCCGAAGATCCCCAGGCCCTTGCCACCCGAGCTGTATCGCTCGACCTTCTCGACACCTTCGCTCCGCACAGTCACCAACCCTATGCTGAGGGAATGCCGACCACCGCCTCCACCGGTCCCGCTCCGGGACTCGCGGCGTACGCCGACGTCACCACCAGCGACGCGACGCTGCGCCGATTCCTGCACGGCCTGCCCGGCGTCGACCAGGTGGGAGCCGAGGCGCGGGCCGCCGGGCTCGGCACCCGCTCGATCAAGACGTCCGCCAAGGCATGGGCGCTCGACCTCGCGATCCGGATGGTCGACCTCACCACGCTCGAGGGCCAGGACACGCCCGGCAAGGTCCGCGCGCTCGCCGCCAAGGCACTGCGCCCCGACCCGGCCGACCCGACCTGCCCGTCCGTGGCGGCGGTCTGCGTCTACGGCGACCTGGTGGGCGACGTGAAGGCGATCGTCGGCGACCAGGTCAATGTGGCCGCAGTCGCCACCGCCTTCCCGAGCGGTCGCGCCTCGATGGACGTCAAGCTCGCCGACACGCGCGACGCGGTCGCGGGCGGCGCCGACGAGATCGACATGGTCATCGACCGCGGCGCCTTCCTCGCCGGCCACTACCTGCAGGTGTTCGACGAGATCGTCGAGACCCGCGAGGCCTGCGCGCGCCCCGACGGCACGCACGCGCATCTCAAGGTGATCTTCGAGACCGGCGAGCTCCAGACCCTCGACAACGTACGTCGCGCCTCCTGGCTGGCGATGCTCGCCGGCGCCGACTTCATCAAGACGTCCACGGGCAAGGTGCAGCCGGCGGCGACCCTGCCGGTCACGCTGGTGATGCTCGAGGCGGTCCGCGACTTCCGCGAGGCCACCGGCGTCCAGATCGGCGTCAAGCCGGCGGGCGGCATCCGCACCGCCAAGGACGCGATCAAGTACCTCGTCATGGTCAACGAGATTGCCGGCGACGACTGGCTCGACCCCGACTGGTTCCGGTTCGGCGCCTCGACGCTGCTCAACGACCTGCTCATGCAGCGCACGAAGATGACCACCGGCCGCTACAGCGGTCCCGACTACTTCACCCTGGACTGAGGCTCATGGCTTTCGAGTACGCACCGGCTCCCGAGTCGCGGAGCATCGTCGACATCAAGGCGTCCTACGGCCTGTTCATCGACGGCGAGTTCGTCGACGGCCGCGGATCGTCGTTCAAGACCGTCAACCCCGCCACCGAGGAGACCCTCGCCGAGATCGCCGAGGCCTCCGAGGCCGACGTCGACCTCGCCGTCAAGGCCGCCCGCCGCGCCTTCCGCGGCTGGTCGCGGATGTCGGGCAAGGAGCGCGCGAAGTACCTCTTCCGGATCGCGCGGATCATCCAGGAGCGTGGCCGCGAGCTCGCCGTCCTCGAGTCGATCGACAACGGCAAGCCGATCAAGGAGAGCCGCGACGTCGACGTCCCGATCGTCGCCGCCCACTTCTTCTACTACGCCGGCTGGGCCGACAAGCTCGACCACGCGGGCCTCGGCCCCGACCCGCAGCCCCTCGGCGTCGCGGGCCAGGTCATCCCGTGGAACTTCCCGCTGCTCATGCTGGCGTGGAAGATCGCCCCGGCGCTGGCCTGCGGCAACACCGTCGTCCTCAAGCCCGCCGAGACCACGCCGCTGACGGCGCTGCTGTTCGCGGAGATCTGCCAGCAGGCCGACCTCCCGCCCGGTGTCGTCAACATCGTGACCGGCGCCGGCGCCACGGGCCAGGCGCTCGTGTCCCACCCCGACGTCGACAAGGTCGCGTTCACGGGCTCCACCGAGGTCGGCAAGGCGATCGCCCGCGCGGTCGCCGGCACCGACAAGAAGGTCACCCTCGAGCTCGGCGGCAAGGCCGCCAACATCGTGTTCGACGACGCTCCCATCGACCAGGCCATCGAGGGCATCGTCGGCGGCATCTTCTTCAACCAGGGCCACGTCTGCTGCGCCGGATCCCGCCTGCTGGTGCAGGAGTCGGTCGCCGACGACGTGCTGGCCCGGCTCAAGCGCCGGATGGGCACGTTGCGCGTCGGCGACCCGCTCGACAAGAACACCGACATCGGCGCGATCAACTCCCGCGAGCAGCTGGAGCGGATCCGCGAGCTGTCCGACATCGGCGAGGCCGAGGGCGCCGAGCGCTGGTCGCCCGCGTGCGAGCTGCCGTCGTCCGGCTTCTGGTTCCCGCCGACCATCTTCACCGGCGTCACCCAGGCCCACCGGATCGCGCGCGAGGAGGTGTTCGGCCCGGTCCTGTCGGTGCTGACCTTCCGCACGCCGGCCGAGGCGATCGAGAAGGCCAACAACACGCCGTACGGACTGTCGGCGGGCGTGTGGACCGAGAAGGGCTCCCGCATCCTGCACATGGCCTCGCAGCTGCGCGCCGGCGTGGTCTGGGCCAACACGTTCAACAAGTTCGACCCGGCCAGCCCGTTCGGCGGCTACAAGGAGTCCGGCTACGGGCGCGAGGGCGGCCGCCAGGGCCTTGCCGCCTACCTGAAGGGGGCCGACGCCTGATGGCGCGCATCGACGTACGGAAGACCTACAAGCTCTACATCGGCGGGGCCTTCCCCCGCTCGGAGTCGGGCCACTCCTACGAGGTCACCGACAGCAAGGGGAAGTTCGTGGCCAACGCCGCCCTCGCCTCCCGCAAGGACGTGCGGGACGCCGTCGTCGCCGCCCGCAAGGCCTTCGGGTCGTGGTCGGGCCGCACCGCCTACAACCGCGGCCAGATCGTCTACCGGATCGCGGAGGTGATGGAGGACCGCCGCCCGCAGTTCGAGGACGCCGTCCGCCAGTCCGAGGGCGGCTCCGCGGCCGCCGCGCGCGGCCAGGTCGACGCCGCCGTCGACCGCCTGGTCTGGTACGCCGGCTGGGCCGACAAGCTCGCCCAGGTGATCGGCAACGCCAACCCTGTCGCGGGCCCCTTCTTCAACCACACCGCGCCCGAGCCCACCGGCGTGGTCGGCGTGCTCGCGCCGCAGTCGTCGTCCCTGCTCGGGCTGGTGTCGGTCGTCGCGCCGGTCATCGTCACCGGCAATGTCGCGGTGGTCGTGTCGTCCTACGAGCGGCCGCTGCCGGCGGTCACCTTCTCCGAGGTGCTCGCGACGTCCGACGTCCCCGGCGGCGTGGTCAACATCCTCACCGGCGACGCCGCGACCCTCGGGCCGTGGCTGGCGGCCCACATGGACGTCAACGCGATCGACCTCGGCGGCGTCACCGGCGACGCCGAGCTCGCCACCGCGCTCGAGGTGGCCGCGGCCGACAACCTCAAGCGCGTACGCCGCGCACCCGACGAGGAGCCCGACTGGACGGCCGAGCCGGCCCTGTCGGCGATGACCGCGTTCGTCGAGGCGAAGACGGTGTGGCACCCGATCGGGATCTGAGCCGGCGCCGCCGCCTCTACTTGTGGCTGATGGGGACCTGCGCGGTCCTCATCATCCTGGCGTGGAACGTGGTGCGGCTGTTCTCGACTCCCCTGGCCGTCGCGATGAGCGTCGTCGCGGCGGTGATCCCGCCGGTCGCGGTGATCCTGGCCAACCGAGGCGTGCGCGGCGGGGACGGCGATGACCACGACCGCTGGTGACTTCGAGCTGACGCCCGACGAGCTGCGCGTGGTCGCGCGCTACGCCGCCGACGCCGCGGCAGCGCTACTGCCCGTCTTCGAGGCCGCCTGCCCCGACGACCCGCGCCCGCGACGCGCGCTCGACGCGGCCCGGACCTTCGTCGACGGCGCGCCGCGCACCATGCTCCAGCGGGTGACCGCGCTCGACGCCCACCGCGCCGCCGCGACCGCACCCAGCGAGTCCGCCCGGCTGGCCGCGCAGGCAGCCGGCGACGCCGCGGCGGCGGCGTACCTGCACCCGATCGCCAAGGCCCACCAGGTCGGCCACATCCTGCGCGCTGCCGCCAGTGCCGCGCGCATCGCCGAGCTGGCCGCGGACCACGATCCGGCCGCGGCCGCCGCCGCGGTCGAGGCGGCCCGGGCGCGGGCGACGCCGGCGCTGGTCGCCGTACTGCTCCGCTATCCGCCGGCGCCGATCGGCCGCAGCCGCCAGGCCGCGCTGATGTCGGCGCTCGACGCGGCACTGCGCGGCTGACCGCGTCGAGCCTCCTAGACTCGACCCCCATGACCGCCCGTGCCCGCGTGATCGTGCTCGCCGGCCCCTCGGGGTCGGGCAAGTCCCGCCTCGCCGGGCGCCTGGCGAAGGCGTTCGGGTGGCCGACGCTGCGGCTCGACGACTTCTACCGCGACGGCGACGCCCCCGGCCTCCCGCTCATCGCCGACGGGGCCAACGCGGGCCTGGTCGACTGGGACCACCCGGGCACGTGGAGCCACGAGGACGCCTTCGCCGCCCTCCGGTCCCTGTGCACGACGGGCGCCGCCGACGTGCCCGACTACTCCATCGCCGAGAGCCGGCGCACCGGCAGCCGCCGCGTCGAGCTGGACGGCGCGACCCGGTTCTGCGCGGAGGGGATCTTCGCGGCCGAGATCGTCGAGGAGTGCCGGCAGGCGGGGATCCTCGCGGCGGCGTACTGCATCACGCAGCATCCCGTCGTCACCTTCGGGCGCCGGCTCACCCGCGACCTGCGCGAGCACCGCAAGCCCCCGCTCGTCCTGGTACGGCGCGGCCTCGCCCTCGCCCGCGTCCAGCGTCAGATCGTGCGCCGCGCGGCCGCGGTCGGCTGCCGGGTGACGACCGGCGACCGGGCGTTCGCCGAGCTGTCCGACGGCGCCGCGGAGGGCGACCATGCAGTGGCCCGCTGACCTGAGCCCGGCGACCCTGCGCCAGCCCGACGACCGCAGCTGTGGCGCCGCGAGCGTCCTCGCCGCACGGGCGATCCTGACGCCGTGGCGCCCGGACGACCCCGAGCAGGACATCACCGAGGAGCATCGGCTGCTCACCTCCCCGACCAGCCCGCGCGACCGCTTCCAGATGCCGTGGCCGCGCGCGCTCGGCACCCCGCCGTGGGCGGTCGCCAACGCGCTCCGCGCGCTCACCCACCGCCACCTCGCGACCGTCTTCACCCGCCCCCGTGCCGAGATCGGCTACGAGGTGCTGCGCGAGCAGGTCCGCACCCGCCCCGTCGCCGTGTACGTCGGCAGCCGGCTCCTCCCCCGCCACGTGGTGCTCGCGGTGCGCGAGGTCGGCGACGGCATCGAGGTCTTCGATCCCGCGAACGGCCGGCTGATCCGCGTGCCGCGCGAGAACTGGACGGGCCACCGGGTCGGGGTGGCGCGCTGGAACTACGTCTGGTTCGTGATCTAGCCGGACATCCGCTCGGCGTACCAGGGCTTGATGGTCTGGGTGATCAGCCGGAACCGCTCGTCGTAGGGGATGAAGGCGGACTTCATGGCGTTGACCGTCAGCCACTCCATCTCGGCCCAGCCGTAGCCGAACGCCTCACTGAGCAGCGCGAACTCCTTGCTCAGCGACGTGCGGCTCATCAGCCGGTTGTCGGTGTTGACGGTGACCCGGAAGCGCAGGGACGCGAGCAGCTTGATCGGGTGCTCGCTGATCGACGGCGCGGCGCCGGTCTGGATGTTGGACGACGGGCACATCTCCAGCGGGATGCGCTTGTCGCGCACGTAGGACGCGAGCCGCCCGAGCTGGGCGACGCCGGCCTCGTCGACCTTGATGTCGTCGACGATCCGGACCCCGTGGCCGAGCCGGTCGGCGCCGCACCACTGCACCGCCTCCCAGATCGACGGCAGCCCGAAGCCCTCGCCGGCGTGGATCGTGAAGTGGAAGTTCTCGCGCTGGAGGTACTCGAAGGCGTCGAGGAAGCGGGTGGGCGGGTAGCCGGCCTCGGGCCCGGCGATGTCGAAGCCGACGACGCCGCGGTCACGCCAGGCGATCGCGAGGTCGGCGATCTCGCGGGCGTTGGCGGCCTGGCGCATCGCGGTCAGCAGGTGCCGGACGACGATCCGCCCGCCGGCCGCGGCCATGCCCTCCTCGAAGCCCTGCTGGACGGCGGCGACGACGTCCTCGAGCTCGAGGCCGGACTCGACGTGCAGCTCGGGCGCATAGCGGATCTCGGCGTAGACGACGCCGTCGGCGGCGAGGTCCTCGACGCACTCGCGGGCGACGCGGGTCACCGCCGACGCGGTCTGCATGACGCCGACGGTGTGGGCGAAGGTCTCGAGGTAGCGCTCGAGCGAGCCCGAGTCGGCGGCCTCGGCGAACCAGGTCGCGAGCGCGTCGGCGTCGGTCTCGGGGAGGGGGTGCCCGATCTCCGCGGCCAGCTCCACGATCGTCGCAGGACGCAGCCCGCCGTCGAGGTGGTCGTGCAGGAGGACCTTGGGCGCCGCCCGCAGGAGGTCGTCGGGGAGGCTGCTCTGGGGTTCCATGACGGCATTGTGCCAACCCCCGCCGACATCCGGCAGCAGGACGGTTGGCAGATGCTGCCATGGCCGGGCCCGGGGCTTGTCGATAGCGTCGGGTGCATGTCTGCCCCGCTCGCCGATGTCCTCGTCCTCGACCTGACCCGCGCCCTCGCCGGCCCGCACGCCGCGATGATGCTCGGCGACCTCGGCGCCCGGGTGATCAAGGTCGAGAGCCCCACCGGCGACGACACCCGCGGCTGGGGGCCGCCGTTCGTGCAGCCGGAGGAGGGCGACCGCGAGTCGACGTACTTCCTCTCGGCCAACCGCAACAAGGAGTCGATCACCCTCGACCTCAAGAACCCGGCCGACCAGGACGTGCTGGCCCGCCTGGTCGAGCGCGCGGACGTGCTGATGGAGAACTTCCGGGTCGGCGTCCTCGACCGCCTCGGCTTCCCGATCGAGCGGCTGCACCAGCTCAACCCGCGGCTGATCGTCCTGCAGATCACCGGCTTCGGCCACGACGGCCCCGAGGCGCAGCGCTCCGGCTTCGACCAGATCGCGCAGGGCGAGGGCGGCCTGATGTCGCTGACCGGCCTCACCGAGCCGACCAAGGTCGGCGTCCCGATCGCCGACCTGCTCGCCGGCATGAACGGCGCGTACGGCGTGGTCTCGGCCCTCTACGAGCGCGAGCGCACCGGCAGGGGCCGCGTCGTCCACACCTCGCTGCTGGCCGGGATGGTCGGCGTCCACGCCTTCCAGGGCACCAAGTGGACCGTGGCCAAGGAGGTCCCCGGCCTCGCCGGCGGCCACCACCCGTCGATCGCGCCGTACGGCATGTTCGCGACGGCCACCGCGCCCGTGCAGATCGCCTGCGGCTCGGAGAAGCTGTGGCAGGCGTTCTGCGCCGCCTTCGACCTCGACCCGGCCGCCGAGGGCCTGGCCACCAACGCCGACCGGGTCACCAACCGCCCGCAGGTGATCGAGCTGGTCGAGGGCCTGCTCGCCGACACCAGCGCCGAGGACGCGCTCGCCAAGCTCGACGCGGCCGGCGTCCCGGCGGGCAAGGTGCGCTCGCTCGACGACGTCTACGCGTGGGAGCAGACCCTCTCGCAGGGCCTGCTCATCGACGTCGACCACCCGACGCTCGGCGCGGTGCAGCTGCCCGGCCCGGCGCTGCGCTTCGACGACAACGCCTACGCCGGCGGGCGCGAGCAGCACATCGCGCCGCCGACGCTGGGTCAGCACAACGACACGATCCGGGAGTGGCTCGACAGCTGAGCCGGTCCCGGCAGCATCGGTGGGGTTGCGGTGGCGGCCGCGCTTAGCCGACCGACACCCGCCATCAAGGATCCTCGCTGCGCTCGGCCCGCTGCGCGGCGCCTGCGGCGTCCTTGACTGCGGGTCCCGGTCGGTCGGCTGTTCGGCGCGGTTGTCGGCACGGACTTCGTCCGCGCCGCCGCTATGCGGCCGCCTCCAGGCCGGTGGGCCGGGTGGAACGAGTTTCGATTGGGTAAGAACCGCACGAAAACCGGGCGAAACCATGCAGTTTCCGGCCAATCGACGCCCGGTCAGTGCCGAGAGCCCTCGATCTCCTCCTCGACCGGGTCGGGCAGGGTCCACCGCTCGCCGCGGCGCGGGTGGATGTAGCCGAGGTAGTAGACGAGACCGAGGGCCATGGTGCCGAGGCTGATCGCGAGCTGGGAAGGCGTGTCCTTGGCGACCTGCACGCAGACGTAGAGCATGCCGGCGATGAGCAGCAGCGGCGGCAGCGGCCACAGGGGCATCCGGTAGCCGCGTGAGGACGCGACACCGGGACGGCGCAGCCGCAGCGCGCACGCGCCGACGACGAGGTAGACGACGGCGACCGAGGCGCCGGTCGCGGTGATCAGCCACGACAGCGGGATGAACACCGCGGCGAGGACCGACAGCCCGCCCACCAGCAGGGTCGCGTTGGCCGGCGACCGGTAGCGCGGGTGCACCTTGCCGAGGACGTCGTCGACCGGCCCCGGCCAGGAGCGGTCGCGCGCCGACGCGTAGACCAGGCGGGCGATCTGGATGATGATCGCGATCACCGCGTTGACGATGGCGAGCGCGATGCCGACGCTGATCACGACGTTGAGCGCCTGGCCGCCGCGCGCGACGAGGAAGTAGTTCATAGGGGCGTCGCTGCCGAGGAGCGCCGACATGCTGGGCGCGCCGATCACGACGGCGGCGAGGGGGACGATCTCGACGACGGCGGTCACCACGAGCGACATCAGGATGACCCGGCCGATGGTGCGGTTGGCGTCCTTGGTCTCCTCGACGTAGTAGACCGCGGCGCCGTAGCCGTTGAACGCGAAGAGCGCGACGGGCAGCAGCGCCACGACGGCCGCGACACCGACCCCGTGCAGCCCGTCGGGGCCGGCGACCTGCGCGGAGAAGAAGCTGTCGAGGCCGCGCTGGGGGTGGAGGAACCCCAGCAGCGTCAGCACCACCAGAGCCAGCAGCTCGGTGGCCAGGAAGATGCCGGTGACCCAGGCGTTGGTGCGGATGTCGAGGATCGAGACCACGGTCGTCACCACGATCACCCCGACGCCGACCCAGCTGCCGCTCAGGCCCGACCACGCGGCGCCGAGGTAGTCGCCGGTGCCGAGCGCGATCACCGAGATGATGAGGATGCCGCTCACCAGGGTGAGCAGGAAGGTGGCGAAGCCGAGCGGGCGGCCCAGCAGCCGCGCGGCCCAGGTGTACTCGCCGCCCGTCACCGGGTACGTCGCCGAGAGCTCGGCGTAGCAGACCCCGACGAAGACCGCGGCGATGGCCGCGAGCACCAGGGTGAGCACCGACGCGCCGCCGACCCCGAGCAGGATCGCCGGGACGATGATGAACACGCTCGACGCGGGCGTCACCGACGAGAGCGTGATCAGGATGTTCTCGCGCATCGTCAGCGAGCGCGCGAGCTCCTGCTGGTAGCGGCCGGTCGCGCCGGCCGGGGCCGGCTCGTCGACCAGGTTCTCCAGGGGCGTGCCCTGCGGGTTGAGCTCTGCCATGTGCCCACCTTTCTTTGACGCACAATCAAAGAACTGCTTCGATACGCCTGTCAAGGGACGTTTGTACGATGGCAAAACCCTGATGAAGCGTCAGGAAAGTCGAACGACTGGAGGACGGGTGGCACGGTTCAAGGACCAGGAGCGGCGGCGCGACGAGATCGTGGCCGCGGCCCTGCACGCGCTGCGCGAGTCCGAGGCGGGCGCGCTGCGCATCCGCGACGTCGCCGCGCGCGCCGGCGTCTCCACGGGCACCGTCCACTACTACTTCGACGACGTCCAGGGGCTCCTCAACGAGGTCCACGCCCGCGCCCGCAAGCGCTTCTACGACGACCGGCTGACCCTGCTGACGCAATATCCCGACGCCCGCGACAAGCTGGTCACCGCGATCCGCGGCGGCCTGCCCGCCTCCCCCGACGACGACCTGGTCGCCGCGCTCTACCAGCTCGACGGCCAGCTCCGGTTCCGCGAGTCCAACTCCGAGCTGTTCACCGCGCTCTACGACACCCAGGTCGCGATCTACGTCGGCATCCTCGAGGTCGGCGTCGCACAGGGTCACTTCGAGCTCGCCGACGCCCCGTTCGACCTGGCGCAGAACCTGGTCGCCCTCGAGGACGCCTACGGCGAGCACATCGTCGTCGGCGTCCGGTCCCTCGACTACGCCCGCGTCGTCGAGCTGATCTGCGGCTATGCCCGTCTCGCCACCCGCTGTCCCGACATCGTCCCCGATCGAGAGGTCCCCCATGTCTGAGTCCCCCCGCGCCCGCGACCTCGTCGACCTGCCCGGCGAGCCCGGCCCCCACAACGCGATCACCGACGTCCCGGGCGTCACGGTCGGCGTCGAGACGCTGATCGAGGGCGACGCGGTCCGCACCGGCGTGACCGCGATCCTGCCGCGCGGGCGCGACGGCCTCGGTGAGCCGTGCGCGGCCGGCTGGTACTCCCTCAACGGCAACGGCGAGCTCACCGGCACCACCTGGATCGAGGAGTCCGGCGCGCTCTCCCTGCCGATCACGCTCTCCAACACCCACGCGGTCGGCGCCTGCCACACCGGCGTCGTCGAGTGGGTCAACGAGGTGCGGCCCGAGCTCGCGGCCGCCTGGCTGCTGCCGGTCTGCGGCGAGACCTGGGACGGCTACCTCAACGACATCAACGGCGGCCACGTCCGGCCCCACCACGCCCGCGCCGCCCTCGACGCGGCGACCGGCGGCCCGGTGCCCGAGGGCTCGGTCGGCGGCGGCACCGGCATGAACTGCTACGCCTTCAAGGGCGGCAACGGCACCTCCTCGCGCCGGGTGCCTTTCGGTGGCGAGTCCTACACCGTCGGCGTCCTGGTCCAGGCCAACTTCGGCTCGCGCGACGAGCTCGTCGTCGCCGGGCGGCCGCTGGGCCGCGAGCTGCGCGACGACAACCCGATGGAGACCACGCCCTGGTTCGAGCGCGACCTGGTGCCCGCCGGCGCCGGCTCCGTGATCGTCGTGGTCGCCACCGACGCGCCGCTGCTCCCCCACCAGTGCAAGGCGCTGGCCCGGCGGGTCCCGCTCGGCCTGGCCCGCACCGGCACCGCCGGCGGCCACTTCTCCGGCGACATCTTCCTCGCCTTCTCCACCGCCGACGCCCCCGGCCTGCGCTCCACCATGTCCCCCACGCCGACCGAGCTCGCCGCGCACCGGATGGTCCCCTGGGGCGCCATCGACCCGTTCTACACGGCGGTCGTCGAGGCGGTCGAGGAGTCGGTTCTCAACGCGCTCGTGGTCAACGCCGAGATGGTCGGCCGCAACGGCCACCGCACCCCGGCGTTCCCCCACGCGGCGCTGCGGTCCTAGAGACCCCGTACGACGTCGCGCAGCGCCTGCTCCGGGTCGACCCCGGCAGCGCGTGCCTCGGCGACCAGCGCCAGCAGCCGCTCGCCGAGGCCGTCGGCGGCGGGGTCGACCACCACCGGGTCGCCGGTCCGCTCGCGGCGGCCGAGCGCCTTGTCGGCGTACAGCAGGGCGGGCAGGGCCGACGGCAGGTCGGCGGTCGACGGCGCCGTGCCCTTCTCGGCGGCCTTGATCCGCTGCCAGCGGGCGTCGACCTCCTCGGCCGTCAGCGCGTCGTCGGACTCGTCGGAGAAGACGTGCGGGTTGCGGCGCCGCATCTTGGCGGTGATGCCGCGGGCGACGTCGTCGAGACTGAAGTCGCCGCGCTCCTCGGCGATGACGGCGTGGAAGACCACCTGCAGCAGCACGTCGCCGAGCTCCTCGGCGAGATGCGACCAGTCACCCGAGGCCTCGCCGGCGTCGATCGCGTCGACCGTCTCGTAGGTCTCCTCGAGCAGGTAGCGCACCAGCGAGCGGTGGGTCTGCTCCTGCTTCCAGGGGCACTCCGCGCGCAGTCGCCGCATCACGGCGACGAACTCGGCGACCGCGTCGGTCATCAGCCCTGCGGAACGCCCTGCGGCGCCTGCACCACGGCCGGGCCGCAGCGCTGGTCGGCGGGCAGCTTCGCGATCTGGTCGGGGGTGAGCCGGGTGGTCTCCTGCGCGGCCTTCGCCTCGGCGCTGACCGGGATCGACAGCGGGTCGGCGCCGAACACGGCAGTCTTGGCGTCGAAGTCGCCGAACACCGGGTTGAGCTCGACGTGGTGGTCGTCGAGCCAGCCGGTGATCAGGTCGATGCCGTTCTGGACCGCCTGGTCGCCGGTGGCCGGCGCGCCCAGCTGCTCGACCGGCGAGGTGAGCCGCTGCTGGATCCAGGTCAGCCACTCGAAGGAGTCGTAGTTGTCGTCGTCGATCGTGCCGAGCTCGCCCCACGCCGCCTTGACCGACGCCTTGTCGATCGGCTCGGGCGGCAGCGCCACGCCGTGCTCGGGCGCGAGGTGGTCGACCGCGACGGCCTGGGTCCAGCCGGTGACGAACTGGGCGCGCACCAGCGCGGTCGGCGCCGCCGTGGCCTGCGGGTTGGCGGCGCGCAGCGCGCAGTAGTCCTGCACCGCCCGGTCGACCTTGCGCAGCGACAGCGACTCGCCGTCGACCTTCGCCGCGAGACCGGGCTGCACCGCGTTGTCGGTGAGGCCGCAGCCCGCAGCCAGCAGTGCCGTCGCGGCGACGGCGGTGACGAGCGAGGTACGACGGCGCACGGAACCTACTCCTTGTTCATTCAGCGGGGTCGATGACCGAGTCGATCACGAGTCGCGCCCATTCAAGCAGGGCGATGCCCTCGATGGGGGTTCCCGTCTTGCCCGGTGTGCCGGGCCGCGGCACCAGGATCGACTCGAGCTGCTGCTTGACGATCGACTTGGGGTAGAGCCGGTTGAGCCGGATCGTCCGCGACTCCGGCAGCGTCACCGGGTGGAAGCGGACGTTCTTGCCGACCGTGGTGATCTCGCGGATGCCGGCCTGGCGGACCCGGGCGCGGAAGCGCGCGACCAGGAGGAGAGCGGTGACCTGGGCCGGCGGCTCGCCGTACCGGTCGTCGAGCTCGGCCTGGATCTCGTCGACGTCGGCGTCGGTGCGGACCTCGGCGAGGCGCTTGTACATCTCCAGGCGCAGGCGCTCGCTGGGGATGTAGTCGTGCGGCAGGTGGGCCTCGACGGGCAGCTCGATGCGGACCTCGTCGAGCTGCTCGGGCGCTCCCCCGTCGCTGCGGAAGTCGCGGACCGCCTCGCCGACCAGGCGGACGTAGAGGTCGAAGCCGACGTCGGCGATGTGACCGGACTGCTCGCCGCCGAGCAGGTTGCCGGCACCGCGGATCTCGAGGTCCTTCATGGCGATCGCCATGCCGCCGCCGAGGTCGGAGTGCTGGGCCAGGGTCGCGAGCCGCTCGTGGGCGGTCTCGGTGAGCGGCTTCTCGGTCGGGTAGAGGAAGTAGGCGTAGGCCCGCTCGCGGGAGCGGCCGACCCGGCCGCGCAGCTGGTGCAGCTGGGAGAGGCCGAGCGTGTCGGAGCGCTCGATGATCATCGTGTTGGCGTTGGAGACGTCGATGCCGGACTCGACGATCGTGGTGCAGACGAGGACGTCGAAGCGCTTCTCCCAGAAGTCGACCATCACCTGCTCGAGCTGGTGCTCCCCCATCTGGCCGTGGGCCGTCGCGACCCGGGCCTCGGGCACGAGCTCGCGCAGCTTGGCCGCGGCCTTCTCGATCGAGCTGACCCGGTTGTGGATGTAGAACACCTGGCCGTCGCGGAGCAGCTCGCGGCGGATCGCGGCGATGACCTGCCGGTCCTCGTAGCCGCCGACGTAGGTCAGCACCGGGTGCCGCTCCTCGGGCGGCGTGGTGATCGTCGACATCTCGCGGATGCCGGTGATCGCCATCTCGAGCGTGCGCGGGATCGGGGTGGCGGACATGGAGAGGACGTCGACGGAGGTGCGCAGCCGCTTCATCGCCTCCTTGTGCTCGACGCCGAAGCGCTGCTCCTCGTCGACGATGATCAGGCCGAGGTCCTTGAACTTGGTGTCGGCGTTGAACAGCCGGTGGGTGCCGACGACGACGTCGACACTGCCCTCGGCGAGGCCGGCGAGCGTCTCGGCGGCCTCCTTGTCGGTCTGGAACCGGCTCAGCGGCTTGAGCACGACCGGGAAGCCGCTCATCCGCTCGCTGAACGTGGAGAGGTGCTGGTTGACGAGCAGCGTCGTCGGCACCAGGACGGCGACCTGCTTGCCGTCCTGGACCGCCTTGAACGCCGCCCGGACGGCGATCTCGGTCTTGCCGTAGCCGACGTCGCCGCAGATCAGCCGGTCCATCGGGACGGTGCGCTGCATGTCGGCCTTGACCTCGTCGACCGTGGTCAGCTGGTCGGGGGTCTCGTGGAACGGGAAGGCGTCCTCGAGCTCGCGCTGCCACGGGGTGTCGGGACCGAAGGCGTGGCCCTGAGTGGCCTGGCGCGCGGCGTACAGCTTGATCAGCTCGGCGGCGATCTCGCGGACCGCCTTGCGCGCCTTGTTCTTGCGCTTGGTCCAGTCGCCGCCGCCGAGCCGGTCGAGGCTCGGCTGCTCGCCGCCGACATAGCGGGTGACCTGGTCGAGGGTGTCGGCCGGCACGTAGAGCCGGTCGGGCGGGCCGCCGCGCTTGGACGGGCCGTACTCGAGGACGAGGTACTCGCGGATCGCACCCTGGACCTCGCGCTGCTTCATCTCGACGAAGCGGCCCACGCCGTGCTGCTCGTGGACGACGTAGTCGCCGGCCTTGAGCTCGAGCGGGTCGATCTGCCGCTTGCGGCGCACCGGCATCGCGCCCTTGTCGCGCGTCGAGGCCTTGGCGCCGACGATGTCCTCGCCGGTGAGCAGCACCAGCTGGGCGGCCGCGTCGACGAGGCCGTGGGCGAGCGCGCCGCAGGTGACGGTGACGACGGCGGGGTCGAGCTCGGAGCCGGGCGGCAGGTCGTCGACGAGCCGGGCCGGTACGTCGTTGTCGCCGAGCGACTCGACCATGCGCTGGGCCGGGCCGTGGCCGACGTGGACGACGACGACCCGGTGGCCGTCGGCGCGCCACTGCGCGATGTCGGCGAAGGCCTTCGCCACGTCGCCGCGATAGGCCGGTGCGGGCTGCGCGGCGCTCGGCGTCTCCTCGTCGAGGCCGAACGGGCTGAACGTCCACCAGCTCTGGCCGAGCTCGCGCGCGTGGGAGCGGACGTCGCCGAGCACGTGGTAGGACGCCGCCTGCAGGTCGATCGGCGCTTGGCCGCCGCTGGCCGCCGTCGCCCACGAGGCGGCGAGGAACTCCTCGCTGGTGGCGACCAGGTCGTGCGCGCGGGCCCGTGCGCGCTCGGGGTCGAGGACGAGGACCTGGGTGTCGGCGGGCATCAGGTCGACGAGCAGCTCGAGCTCGTCGACGAGCGCCGGGATGAGCGCCTCCATGCCCTCGACGGCGATGCCCTGCGCGAGCTTGTCGGTGATCTCGAGGAGCTGCGGGTGCGTCGTACCGAGCTCGGCGGCGCGGGCCTTGACGGCGTCGGTCAGCAGCAGCTCACGGCAGGGCGGCGCCCACAGCCGGTCGATCTTCTCGATGGTGCGCTGGTCGGCGACCGCGAAGAAGCGGATCTCGTCGACCTCGTCGCCGAAGAACTCCACCCGCAGCGGATGCTCCTCGGTCGGCGGGAACACGTCGACGATGCCACCGCGGACCGCGAACTCGCCGCGCTTCTCGACCAGGTCGACGCGCGAGTAGGCCGCACCCACCAGCCCGGCGACGACGTCGTCGATCTCGGCGCTCGCCCCGACCGTCAGCTCGACGGGCGTCAGGTCGCCGAGGCCCTTGACCTGCGGCTGCAGCATGCTCCGCACCGGCGCCACCACGACCTGGACCGGCCCGGTCGTCGCGTCGTCGCCCGGGTGGCACAGCCGCCGCAGGACCGCGAGCCGCCGTCCGACCGTGTCGCTGCGCGGGCTGAGCCGCTCGTGCGGCAGCGTCTCCCAGCTCGGGTAGTAGGCGACCCCGGTCGGGTCGACCAGGTCGCCCAGCTCGGCCACGAGCTGCTCGGCCTCCCGTGTGGTCGCGGTGACCACGAGCACCGGCCGCCCGGCACGGGCCAGCCCGGCCACCAGGAACGGACGCAGCGCCTCCGGCCCGGTCAGCTCTCCGGTCGGCTGGTCGCCGCTCGTCGCCGCGGACAATGCGGCGGAGAGCGTCGGGTCGGCGAGGACGGCGTCGGCGAGGCCGGCGAGACTCACAGGGCACACCTTCGGTCGAGGGACAGCACGATCGCCCCCGTTCAAGATGCGACCGGGGGTGCGGCGACCAGCCTACGACGCGCTGCCGACAGCGGTTCGGGCGCGCAGGGGTGGCGCGGGGCCGGTGGCGCGGGTGGCACCGGAAATGCTTGCCGGATCCGGCAGGAATCGGGGCATTCGGGGAGGCGTTGCCGCAATGGCCTTGGCAAGGTCGGCTCAACATGTTGAGGTGGAGTCATGGCTCAGGCGACCGCTCCCGACACCGGCATCAGCACGATGCTGGCGTCGTTGCGCGCCGAGGCCGAGGTCCGTGACGCGT
>NZ_BAABAC010000018.1:0-76347 GCF_039537225.1 Nocardioides ginsengisoli
TCAACGAGGACTCGCTCAACGCCGCCTGAAACAGCGGAGGTTGACACAGGGCAACTCATCGGGGTACTTCCTGGGTGCTGCCATGACTCTCATCCTCCATGGATTGAGAGCCTCCATCAGACCCGGGGCGATTCAAGGTGCCTGGTTTCCGATGAACCTGACGGCGGCGGGGCCAGGCGGTTCGTCTCGCCAAGAACCCTGAGGGCGGCGGGGCCAATAGTCTGACGTCATGGTCTTTGATGTCGCGCTGGGTCGCCTTGGTGCCGTGATCGAGGAGGGCACTGGCTGGCCTCGACCGTTCTGTCCGCACTGTCTGGCTGGACATCTACGCTTCGATGAGCCGGTGCAGGTCGAGCATGGTGAGTCGAAGCGTGCGCGCCAGGATGACTACTGGGAGCCAGAGTGGATCAGGGGCGTGTTCACGGCGTCTGGGGCTTGTGAGAACCCAGAGTGCGAGCAGCCAGCGGTAGCGACGGGTACGTACGAGGTTGATTACGCCAAGAAGCGCCCACATGACGAGTACACGGAGTCGGGGCCTCCGTACTCGGCCTTCTATTCGGTCAAGCAGGTCTACCCGCCTTTGGTGCTGATGCGGTTGCCGGAGACGACTCCAGAGCCGATCCAGGAGGGTGTGGAGCGTGCGGCTGCGGTGTTGTTCACGGACCCGGGGCTCGCGGCAACGGCTCTTCGGCTGGTGGTGGAGCAGTTCCTGACGAGTGAGGGGATTGCGGCTACGCGCCCGACGGGCGGCTTCATCAGCGCCGACGATCGCATCAAGACGTGGAAGAAGGGCGCGACGGGTCGGGACCGTGTCGCTGACCTGCTGCTGGCTGTGAAGTGGATCGGGAACGCCGGGACGCACAGCCTGTCTACGTTGACTGTCTCGGAGGTGTTGAAGGGCGTCGAGATCCTCGACGAGGCGTTCCATGCTCAGTTCATCGGGCCGGACATTGATGCGCGGGCGAAGGCTGTGAATGACGCGCGCGGCCCTGTATCGCCCACGACGTAGCGGCGCTCCACCCTAAGTCCTCCCCGGCTGGCTCGGCCTCACGAAGACAACCGGCCTCGACGTCTCGATGTGGGGCATCGCGAAGTCCGTGCTCGTCTTCATCGGCATCCCACTCCTGGCTGGGTTGTGACTCGCACGCTCGGCGAGAGGGCCAAAGGGCATACCTGGTACCAGCGGCGACGAGTGCCCATACTTCCCCGGCAAGCGCTACGAGGACTGGAAGTTGACGACCCCGCCGGACAGGGCATCGAAGCCGTTCGACCCCTCCGCGACGAGATCAAGAGCCGCGTCCAGGCCCTCATCTCCCCCTCGTGACCGCCTGAGCCGACCACGCGAGGTACGTGCTTTACGCGCTCACTAGCGGGTTCGTAGCCCTCCCCGGCACAGTCAGCGAGGACTGGCGGGCCCGGGCCAGGCCGCGCTAGAAGAGAGTGTCCTGGCTGAACTGCGGCGGACGCGGCTCCACCGAGCGGGCCTTCACCACCGGCTTGGCCTCCTTCGCCGCCTTGAGCGCGATGATGCGGTGCTCGTCCTTCTCCCCGGTCAGTCGCAACTTCTTGCGCGAGACCTCCCAAGTGCCGTCCCGGTTATCGGCGGCCAGCCCAGCGGACTGCAACAGGCCCAAGGCGTGTCTCACCTCGTCCGTGCGGCACTTGCCGAACCGGTCCCGCAGCACCTCCGCGATCTCGTTGGGGACCACGGTCACGTCCGCTGAGATGTTGGGGAACTGCGTCGGCCAGTGCTGGCTCCACAGGTGGGTCGCCAGGTAGAGCGGGTCGATCGGGTCGTTCATGAACTTCCGGGTGGCCTTGACGCCCACCATGTGCGAGATGCGCACCTTCAAGCCTCGGTCCAGCAGCCAGCCCAACGTCACCGGCTCCTCGACGGCCGGGAGCTTCCCGTTTTCGGAGTTCTGTAGCCGCTGAAAGGTGTACCGCACGTCGTCGCGGTCGTACTGGACGATGATCGGAGCCTTCGACGGCTTGTAGAAGTGCTCCTTGCTGAGCATGCGTTCCACGATGATGCGGCGCACCGCGTCCAGTCCGTCCCGGAACGGCACGATCTGCATGACGTTAATGTCAGTCACCGGCACGCAGTTGCCGTTGGAGTCGATGGGCAGCCGGTCCAGCCGGTCGTACTTCCCGATCTGCTTTACGGCCTTGTCCACGCTGTTCTCGTGGAGCGCCAACTTCGCTATCTCCCCCACGAGGCCTGTGTCGTCGTTGAAAACCAGGGTGAAGTCGGGCGTGGACTCCACCTGGTGTCCTTCAGCGTCCACCATGACGATCTTCGGGAACCGTTCGAAGTGGCGGACCCGGCCAGCAAAGAGCCCCGAGTGCACGAAGAGCCACTCGAACGCGGAGACGATGTCGACGTACGCGTCGTAGGTGGCAAAGTCCCCCAGCATCCGCTGCGCTTTGCTAGCGGCAGCATCCCCGGCGGCCAATCCGGGCCTCAGTCGCTGATGAGGTCGTAGAGCGAGACCGGCTGGGGCTCGGGCGTCTCCCGCAGGCCGGTGGCCTCGAAGTGCAGGCTCAGCGACTGGGCGATGCGCGTGAACGACCCGAGGCTCGCCCGGAAGCCCGGGTGAATCTCGATGGCGTCCGGACTCGTGACGAACAGGTCATAGTTCGACCCGTCGGCGTTGTCGGTGACCGCCACGTGCAGGTACGGGTTGCGGTGGAAGACCGAGAAGGTGATGTCGCGCTCCTCGGCCAGGCTCCGCAGCACCTCACCCGTCGCGTTCGCGTCAATGAGCAGCGGCTCCGGCAGCCGCACCTCGATCGGCCTCTTCGGCGGCTCGTTGACCACCCGCTGACGGTTCGACATCAACTCGCGGCGACGGTGGGCGGCGACGGCGAGACGAGCCAGGACCCGCGCCTGGAAGACCTCGAAGTCGCCCCGGTAGAACGTCGCTCCGGCAATGCGGCGCAGCAGCACATCCATCACGTCCCCGACGTGCAGATGCAAGGTGCGCAGCGAGGCGCCGATGGACTCCGCCTCCTCGACGACGCTGTGGTGGTCGGGGCGAAGCGTGCCCACCAGGGCGGGGAAGCCACGCGACCACGAGGACCGGTCAGCATGCACACGGCCCGTGACGCGCTGCACCTCAACCTGATCGTGCTCAGACAGCGCTGTACCGATGGCCGTGAAGTCGTTGTGGTCCAGGAAGCAGCGCACTGCATGCGGTGCTGCGTTGTTGATCCACCGGTCGACCTTGTCCCACCGCGAGTCGGTCGCGGGGATGGACCCGATCAGGTGAAAGACACCTCCGAAGGTCGTCGGCCAGGCCGACAGCACGAAGGGACCCTTCTCGTCGTCGACCCGCATGACCGAGACGCCACCCACGGTTCGGACCTCGTAGTCCGCTTCGCTCTTGGGATGGATGACATCGAGGGGGTTGGCGTCCTCCGCGATGATCGTTTCGACCACCACGTGCTCGGCGGGCTTGCCCTGGACAGCGGCGACTACGTCAGCCAGTGGCGCAATGTCCCCGGATGCGGCCTGCTCCCACAGGAGCGTGTCGAGGCGGGCGGGAGTGGTGCCGTACGCGGCCTTCGCCATCGCCTTCCCTCCCGCTCGTCCCCCGCTGGGGCGGTCCATTGCCAGTATCGGTCCTGCGCCTCGCCTGCACATCCGAGCGCTGCTAGGTCGGGAGACTAGCGCCATGCCCGTTGGTGCCGGGTCCGAATGGGCCTGGCAACCGTCGCCAGAAGTGTGAAGAACTGTGAAGGGTCGCTTGAACTGTGACGGACGAGCACCGGTCGGCGGGTAGACCCTGCGCCTTGATGAAGAATGCAGGAAGCGCAGCGGGAGCGCATCGAGCAGCAGCTGGTCGAGCCACCCGCCGCTACTGGGACCAAGCGTCGGTCGTAGAGCAGATGGATGTTTCTTGAGTGACGTCGTTACCGTCGGCCCCAGCGCCGGACGGCCGGGGGCATGCGCGGGCAGCCCGCCCTGAGCGTCGTCGGCCACTCTGACCCCCGTTGAGGCTGAGGGTGTGGTCAACGGTGGACAGGCTGTAACCGATGTCGGCCGGACCGAAATCTATTGCTCTCGAACGCTGAACAGGAACGGAATCCATGACAGACGGCAACCCCGAACCGAAACGGGCTGGTACTTAGGTAGGGAGCAGAGCGGACACGACGCCCATCTCGATGACGCCTCGCGCCGTCAGCTCATCGACGCAAGTGGCAATGTCGGCCGTGGGCACATACCAGCGGCTCCCAATTGCCGATGACGAGGGCTCCCAATTGCCGATGACGAGATCGTCGACCGGGCCGCGACAGTTGAGCTCGTCGCCGGGCATGCGGTCAGGTTGGTGACAAGCGGGCAGGGGCAGGCCTACCGGAGGGTTGCGTCGATCAGCGTCGCAATGGTCAGAGGCCCGATCTCTACGACGTGGACGAGCAGGCGAAGGCACGGCAAGCCAAGGTCGATCCCAAGAACAAGCGGCGCGACCGAGAAGTCGGTGCCGCGCACTCGAGAGCTCAGCGGCGCCGCCGGCCGCACGCCAGCGTTAGAGGGCGCGTATCTCGAACGCGTGTTGCAGATTCGCGACGGTGAGTGTTCCAAACTCGTCGTCGCTGAGCGTGACCTGATTGCAGACTCAGGGATCGTCGGCAAGAACCTCGGCGAGATGATGCGACGCTCTTCGGCCACGTCACCGGCAGCCGGCGGTGAGAGCCGACCGCAGCAGTGGAGGCGAGGGTGCCCTCCGGCGGTCATGCCTGTGGATGAGCGCCAATTTGTGTCGGACCTTCTCACTACGATCAGAGCCAGTCGGTTACAGGGATGTAGTTCCCGGGTGGCCGACGAACGACCTGAAACAGCAAGCCCCGACCGCGGGCTGAGCCAACGATCGGGGCCTGGATACAAGCGGCAAACTTGTCTGGGCACCGTAGCAGCCACACAAGTCTCGCTCCCAGATGGAGCGGGGCCTCGGTGGCTTGTGATGTCGTCGGCTCGCATGTCTGTCTCCGGAGAAAAGAGATGTCATGACGAAGCACCCGACCAACCACCAGAAGCCTTGGAGCCCCTCTGACGACAAGGCACTGCGCCAGTTGGCGAAGGAGAACACTCCGACGCGGGTGATGGGCATCAAGCTCGGTCGAACGCCGGGCGCGGTGCAGTCGCACGCTGCCGATCTCGGGGTCAGCCTCAAGCCGACCAATCAATCCCCCTACGGCAAGAAGGGGAAGTGACGTGCCCGGCCCGACGGCGGGTCACCGCGTAAAGGCCGTGGTGGTGTGCCGATCCGGCCACTCTCACGAGGTGTGCATTGTGGTCCACCGTGAGGTGCACCCGAACCTTCGCTGCTCGCCTGATGCCGGGCCGGGTTACGGACCGGGCGGCGGTGGATGCATCCTTCCCCCTGACCTGAGCGAACTCGCCGAGCGCGAGCTCCGCGATCACTATCAGGAGTCGGTCCGCAGGGGGTCGCTGCTGATCGCGGCCTGACGCGGCGGTCGCCGTCCCGGTCGATGACTGGGGCGGCGACCCCGGCGCTCCGTCGAGCGCGTGACAAGGCGATGTGGCGGCGACCTGCGCCGGAGTCGGCGATTCCGTCACGAAGTACGAGCGGACCGGTCCGTCACCGTGGGGCCGGTGACCGGGTCCCTCGGTCGCACGAGAAGGAACCACTCGCCCCATGCCCCTCGAAGACGCCGCGCCGTCGCGCCGGCCGGTGAGCGTCGTCCACGTGATCGGGTCGCTGGATCGGGGCGGCGCGGAGACGGTGGCGCTCGACCTTTGCCGGGCGATCCCGGCGGAGCGGGTGCGGCAGGTGTTCGTCTGTGCGTCGGGACGGCGGGGGGCGCTGGCTCCCCAGTTCGAGGCGGCGGGTGCGGAGGTCCGGGTCTACGGGCGTGGGGGAGTGCTACGCACGCTCGTCGGGCTGGCCGCCGACCTGCGGCGCGAGCGGCCCGACGTGCTCCAGTCGCACCTGGGGATGGCGAGTGCGCTCTTCCTCCTGCCCGGCCGCCTGTACGGCGTGCGCCGGCGCATCGCCCGCATGCACTCCGAGGGCGACGGGCGGGCCGACACGTGGTGCCGGCAGGCCTACCGCGCGTTGGCGCGCCGGCTGATGGCGGCGGTGGCGACCGACGTCCTCGCGGTGTCACCTGGGGCGCTCGCCTTCGCGCTCGGCGACGGTCGCCCCGCCCGCGCCCCGTACGGCGTGCTGCCCAATGGCATCGATCTCGAGCGGTTCCGCGGCCCGGCCGAGCGCGGCGGGCGCGAGGTCGTCGTCCTCCATGTCGGGCGCCCGGATCCCGCGAAGAACAGGGCGTTCCTCCCCCCGCTGGCCCGGGCGCTCGCCGAGTTGACCCCGAGCCGGGTGTGGGTGGTCGGCGGGGGGACCGAGGTCGACCTGCCGGGCGAGCATCCCGGGATCGACGACCTCGGCGCGCGGCGGGACGTGCCGGAGCTGCTGCGTCGCGCCGACGTCCTGGTGCTGCCGTCGGTCCGGGAGGGGCTGCCCACCGTGGCCTTGGAGGCGCTGGCCTCGGGTGTGCCGGTCGTCGCGTCCGACATCGGCGCCGCGACGTCGCTGGCCGCCCAGCTGCCGGGCGTCCGCGTCCTCTCCCTCGACGACCCGGTCGACGCGTGGGCGCGGGCGGTCGTCGACGCCGCCCGCCTGCCGGCCGCCGAGCGATGCGAGCTGCAGCGCTCCCTCGACGCGTCCCCGTTCGACCTCCGCACCAACGCCCTGCGCTGGCAGGACGTGTGGGGCGTGGGCTGGTGAGCAGCGGCCTCCGGGCGGTGGTCGGGCTGGTGCTGCTGTGCGCGGCGCTCTTCTCCGTCACCGGGATGACCGGGATGACCGAGCCGACGATGGGCGGGCTGGCGTGCTGGCTGCTGGTGGGGCTCGCCGGCGCGCTCGTGGCGACGTACGACCCGACGGCCGGCGCGGGCGGTGCGCCGACGCTCTATCTCGCGGTGTTCGGGATGTTCCATGCCGGGCTGATCGTCAGCTACGTGGCGATCGGCGACTCGGCGCTGGTGGGGCAGGGCGACAACCGGTTCGTCGACCCGCAGACGCTGCTCCGCCCGGTCATCGCGGTCCTGACCGGACTGCTGGCGCTCGTCGTCGGCTACCTGCTCGCCCGCCACCTCGCGCCCGTCGCGCCCCCGCACGACAGCCAGCCCACCGCCGACCGCGTCGGCGTGGTGGGGCTCGTCGCCGTCGTCGTCGGCGCCGGCATCGTGTTCCGCACCCTCGGCCAGGGCGGCATCGGTCTCGGGTCGGGCTATGGCGACTTCCTCGAGGCCGCGGCCACCTCGACCTACGGGTACGGCGTCCTGCTGGTCGGCTACGGCTGCTCCTTCCTCGTCGTGGCCGGTGGCCGCTACCGCACGCTCGGGCTGGTGGCGATGGGCGTCGTCGGGTCGGTCCTGCTGGTGCTCGGCAGCCGCGGCGCCGTCCTCTTCCCGGTGCTCGCCATGGTCTACGCCGTCGGGCGCCGACGTCGGGTCCGCCCGGTCTCGGCGGTGATCGTGGCGGTGCTCGGGCTGGGCGTCACCTCGGTGATCCGGGTGACCCGCCTGGGCGGCTTCCGTGCGCTGCTCGCGGGCGACGGCGACTTCTCGCCGTGGCACGGCCTCGCCGAGCTGGGCTACTCGATCTATCCGGTCGTCGTCGTGCAGCGCTGGATGGACGGCGGCGAGGAGCCGCGCCACGGCGTCACGCTGATCGCCGTCCCGCTGCGCTTCCTCGCCCGCCTCTTCGGCGGCGGCGCCCCTCCCGCGAAGGAGGATCACCGCCTCTTCAACGTCGAGATCCTCGACCGGCAGGGGCCGATCGGCGGCTCGCCGATCGCGGAGGCCATCCGCAACGGCGGGCTGCCGTTCGTGGTCGTGCTGATGGCGGCGATCGGCGTCCTGCTCTGGCTCGCGGCGCGCGGGCAGGGGAGTCGCGGCACGCTGTGGGGCGTCGTCCTGCTGCTGCCGCTGTTGATCGGCACCCGCAACTCGTTCGCGCCGATTCCCGCCCAGTGGCTGATCGGGTCGCTCCTCGTCGTCCTGGCCTCGGCCGGCGCCCGCGCCCGCGACCGGGTGCCGACATGACCGGCGCCTCGCTGCGGCGCAATGTCGCCGCCGTCGTGGTCGGCAACGGCGCCTATGCGATCTGCCAGTTCGCGATGCTTGCCGCGCTCGCCCGGCTCACCGACAGCACCGAGGTCGGGCGCTACGCCCTCGCCCTCGGCGTGACGGCGCCGCTGTTCCTCTTCGCCGGGCTCAAGCTGCGGCAGGTGCAGGTCACCGACGTCCACGGGCGCAACACCCCGGGGGAGTTCCTGGGCCTGCGGATCGTGATGTCGGTGCTCGCCCTGGTGGCCTCGGTGGGAGTGGCGCTCGTCGCCGGGCAGCCGCCGGGCCCGGTCACCGCGGTCGCGCTCAACAAGATGGCCGAGGGCCAGCTCGACTCGCTCTTCGGCACCCTGCAGCGGCATGAGCAGATGACGAATGTCGCGCGGGCGCAGGTCGCGCGGTCCACCCTCGGTCTGGTCGCCTTCGTCGCCGCGGTTGCGGCGACGGGGTCCGCGGCAGCCGGTGCGCTGGCGCTGGCGGCGGTCAACGTCCTGGTCTCCCGTGCCACCGCGGCCGTCGTACGACGTCAGGGCCGCTCGGTCCGCCCCGAGCTCTCCCCGGCAGCCCTGTGCTCGCTGGCCTGGCTCGCGCTGCCCCTCGGCGTCTCGGTGGCGCTGGGGTCGGTCCTCGCCAACGTCCCGCGCTATCTCCTCCAGCACTTCGAGGGACCGTCGGCCGTCGGTGTCTTCGCGGCGCTCGCCTACGTCACCGCGACCACCGGCACCGTCGTGCAGGCGGTGGCCGAGTCGGCGAGTCCCCGCCTCGCCAACCAGTACGCCGCCGGCGAGCTCGGCGCGATGAGCCGGCTGCTCGGGCGGCTGGTCATGACCGGCGCCGCGATCGGACTGCTCGGCGTCGTCGCGAGCTGGGCGTTCGCCGCGCCGGTGCTGCGGATCGTCTTCGGCCCCGAGTACGCCGCCCACGCCGACGTCCTCGTCGTGCTGATGGTGGCGGCGACCCTGCAGTACGCCGCCGTCTTCGTCGGCACGACCGTCGACGCGGTGCGCGCCTTCCGCGTGCAGGCGCCGCTGACCGCCCTCGGCCTGCTCACCGCGATCGTCGCCGGCTGGACGCTCACCCGCGACGGCGGCCTGATCGGCACCGCCTGGTCGACGGTCGTCACCCAGGTCGTCCTGGGCGTGGGGCACGTGGTCGTGCTCGTCACCGTGCTCCGACCGCGGCTGGAGCGCCGGCAGCCTCGGCACCGCGCGCTGACGGGGCGCCGATGAGCGTGCGCCACGCCGTGGCGAAGGGAGCCCGCGGCGCGTGCCACGGGGGTCTGCTGCTCGCGAGCCGGTGGCGGGTGCTGTCGATCCGGCTGCGCCACCCGGATGCTCGGCTGCTCGGGCGGATCCTCCTCGAGCGCGGCTGCCGGGTCACCGCCGCGCCTGGGTCCGTGCTGGTCGTCGAGGGCTGTTCCCTCGCCCGCGGCGCGACCCTGGCGACCGCACCCGGTGCCGAGCTGGTCGTCCGTGCCGACTACGTCGGCCCCGGGGTGATGATCGTCGCCCGGGAGCGCGTCGTGATCGGCGCCGGCACCAAGATCGCCGAGCATGTCACGATCCGCGACGCCGACCACGACCACACCGTCCCGCTGCGGGCGAGGGTGTTCGTCTCCGCCCCGGTCCACATCGGCGCGGACGTCTGGATCGGCTGCAAGGCGACGGTTCTCGCCGGCGTCACCATCGGCGACGGGGCGACCGTCGCGGCCGGTGCGGTGGTGACGCGGGACGTCGCTCCGGGCGAGACCGTGGCCGGCGTACCGGCGCGCCCGATCGGGCGTCGATGAGCGCCGCGTCACGAATCGTCGTGGCCCCGGTCCTGAACCATGTGCGACTGCTGGTGGCCACGGAGGCGCGCCTCTTCCGGGCCCGCGACGAACGGATCTACACCGACGGCCTCTACGGCCGCCGCTTCTTCGACCGCTACCTCACCGTCTTCGACGAGGTACGGGTCCTCGCCCGGGTCGGCAGCTCCGACCTGCCCGAGCCGCCCGGCGCCGCGAGCCTGGTCGAGGACGAGCGGGTGCGGGTGCACCCCCTGCCCGACTACCGCGGTGCGCTGGGCACGGCGCGCCACGGCGGTGAGGTGGCCCGGCTGGCGCGCGGCGCGGTCGACGGGACTGACGCGGCGATGCTCCGCGCACCCGGCTATGTCGCGCAGGCCGCCCACCGGGCCCTCCTGGGCCGGCCGTACGGCGTCGAGGTGGTCGGCGACCCGGAGGAGGTGTTCCGCCGCGGCGCCAGCCGCCATCCGGCCCGCGCGATGATCCGCCGCTCCACGACCGGGACGCTGCGCCGGATGACCGAGCACGCGACCGTCGTCGGCTACGTCAGCTCGGTCGTGCTGCCCGAGCGCTACCCGGCGCCGCGGGCCCGGGCGGTCGCCACCTACTCCAGCGTCTCGCTGACCCCGGAGTGCTTCCTCGTCCCCCGCGCCGAGCCGCGGCCGGTGCGGGCGCTGGTCACCGTCACCAGCCTGGAGCAGCCCTACAAGGGCGTCGACGTCCTGCTCCGGGCGCTCACCAGGCTGCCCGACGACGTCACGCTCACCGTCGTCGGCGACGGACGGCTCCGCGCCGAGCTCGTCGCCATGGCCAGGGCGCTCGGGCTGGCGGAGCGGGTGACCTTCACCGGCAACCTGCCGGGGCCGGCCGCCGTACGCGAGGTGCTGGCGGCCTCCGACGCCTTCGTGCTCGCCTCGCGCACGGAGGGACTGCCGCGCGCGATGCTCGAGGCGATGGCCGCCGGCCTGCCCTGCGTCGGCACCGACGTCGGCGGGATCCCCGAGCTGCTGCCGGCCGCCGCGCGCTGCCGGCCGGGGGACGCCGTGGGGCTGGCCGCGCTCGTCGACGGACTGATCCGCGACCCGGCGGCCGCGATGCGGCAGGCCTGGGCGCTGCAGGACAAGGCGCGCGGCTATGCCGCCGACCAGCTGCAGCGGCGCCGGAACCTCCTGCTCACCGCGCTGCGCGCCGAGGTCGGTGGCCGACGGTGAGGGTGCTGCACCTGGTGAAGACCGGCGTCGGGGCGGTGTGGGCGCAGCGCCAGATCGAGGTCCTGCACCGGATGGGCGTTGACGTCCACGTCGCGCTGCCCGACGGGCCGCGCGCGGCCGACTATCGCGCGTCGGGCATCGCGGTCCATCCGACCAGCCCGGGGCTGGTGCCCACCCGACCGTCGACCTGGCCCGTCGCGGTCCGCACGGTCCGCGAGCTGGTCGACCGCATCCGCCCCGACCTGGTGCACAGTCACTTCGTCGACACCACGCTCGCGATGCGGGCGGCGCTGTGGGCGTCCGGCCCGCCGCGGGTGTTCCAGGTGCCGGGCCCGCTGCACCTCGAGCGTGCCCCCACCCGGTGGATCGAGCTCGCGACGGCCACCGACCGCGACCACTGGATCGCCAGCTGCGGGTGGGTGCGCGAGCGCTACCTGCGCAGCGGCCTGCCCGAGAGGCGCGTGCACCTGAGCCACTACGGCACCGACACCGCGCGCTTCGCGGTCGCGGGCGGCGCCGGCTCGCTGCGCGCCGAGCTCGGGCTGGCGCCGTCCACCGCCCTGATCGCGATGGTGGCGCACTTCTACGCCCCGAAGCGCTATCTGGGCCAGACCCGCGGCATCAAGGGCCACGAGGACCTGATCCATGCCGCGGCCCGGCTGGTCGGCGCCGGGCACGACCTGCACGTCGTGTTCGCCGGCGGGCCGTGGGACGGCGCCGACACGTACGCCGTCGAGGTGCGGGCGCTGGCGGCCGCCGTCCTGCCGGGGCGGCACACCTTCCTCGGCCTGCGCGACGACATCCCTGCCATCTATGCCAGCGCCGACCTGGCGGTGCATCCGTCGGCGTCGGAGAACCTCGGCGGCGCGGCCGAGTCGCTGCTCGCCGGCGTCCCGACCGTCGCGACGCGGGTCGGCGGCTTCCCCGACGTCGTCCGGCCCGGCCGCACCGGCTGGCTCGCCGCGCCGCGCGACCCGGTGTCGCTGGCGGCCGCCATCGGCGACGCGCTGGCCGACCGCGAGCGCGCGGCCCGCTACGCCGCCGCCGGCCGGGTGCTCGCCCGCGAGCTCCTCGACGTCGACCGTACGGCGGGCGAGGTGGCCGCGATCTACGACCGGATCATGGCGCGGCAGCTGCCGCGACCACCTCGATCTCCTCGAACGAGCTGATCATGTGGTCGGGGCGCGGCCGCGGATCGTCGTCCTGGCGGTGGATGTGGCGGCCGGTGTCGCGCACGCAGATCGTCAGCCAGCCGAGCTGCACAGGGACGACGAAGTCCTTGCGCGTGTTGTCGCCGATGAAGACGAACCGGCGCGTGGGGTGGCGATCGACGAAAACCCCGTAGTTGCGGGGATCCGGCTTCTCCGAGCCGATCTCCTCGGAGACGACGACGTGGTCGAGGAGGCCGGTGAGGCCGAGCGCGGCGAGCTTGTTGCGCTGGGTGACGCTGCGACCGTCGGTCACCACGCCGACGACCGCGCCGAGGGCCACGGCGTCGGTGAGGACCCGCCGGACGCCCGGCCCGAGGGTGATCGACGGCCGGTGCTCGCGATAGCACCGCAGCAGCTCGTCGACGCCCACCCGCGCGCCGCACTGCTCGGCCGCCCACGCGAAGGCGTTCTCGCCGCTCCGGTAGCGGCACCACATCGGGACGAGGAGGTCGGCGCCGACGAGCGGCGTCAGCATCCGCGCGACCGCGCGGAAGCCGGAGGCGACGAAGTCGATCTCGGCGTAGAGGGTGTCGTCGAGATCGACGACCAGGCAGCTGTCAGGACCGAGCGGCAGCCGCATCGAGCACGACCTCCTGGTCGTAGCGCAGCATGAGCAGCCCGTCGCGCCAGCCGTCGTACGAAGCGACGGGCAGCCGACGGACGTACTCGTCGAGGAGCCAGCGCGGATAGTTGGCGCCGGCGGCATAGCTGAGCGGGAAGCCCCCACCGAAGCGGGCGTTGATCTCGATGCCGACGATCCGGTCGGACGCCGGGTCGAGGAAGAACTGTGCGGTCAGGCAGCCCACCGCGCCGTCGAGCCGAGCCAGTCGCTCGGTCAGGAAGGGCACCAGCGCGTTGCGGCAGGTGAGGGCCTTGCTGACCTCGCCGGCGCGGACCTGCAGCCGTCGCCGCGGCACCACGCAGCGCAGCACGTGGCCGCGGTCGTAGTAGAGGTCGACGGTGTGCTCCTCGTAGCGGTCGCCGTCGAGGTACTCCATGAACATCAGCCGCTCGTCGCGGAGGTGACGGTCGAGCAGCTCGTCGGGGCGCCGGATCACGGCGGCGTCGGCCGACCGGCTGCCGTCGTACGGCTTGACGAAGAGCGGGTACGTCGGCCGTTCGCGGTCGATCGCGCGCGGCACCTCGATCCCGCGTGCGCGGAACAGCTCGTTGGTGCGCCGCTTGTCGCGGCAGGTCGCGACCAGCTCGGGGGAGGAGACCACCACCTCGACCTTGTGCGCGAGGAAGCGGTCGCGGGCGTCGGCGAGCACCTGCAGCTCGGTGTCGATCGTGGGCACCAGCACCGAGATGCCGCGCCGGACGCACTGGTCGAGCAGCCGGTCGACGTACGCGGGGTCGTCGGCGCGCGGCACGGTGAAGGTGTCGTCGGCGATCTGGCAGGCCGGGCTCAGCGCGGGCCGCAGGTCGCAGGTGTGCACCTGGCCGTCCGGGTCGAGCTCGCGGAGCTCGTGCTGGAAGGCGCGCACCAGTGACACCCGCTGGCCCGCGGAGGTGATGAGGACGTGGGTCACGCGCCGACCTGGATCCCCGAGGGCTGCGGCCGGAGCGACGCGCAGGTGTTTGCGAGGCGGTGGGTGAGGAGCGCCGGGTCCTCGCGGACGTCGAGCCGGCGTACCGCGTCGGTCGCCAGCCGGGGCACCGGAACCTGGGAGACCAGCGGGTGACGGGGGCGGGCGTCGGGCTCGCCCGCGGCGAGCAGGTCCTCGTGCAGCTTCTCGCCCGGGCGGAGGCCGGTGAACTCGACCGGGACCGTCGTACCGGCCATCTCCATCATCTGCTCGGCGACGTCGAGGATGCGGACCGGCTCGCCCATGTCGAGGACGAGCACCTCGCCGCGCTCGCCGATCGCCGCGGCCTGGATGACGAGCTGCACGGCCTCCGGGATGGTCATGAAGTAGCGGGTGACGTCGGGGTGGGTGACCGTGACCGGGCCGCCGCCGGCGATCTGGCTGGCGAAGGTGCTGAGCACCGAGCCGCGGCTGCCGAGGACGTTGCCGAAGCGCACCGACAAGAAGACGCCGTCGGCCCGCGCGGCGACGTCGGCGGTCAGGCACTCGGCCAGCCGCTTGCTGTAGCCGAGCACGCAGATCGGGTCGGCGGCCTTGTCGGTGGAGACGTTGACGAACCGCTCGACGCCGACCGCCGCCGCCGCCTCGAGCACCGCCAGGCTGCCCCAGACGTTGGTCTGCACCGCCTCGCCGGGGTACTGCTCCAGCATCGGCAGGTGCTTGAGGGCGGCGGCGTGGAAGACGACCTCGGGCCGGCGCTCCTCGAAGAGCCGGACCAGACCCTCCTGGTCGCGGATGTCGGCCAGCACCACGTCGGCCGTGTCGAGCAGCGCGCGCCCCTCCAACGACAGCTGGACGGCGTGCAGGGCCGACTCGTCGCGGTCGAGCATGATCAGCTCGCTCGGCGCGAACTGCTTGATCTGGCGGCACAGCTCGGACCCGATCGACCCGCCGGCGCCGGTGACGAGCACCCGCTTGCCGGCGAGATAGCCCGCCACGGCGGGCAGATCGGTGTCGATGACGTGGCGCCCGAGCAGGTCCTCGACCCGGATGTCGCGCAGCTCGCGGATGTCGGCGGCCCCCGAGGGGAGGTCGGTGATCGCCGGCAGGATCTTGACCTGCAGGCCGGCCGCCCGGCCCGCGGTGGCCCAGGCGCGCAGCGTGCTCGCCGGCGCGTGGGGCGCGGCGACGACCAGCGCCTCGGCGCCGGTCTCGCGGACGACGCGCGCCAGGTCGTCGGTGCGGCCGAGGACGGGGACCCCGCGGATGCGCAGGTTGTTGCGCCGCGGGTCGTCGTCGAGGAAGCCGACCGGGCGCCAGCCGTGGTCGAGCCCGGCGAGCATCGCCTCGACCACGGTGCGCCCGGACCGGCCGGCGCCCAGGATCAGGGTCGGGGTCGCCTGCCAGCGGGCGCGACGCTCCTGGCGACGCTCCGCAGCACGGCGCAGTCCGGCGCGGGCCGCGGCGGTCAGCGCGAGGGTCAGGCAGGCGGCGGCGATCGGCACCGAGCGGGGCAGGAAGGGCTCGACGACGACCATGCTGACCAGGGTCAGCGCGGTGCCGGTGACCACGACGGTGGATCCGAGCAGGAAGGCTTCGTCGAGACTGCCGAGCGCCGCGCGGCGGCGGTAGAGCTGGAGGCCGGAGCCGAGCACGAGGTGGGCGAGACCGGTGGCGGCGCCGACGGCGAGGACGCGCGGCCAGTCGACCTCGGCCGTCGTACCGGCGACGGCGGAGAGGCGCAGCGCGCAGAAGACGGCGACGGCGACCACCCAGGCCAGCGCGTCGCTCGCGGCCAGCGCGGTCACCAGCGGTGCCCCACCGAGATGCCTGCGTTCCATCGGCTCCTCCCCCCGGGCGCGCGGCAGACGCGCGTGCCCATCGAGGTGGACCCCGGCGCGGGCAGGATCTGACAGGGTGGCGGCCATGACCACCCCCACCGCACCCGCCCCCTTCGGACCGGTCACCCAGCTGGCGTGGGTGACCGACGACCTCGACGCCACCGAGCAGGCGCTCGGCGCGACGCTCGGCGCGGGGGAGTGGGCGCGGATGCCGGGCGTCCGGTTCGAGCCGGACACCTGTCGCTACCGCGACGAGCCCGCGGACTTCGTCGCCGACATCTCGCTCAGCTATGCCGGCGACCTGCAGCTCGAGCTGATCCGGCCGGTGGCGGGGGAGTCGATCTACAGCGAGTTCCTGCGGGAGCGCGGGCCGGGACTGCACCACGTGTGCTGCGAGGTACCGGACCTCCCTGCGGCGCTGACGCAGGCGCGGGCCGACGGCTTCGACGTCGTCCAGGAGGGGACGATGGCGGGCGGGCTGATGAGCTTCGGTTACCTCGACGCCTCGGCCGCCGGCGCGGCGTACGTCGAGCTGGCGCAGATCTCGCCCGATCTCCGGGCCGTGTTCGCCGAGATCAAGGCGAAGGCGGTCAGCTCTCCTCGCTGAGGTGGTCGAGCAGCTCGTCCATGCCGTCGAAGGCGATCGTCTCGACGCCCTCGATCTCGACCTCGATGTCCTCGAACGCGAAGTCGGCGTCGAGCTGCACGCGGACCACGCCGTCGGGCAGCTGCAGGGGCGCGACGAAGGCGAGCAGCACCGCGTCGATGAAGACCACGACCGAGGTCAGGTCGAGGTCGTCGCGCAGCGCGGTGGGCTCGATGGTCTCGCCGGCGGCATCCTCGATCTCGGCGACCGTCTGCGCCACGATCCGCTCCCACTGCTCGGGCGTGATCGCCAGGAAGGCGGAGACCCGCGCGACCAGGTCGGACACCTCGACCTCGTCGTCGCCGGCGCGGTCCTCGAGCTCGGGGTCGACGTTGACCATCACGTCGGCGTCGGCGGCCGGCAGGTGCGCCAGGCCGTAGGCGAAATCGTCCTCGGCCTCCGGTTCCCTGAGTACGGCGGACAGCTCCTCGACCAGGCGCGCGATCATCACAGGGTCGAGGCTACTAGGGCTTGACCTTGACGCAGGGTCAAGGTTCGACGCTGTGGGCATGAGCCCTCACACCCCCGTCATCGAGGTCGCCGGCCTCCGCAAGTCGTACGGCGACCAGGTCGTCCTCGACGGCGTCGACCTCACCGTCCCCGGCGGCACCGTCTACGCCCTGCTCGGCCCCAACGGCGCCGGCAAGACCACCACCGTCAACATCTGCTCGACGCTGCTCGCCGCGGACGCGGGCGACGTCCGGATCGCCGGGTACGACGTCCGGCGCGAGGCCGACGCGGTCCGGCGCTCGATCGGCGTGACCGGTCAGTTCTCCGCGATCGACGAGCTGCTCACCGGCCGGGAGAACCTCCGGCTGATGGCCGATCTCGCCCACCTCGGCCGGGCCGAGGCGCAGGCCCGGGTGAGCGAGCTGCTCGAGCTGTTCGGGCTGACCGACGCGGCGGCGCGCCGCGCGGCGACGTACTCGGGCGGGATGAAGCGGCGCCTCGACCTGGCGATGACCCTCGTCAGCCGGCCGCGCCTGATCTTCCTCGACGAGCCGACCACCGGCCTCGACCCGCGCAGCCGCCGCGACCTGTGGCAGATCGTGCGCGAGCTGCTGGCCGACGGCGTGACGATCTTCCTCACCACCCAGTACCTCGAGGAGGCCGACCAGCTCGCCCACACCGTCGGCCTGCTGGACGGCGGCCGGCTGGTCGCCGAGGGCACGCCCGCCGAGCTCAAGGCGCAGGCCGGCGGTGAGACGCTCGACGACGTCTTCCTCGCGCTCACCGGGCACGCCGCCACCCCCGCCGACGACACCGCCGACGACACCGAGAAGGAGCCGGTCCGATGACCACGCTGACCTACGCCGTGCGCGACACCCGCACCATGCTGCGCCGCAACCTGCTGCACATGCTGCGCTACCCGTCGCTGACCATCATGCTCATCGCGCAGCCGGTGCTCTTCCTGCTGCTGTTCGTCTACGTCTTCGGCGGCACCATGGGCGCCGGCCTGCCCGGAGGCGGCGGTCGCGACGCCTACCTCGGCTACGTCTCGCCCTCGATCCTCATCATCACCGTCGCCTCGGTGGCGCTGAGCATCGCGATCCATGCGGCGAAGGACGCGACCGAGGGGATCATCGACCGCTTCCGCACCATGCCGATCGCGAGGTCGTCGGTGCTCTCCGGACTGGTGGGGGCGGCGATGGTCCAGACCGCGCTGGCGGTCGCCGTCGTCCTGGCGATCGCGGTGGCGCTGGGCTTCCGGCCGGACGCCGGCATCGGCGGCTGGCTCGGCGCGATCGGCGTCCTGGCGCTGCTCGCGCTGGCGCTGACCTGGCTGTGCGTCGCGCTCGGCCTCGCCGCCGGGAGCGTGGAGACGGCGAGCAACACCCCGATGTTCCTGCTGATCCTGCCGTTCCTCTCGAGCGCCTTCGTGCCGACCGACTCGATGTCGCCGGGCCTGGCCTGGGTCGCGCAGCACCAGCCCTTCACGCCGATCATCGACACCCTGCGCGCCTTCCTCGCCGGGCACGACCCGGGCTCCGACCTGTGGTGGGCGCTGGGCTGGTGCGTCGCCATCACCCTCGTGTCGTTCGCGTGGGCACGTCGCCTCTTCGCGCAGGTTCGGGCAGGCTGAGGGCTGTGCTGACCATCGGCGAGCTGGCGTCGTACGCCGGGGTGACCACCCGCGCCGTCCGCCACTACCACGCGAAGGGGCTGCTCCCGGAGCCCGAGCGCGACCACTCCGGCTACCGGCGCTACGACGCCCGCGCGGTCGCCGACCTGATCAAGATCCGCACCCTGGCCGAGGCCGGCGTACCGCTGGCTCGAGTCGGTGAGCTGCTGGCGGCGGACGAGACGGAGTTCGCGGCCGCCGTCGCGGACATCGACCAGCGGCTGCGCGCCGAGATCCGCGAGCGGCAGCGGCACCGCGCGCGGATCGCCCAGCTCGCCGCCGGCGACAACCTGGCGCTCCCGCCCGAGGCCGTCGCCTATCTCGACCGGATGCGCCGGCTCGGCTATCCCGAGCTGATGATCGCCGGCGAGCGCGACGCCTGGATCCTCGTCGCCGCGCAGATGCCGGAGCACATGCCGCTGTTCATGGCGCTCAAGGAGGTCCAGCTCGACGACCCGGCCACCGACGAGCTCTACCGCGAGCTCGGCGACGCGATCGGGTGGTCGCCCGACGACCCACGACTGCCCGGCCTCGCCGACAAGCTGGTCGCCACCCTCGAGGCCGAGGAGGAGGTCGACCGGGAGGCGTGGGAGGAGTTCGCCATCCCCGACGACCTGGTCGCGCTGCTCGACTCGGTCTTCCTCGACCTGGTGCCGATGGCCCCGCGGCTGCTGCGTCTCCTCGAGGACCGGGGCTGGACCGGCTGGACCAGGCTGGAGCGGCTGCCGTCCCTCAGGTGACGCAGGGGCACCGTCTCGACGGGGTGCTGACCGTTCCGGGCCGAGGGAGTGCGGGTTAGCCTCTCCGCATGACTCGGGATCATGGATACAGGGGGGAACGCATGGCATCGAGCACTGAGCGGCCGGCGATCGACGGATCGCGGACCTATCCGGTGCGTCAGCTGGTCGCCTACGGCCGGCTGATCATCAAGGGAGAGCGGATCGACCCCGAGCGGGTCGTCGCCGACTACGCCCGGGCCAACCCGGACGTCGATCTCGAGGCGCGTACGACGATCGGGGAGTGGCAGGCCGGCAACCGGCCCGGCGACACCGCGATCCGGGTGCCGGGGCTGCCCGTCCGCTGACTTCACCTCGGCCCGGCCGCCGTGTCCTGCGCGGCGGCCGGTTGCGTCTCATCCTATATCTGGATAACCTGTGTCCAGATCAAGGAGGCGGTGCCGTGCGGATGAACGAGGGTGTCGAGTGGGCCGCCCACGTCTGCGTCCTGCTGCACTGGCTGCAGGAGGAGCAGGCCGCTCCGGCGCCGGTGCCCGTGGCCCGGCTTGCGGAGGCCTACGAGCTGCCCGCGCCCTACCTGGTCAAGCAGGTGCAGGCGCTCACCCGCGCCGGGATCACGGAGTCGGTGCCCGGCAAGAACGGCGGCGTCCGGCTGGCCCGCCCGGCCGACCGGATCACGCTGATGGACGTCGTCGCGGCGATCGAGGGTCCTGACGACGCCTTCGCCTGCACCGAGATCCGGCAGCGCGGGATGAACCAGGAGCGCCCGGCGACCGAGTTCGCCAAGCCGTGCGGCATCGCCCACGCGATGCGCGGCGCCGAGCTCGCCTGGCGCCGCGAGCTGGCCGCGACGTCGATCCTCGACCTCGCCGCCGCCACGCCCCGCAACGTCGCCAACGATGCGCGGCGCCACTTCGCCCGCGCCACCTGAGCGACCTGACCCGGGCGACGGGCCATCCGCCCGCCCGTCCCATCAAAACTGGATATCTGATATCCACTAAAGAGAGGAACCAGCCATGACCCGTACTCCCCTCCGCGACGCGTCCCCCGAGACCTTCGCGGCCCTCCTCGCGCTCGACGGCCGGATGAAGAAGTCCCTCGGCCCGGTCCTCTACGACCTGGTCAAGCTGCGCGCCTCGCAGCTCAACGGCTGCGCCTACTGCGTCGACATGCACGCCACCGACCTCGAGCGGCGGGGTACGCCGAGCCGCAAGCTCCACGGCGTCGCGGCGTGGCAGGAGAGCCCGTTCTTCGACGAGACCGAGCGGGTCGCGCTCGCCTTCACCGAGCGGCTCACCGGCGGCATCGGCGCGATCGACGACGCGCTGTGGGACGAGGCCGGCCGGCTGCTCGGCGAGGAGCGCCGGTCCGACCTGATCGTCGCGGTCGGCACGATCAACACCTGGAACATGGCGGGCGTCACCACCCACCTGCAGCCCGCGGGCGAGCTCGCGCCGGCCTGAGCCGGGCGGCGGACCTCAGCCCTGGGCCCGCTCGGCGAGCCGGACCGCCGCGTGCCGCACGATCGCGACCTCCTCGGGGTCGCGGGCGGCCTCGTGGGGGACCTGCCCGCCGAGCAGCCCGGCCGGCTGGGTCAGCCAGCTCCAGACCTGCCACGGGTCCATCTTCGCGGCGAGCAGGGGCTCGAGGACCGCGCCGAGCTCGGGCCGCAGCTCGCCGTCCTCGGCGAGCTGGAAGGCGGGCACCAGCGTCGCGCCCTCGTGCTGGACGACGAGCAGCGCGTGCCGCTCGGCCGCCTTGTGGACGGCGAAGCGGGTGGCGTTCTCGGACGCGCCGCGGACCTCGGCCAGGCTCGCGTACCCGTGCCACGGGCTCGCCAGCAGGGCCGCGCGGACCTGGGCCTTGCGCCGCAGCTGCACCAACGCCAGCGGTACGGCGTGCGCCGGCTCGTCGCCGTCCTGGTGCAGGACCCGGTCGAGGTCGGCGAGCTGCTCCGCCGTCAGCGCCAGACCGGTGCGGGGGTCGCGCCAGCGGGCCACGCCGCCGAGGTCGCGCTCGAAGCTGGGCAGTCCGGCCGCGGCCAGCTGGTCGGCGAGCCCCAGGCCCTCGAGCCACTGGGCGAGGCGGTCCCCGAGCTGGGCGTGGTCGGCGTCCTGGTTCACGGAGTCCAGCCTCCCACTGAGAGACTGCTGGCCGATCAGGAGGTGGCGATGACGGACGAGGTGCGGATCGAGCGGCTCGGCGCGGTCGGACGGATCGTCCTCGACCGGCCGCGGGCGCTCAACGCGCTCACCCTCGACATGGTCGCGGCGATCCGCGACGCGCTCGAGGGCTGGCGCGACGCCGGCCTGCGCGCGGTCACGATCGAGAGCGCGTCGGAGCGGGCGTTCTCCGCGGGCGGCGACATCCGCCAGGTGCGCGCGAACTCGCTCTCCGGCGCCCACGACGAGAGCCTGCGCTTCTTCACCACCGAGTACGACGTCAACGCGCTCCTCGGCAGCCATCCCGTGCCGGTCGTGGCGCTGGTCGGCGGGATCTGCATGGGCGGCGGGATGGGCCTCAGCGTGCACGGCGCCTTCCGGGTGGTCGCGCCGGGCGCTTCCTTCGCGATGCCGGAGACGAAGATCGGCTTCTTCCCCGACGTCGGCGGCTCGTTCTTCCTGCCGCGCCTCCCCGGCGCCGTCGGGCGCTACCTCGGCCTCACCGGCGCCCGGGCCGACGCGGCCGACGCGCTCGCCTTCGGGATCGCCACCCACGCCTGCTCCGCGGCCGACCTGGCCCGGCTGCCCGAGCTCCTCGCGTCGTACGACGGGCCGATCGAGGCCCTGCTCCGCACCCTCGCGCCCGCCACCGCGGCCGAGTCGGGGCCGCTGGCGTCGGTGCGCGCGGAGATCGACCGGGTCTTCACCGCCCCCGACCTCGCCGGCATCCTCGCCCGCCTCGCCGAGCTCACCGACGGGCCGGCCGACGCGCCCGTGCAGCTGTGGGCGAAGGAGACCCGCGCGGCGCTCGACGCCGCCTCGCCGTACAGCCTGGCGGTGACGGACCGACTGCTCGCCGAGGGCCGGGAGCGCACGCTGCGGCAGTGCCTCGACGCCGAGCTCGCCGCGGCTCGCGAGGTCATCGCGTCGGCCGACTTCGTCGAGGGTGTCCGCGCCGTCCTGGTCGACAAGGACCACGCGCCGGCGTGGAGCACGCCGGTCCGATGAGTCCCGGCCGCCCGGGCTGACGGTCGCACCCGGCAGATCGGTCGACATCCGGTCGAAATCGGAGCAGATCTGCCGGGTGAGAGCGTCAGAAGCCGGAGTAGGTCGGCAGCAGCACGGTCGCCGTCATCTCCGGCCCGTGCTCGCAGGCGATCGCGACCGCGCCCTCCGGTGACGCCGACGGGAACGACACGTGCTCGCCGCCGTGGCACAGCCGGAGCTGGCCGCCGCCCTGGCCGACGAGGGCGCTCGCGAGGGAGAGCCCGAGGCCGGCGCCGGGCCGGGTGCGGGCCTCGGTGGCGCGGGCGAAGCGTTGGGTGGCGGTGCGCAGCAGGTCGGGCGGCATGCCGGGGCCGGCGTCCGCGACGAGCAGCCGCGCCCAACCGGGGGCCGGCCGGTCGACGACGACCCGCACCGGCGCGGCGCCGTGCCGGACCGCGTTGTCGAGCAGGTTGGTGAGGATCCGCTCGAGCGCCAGGTCGGCGAGTGCGACCGAGGCGTGCGGCGTGAGCAGCTCGAGCGTCACGTCGCCGGCGTGGCCGGGGTCGACGAGCCGGCGCTGGTTGACGATCCGGGCGGCGACGACGGCGAGGTCGGCGTGCTCGACATGGGCGGTCGCGACCGTGCCGGCCGCGCCCACCGGGCTCGCGGTGCCGAGCGCCAGCAGGCCGTCGGCGAGCCGGGCCAGCCGGTCGACGTCGATCTCCAGCTCGGACAGGATCCGCTCGTGCTCCTCGGCCGTCCGCCGCCTCCGCCGCGCGAGCTGGATCCGCCCGGCGAGCAGCGTGATCGGCGTCCGCAGCTCGTGGCTCGCCTCGCTGACGAACTGCCGCTCGCGGTCGAGCGCACGCTCCAGCTCGGCGAGCATGTCGTTGAAGGTGTGGCCGAGGCGGGTGACCTCGTCGTCGCGCAGGTCCGGTACGTCGAGCCGCAGCTCGGCCGCACCGGCCGCGATGGCCGCCGCCTGCTGCCGGTAGCGCTCGACCGGCCGCAGCGCCGCGCGGGCCAGACGGTCGCCGACGAAGGCGGTGATGATCAGCGACCCGATCCCGGCGACGAGCAGCTGCAGGACCAGCTCGCGCAGCGCCTCGTCACGGTGGTCGCGCCGGACGCCGACGACGAGGTACTGGTCGTTGCCGGTCTCGATCGCCCGCACCCGGTACGGCGCCCGTCCGCCCGGCAGGAAGTCGCCGATGTTGAGCGTGCGGGGCGTGGCGCCGATCTGGGCGAGCTGGTGCTGGCCGAGCATCGGGTCGGTGTCGGTGGGGCCGCTGTGGTCGAGCAGCACGCCGCCCTCGCCGATCACCTGCCAGTCGACCCCGGTGGCGTCGGCGGCGTCACGGTCGCCGACGATGCCCGACGCCCTGACGAGCGGCGCGATGGTGCCGCCGGCCTGCTCGAGCTCGCCGTCGAGCCCGCGGTCGAGGGCGTACTCGACGCGCCAGTAGACGAAGCCGGCCGCCGCGATCAGGACGACGAGCGTGGCGGCCGAGAAGCCGGCGACCAGCCGGACCCGCAGGGGGAGCCGAGCCACCCGCGTGCGGAGCCGGCTCACGGCGCCCCCGGCGCGGGGTCGAGGCGATAGCCCACGCCGCGCAGCGTGGTGATCGTCTGGGTGCCGTACGGCCGGTCGATCTTGGCGCGGATCGCGGCCAGGTGGACGTCGATCACGTTGCTGCGCAGGTCGGTCTCGCCGTCCCAGACCTCGTCGAGGATGGTGAGCCGGGTGACGACCTGGCCGGCGTGCGCGGCCAGCAGGTGCAGGATGTCGAACTCACGCGCCGACAGCGTGATCTCGTCGCCGCGCCGGGTCACCCGCCGCGACACCGGGTCGACGACCAGGTCGCCGACCTGGACCGGCGCCACGCCGGCGAAGCTGTTGCGGCGGTAGAGCGCGCGCAGCCGGGCCAGCAGCTCGTCGAGGTCGAACGGCTTGGGCAGGTAGTCGTCGGCGCCGGCGTCGAGTCCCTCGATCCGGTCGCGGACGTCGCCGCGCGCGGTGAGCATGAGGATCGGGACGGCGAGCCCGATGTCGCGCAGCTGCCGGGCGACGGACACGCCGTCGCGGCCGGGGAGCATCCAGTCGAGCAGCGCGACGTCGTACTCGCCGCCGGTGAGGAGCCGGTCGTAGGCCACCCGGCCGTCGTGGACGACGTCGACCTGCCACCCCGACTCGGTGAGCGACTCCTCGAGCAGGTCGGCCAGCCGGACGTCGTCCTCGGCCACCAGCACGCGCATCACAGCTCCACGGTAGTGCGACGGCGGTGCACGTGGCGCACGATCAGGACCACGACGATCCCGACGGTGAAGGCGATGCCGCCGATCGAGACCAGGTGCTGGGCGTGCCGCCAGCTCGCGCCGGCGAGATAGCCGACGGTCACCATGATGCTGCCCCAGACGATCGCGCCGGCCACGTTGGAGAGCGCGAAGCGGGGGTAGGGCATCCGGCCCATGCCGGCCAGGCCGGGCACCAGCACCCGCAGCGCGACGGTGAAGCGGCCGACCAGGACCGCCCAGCCGCCGCGGTCGCTCAGCGCGTGCTCGGCCTTGTCGAGGTGCTGGGGCTTGATGAAGCGGCCGACCGCCGAGTCGAGGATCCGGCGGCCCCAGCGGCGGCCGACGACGTACCCGATGGCGTCGCCGACGATCGCGCCGGCGATGCCCGCGGCGCCGATCAGCACCACCGGGGCGTGGCCCTGGCCGGCGAGGACGCCGCCGAGCAGGAGCGCGATCTCGCCGGGGAAGACGAAGCCGAGGAAGATCGAGGACTCCAGCGCGGGCAGTACGAACACCGCCAGCACCGCGAGCCAGGTGGGCACGGTCAGCAGGTGCTCGATGAGCGCGGTCATGACTCGACCGTAGGCACGTCCGGATGAAGTGGGGGTGAAGGTCGTGCGCGCGGGTACCGCCGGTCCATGTACATCGGACTGGGCATCGTGCTGTTGGTCCTCGGCCTGATCTTCCGGCTGGACGTGATCACCGTGAACATGAGGTACGTCCACGAGCAGCCGCTCGGCCTGATCCTGATCATCGCCGGGATCCTGGCGATCGTGCTGTCGCTGGTCTACGCGCCGCCGTGGCGCGGACGCCGTCGGCCGTTCTGAGCGGGACCTAGACCGGGGTCGGGGTCGGCCGGAGGTCGACCACCACGACGTGGCCGGTGCCGCACAGCGTGAGCTGTTCGGTGCCGGCCCGGACCACGTCGTACGGGCGCAGCACGATGAGCACGCCGCGTGGCCCGATCACGCCGGGGAATCCGTCGAGGACGGCGACGAAGCGCTCGCCGCCAGCGTCCGGCGCGGCGCCGTCGATGACGGTGACGTCGCCCGGCAGGGCGCGGCTCTCGACCGCGGAGGTCCAGCGGCCGCGACGGGTCATCACGTTGAAGTCGACGGTGGGGCGGTCGGTCGAGCAGTCGACGGCGGACTCGCCGGCGAAGCGGTAGGGCTCGAACGGCACCAGGACGTGCTCGTCGCCGTCGACGTCGAGGGTCATCGACGTCCCCTCGACGAGAGTGATCACCCGGTCGACCTCGGGCAGCGCGGAGAACGGACCGCTCGCGGCGACGTCGGCGAAGCTGAGCCGCCAGTCGAAGGCCGTCTCGCCCGACGCCGCCTTGGCGACCTCGCGGGTGGTGCCGGCGCCATTGGCCCACGGCATGGTCACGTGGCCCTCGCGGCGGTGCACCTGGAAGCTCATGCCCTCCACTACACCGCGCGATCGGGCTCCGGCGGAACGGCCGGCTCCCGATCGACGTCTCGGATGCCAGACACTCGCCGGCTCAGCCCTGCTTCCAGCTCGGCTGGTCGGCGGGCTCGCGGACGGCCACGTTGACCCGGTTGAACAGGTTGAGCGTGGCGATCTGCAGGATCAGCGCCGACACCTGCTTCTCGTCGTAGTGCTTGGTCACCTCGCGCCACAGCTCGTCCGGGACGGCGTCGTGGCTGTCGGCCAGGCGGGTCAACGCATCGGTCAGCGCCAGTGCGGCACGCTCCGCCTCGTCGAAGTACGGCGACTCGCCCCACGCGCCCACGCCGACGATCCGGTCGACCGACTCGCCGACGCCCTGCAGCGCCTCGAGATGGCCCTGCACGCACGCGCTGCAGCCGTTGAGCTGGCTGACCCGCAGCGCCACCAGCTCGAGGGTGGACGTCGGCACGCCGCCCTTGGCGACGGCGGTGAGCAGGCTGCCGATGCCCCGATAGGCGTCGGGCAGGACCTGGGCGGGGTTGGGCATGCGGCGCTCGATGGTGGTCATGGTGATCTCCTTGCGATCGGGTTGCTGTCGGCGTCCCTGACCCGCGAGGCTGGCGGTGTGTGACCGGATCTCGCGAAGAACCTCGAAGAATCTCCGGATCGGTCACACCGGCGCCCCGCGCGGGGTCACCCCCACGACCCCCACGAGAGGACCGCCATGACCGACGAGCTCACCGCCGCCTTCGAGCAGCACCGCCGCCACCTGACCACCGTCGCCTACCGGGTGCTCGGCTCGGTGTCCGAGGCCGAGGACGCCGTCCAGGAGGCGTGGCTGCGCCTGCACCGCACCGACGCAGCGGAGATCGACAACCTCGGCGGCTGGCTCACCACCGTCGTCGGCCGGATCGCGCTCAACACGCTGCGCTCGCGCCGTACTCGTCGCGAGGACTCGCTGGAGGAGCGCGTCGAGCGGCTGCCCGAGCCGGTCGTCGTCCTGGACGACGGCAGCGCGCCCGAGAGCCAGGCGCTGCTCGCCGACTCGGTGGGTCTCGCGCTCCTCGTCGTCCTCGACCAGCTGGCGCCGGCGGAGCGGATCGCGTTCGTGCTGCACGACCTCTTCGGCGTCCCCTTCGACGACATCGCGCCGATCGTCGAGCGGACGCCCGCCGCGACCCGCCAGCTGGCGAGCCGGGCCCGGCGCCGGGTCCGTGGCACGGCCGGCGGCCCCGACGCGCCGCCGGACAGCCCGCGCCGGCAGCGCGAGGTCGTCGACGCCTTCTTCGCCGCGGCCAAGGGCGGCGACTTCGCCCGGCTGCTCGGCGTCCTCGACCCGGACGTCGTGCTGCGCTCGGACGCCGGCGCGCTGGCCGGCATCACCGAATACCGCGGCGCCGAGAGGATCGCCGGCAATGCGCTGATGTTCGCCCACCCCGACCGGGTCGTGCACCCGGTGCTCGTCAACGGCCAGGCGGGCGTCGTGATCACGCTGCACGGCGCGCTGTTCAGCGTGATGGCGTTCACCGTCGCCGACGGCCGGGTCGTCGAGATCGACGTCTACACCGACCCCGAGCAGCTGGCGCGGCTGGGAGACTTCGGCCCATGGTCCTGAAGTCGCTCGTGCTCTTCGTGCTCGCGGCGCTCGCCGAGATCGGCGGCGCCTGGCTGGTCTGGCAGGGCGTGCGCGAGCACCGCGGCTGGCTCTGGATCGGGCTCGGGATCGTGGCGCTCGGTGCCTACGGCTTCGTCGCGACCCTCCAGCCGGACGCGCACTTCGGCCGGATCCTGGCGGCGTACGGCGGCGTCTTCGTCGCCGGATCGCTGGCCTGGGGGATGGTCGTCGACGGCTTCCGCCCCGACCGGTACGACGTGGTCGGCGCCCTGGTCTGCCTGGTCGGGGTCGCCGTCATCATGTACGCGCCGCGCTCGGGCTGATCTCGGTCGCAGATCACACCGATCGGGGCAACCTCGCAGGCCCGTCGAGCGTCACACCCGATGTGCAGCACTCCCCCCACCGTCGCCGTCTCGCCGGGCTCCTTGCCGGGCTCCTCGTCCTCCTGGCCGCGCTCGCCGCGTGCGGCATCAGCGCCGCCCGCCCGAGCGCGGTCCGCCACCCGGGCAAGCCCGAGGTCGACACCCGCTCGGTGAGCTCGAACGACCCGCGCTACCACGCGACCTGGCCGCAGGTCCGGGGTGCGCAGCCGCTGACCGACGCGCTCGGGGCGTACGTCGCGGCGCAGGTCCGCCGGTTCGTCGCCGAGGACGGCACGCGCGGTGGGGGCACGGCCGCGCCCGAGCTCAACATCAACTGGCGCCTGGTCGCCGACGACAAGGCGATCGTCGGCGTCCGGCTGGAGCGCTACCGGTTCGCCGGCGCCAACGGCGAGACGTCCGGCCACACCTGGTGGTACGACCGCGCGGCCGGGCGGCTGCGCCCCAACGCGGCGCTGGTCACGAGCCCGGAGGCGCTGCGGGACGCCGTCCTCGCCGCACTGCAGGCGCCCTCGGCCGACCACGACGTCGACCGCGGGCTGGTCGCGACCAGCATCGCCGCCGGCATCGGCGACCTCGACCTGACCACGGACGGGCGGCTGCGCATCCGGTTCGCGCAGTACGAGGTCGCGCCCGGCAGCAGCGGCGTCGTCACCGTCGTCCTCGACGATGCCGCGACGCGCGACCTGCTGACGCCGTTCGGGCTGATCGCGCGCAAGGCCGTCGCTCCCTCCGCCAGCGCGAGCCCGAGCCTGCCGGTCACGCCCCCTGCCCCGCCCGTGCCGCCGGCCCCGCCGGCGCAGAACGTCGACTGCCGCAGGGAGAAGTGCATCGCGCTCACGTTCGACGACGGCCCGGTCGCCGACACCACGCGGTTGCTGCGGATCCTCCGTCGCGAGCAGGTCCCGGCGACCTTCTTCGTGCTCGGCCAGCAGGTGCAGATGTACCCCGACACCGTCGCCCGCGCGGCCCGCCTGGGCCACGAGATCGGCGTCCACACCTGGGACCACCGCCAGCTCACCACCCTCGCGCCGCGCCGGATGCTCGCCGAGCTCGCCCGAACTCAGCAGGAGGTCGCCGACGTGACCGGCGTGCGGCCGACGCTGTTCCGCCCGCCGTACGGCGCCAGCGACCGCCACGTGCTGCGGACAGCCGGCCGGCTCGGCATGGCCCAGGTGCTGTGGAGCATCGACACCCTGGACTGGAAGACGCTCGCGGTCCGCCCGACCGTCCGCGAGGTCCGCCGCAGCGCCCGCCCGGGCCGGATCATCCTGATGCACGACATCCACCGCACCTCGGTCGACGCGGTGCCGAGGGTGATCAAGGTGCTGCGCACGCAGGGCTATCGGCTGGTGACGGTGAGCCAGCTGCTCGGCGCGCCGCAGCCGGGGCAGAGCTACTCGCAGCGCTGATTCCCCCGCCCGGCGGGGCGATCTGCACAGAACCTGCACAGGTCGTGCCCGCCATCCGGCCGCTCGCGGTCCTAGCCTCGAACCATGGCCGAGACTCCGACCGCCCGCCGCCGCGTCCTCGTCGTCGAGGACGACCCGGTGATCAACCAGGCGGTCGCCGACCGGCTCGCCGCCGAGGGGTACGACGTGCTCCGGGCGTGGGACGGACCCGACGCGGTCGCGGTGGCGGCGACGAGCGAGCCGGACGTCGTCGTCCTCGACGTGATGCTGCCGGGCTTCGACGGCCACGAGGTGTGCCGACGGATCCAGGCCGACCGGCCGGTGCCGGTCCTGATGCTCACCGCGCGCACCGACGAGGCCGACGTCCTGGTCGGGCTGGGGGTCGGGGCCGACGACTACCTGACCAAGCCGTTCCGGATGCGCGAGCTGGTCGCCCGGATCTCCGCGCTGCTGCGGCGGGTCGACCGCGCCGCCGAGCTCGCCGGCCGCCGTGCGCTCGAGCTCGGCGAGCTGCGCGTCGACGGCCCCGCCCGACGCGTGTGGCGCGGCGAGGAGGAGGTCCGGCTGACGCCGACCGAGTTCGACCTCCTGCTCTGCCTCGCGGCGACGCCGGGCGCCGTCGTCACCCGGGAGAAGCTGCTCGCCGAGGTCTGGGGCTGGGACGACGCCGCCGGCACGACGCGAACCGTCGACAGCCACATCAAGGGCCTGCGCGCCAAGGTCGGCGCCGACCTGGTCCGCACCGCGCACGGCGTCGGCTACGCGCTCGAGACCGGCGGGACGCCGTGAGCGGCGACGGGCCGGGCCAGCCGCTCGGCGGCGTCCGCTCGATCAAGGTCAAGCTCGGCCTGCTGGTCGCGATCAGTGCCACCGTCGCCGCGGCCGTCGGCGTGATCGGCAGCGCGGGCGGCGTCCCTGCCTGGCTGAGCATCCCGGTGACCGTCGGCCTCGCGCTGGCGCTGACCCAGCTGCTCGCCGTCGGGATGACCTCGCCGCTGCGGCAGATGACCGCCGCGGCGCAGCGGATGGCGACGGGCGACTACGACGTCCGCGTCGCCGACGCCTCGCGCGACGAGGTGGGCGACCTGGCCCGCGCCTTCAACACGATGGCCCACGACCTGGCCGGCGTCGACCGGCAGCGGCGCGATCTGGTCGCCAACGTCAGCCACGAGCTGCGGACGCCGCTCGCCGGACTCCGCGCGGTCCTCGAGAACGTCGTGGACGGCGTCGTACCGGACGATCCGGCGGTGCTCGCCACCGCGCTCGCCCAGGCCGAGCGGATGAGCGGCCTGGTCGAGGACCTCCTCGACCTGGCCCGCGTCGACGCCGGCCGCGCGCCGCTCTCGCCCCGTCGCGTCGACGTCGACGCGCTGCTCGCCGACGCGGTCGCCGAGGCGGAGGCCCTCGGCCGCGGCGTCTCCTACGACGTCCGGGTGCTCGGCGAGCTGACCGTCACCGCCGACCCCGCCCGGCTGCACCAGCTGGTCGCGAACCTGCTCGACAACGCCTCCCGGCACAGCCCCGCCGGCGGAACCGTCCTGGTGACGGCCGCGCAGCGTGGTGAGCGGTGGGTGCTGGAGGTCCGCGACGCGGGGCCCGGCGTACCGCCCGAGGCGCGGGAGCGGGTCTTCGAGCCGTTCGGCACCTTCGCCGCGACCGGCGCCGGCACCGGCGGCACCGGGCTCGGCCTCGCCATCGCCCGCTGGGTCACCGATCTGCACGGCGGCTCGATCGGGTTCGTCGATCCCGTCGCCGGAGAGACGGGCGCGCGCGTGCGCGTCGACCTCCCGCTCCAGCCCGTTCCCCGAACCGAGGAGAAGGTCATGCCCACCCCACCTGCACCGCTCCCGGCACCTCCCGCGCCCGCGCGGGCCGCGGCGCCGTCGTCCGGCTCGGTCACCGAGGAGCTCTTCGGCGGCCTCTGGCCCGAGCGCGGCGTCCCCGCGGGCGTCGGCCTGCTGTTCGGCGCCCTCGGCGCCGGGCTGCTCGGCGGGATCGTGCTGCCCGAGCGGGCTCTCGGCATCGGGACCTTCGTGGTGCTGCTGGCCTGCGGCGCCGTCGTCCTGACTGCGAGCCGCGACCGGCGTGACCCGTTCACCCTGACCTGCGCGGGCCTGTGCGTCCTGCTCGCGTCGGTCGCCGCCGTCCGCGACGCGCAGTGGATCGTCGTCCTCTGCCTGTTCGCCGGCGCCGCGCTCTGCATCTGCGGCGTCACCCGCGGCCGCAGCCTGGGGGCGTTCCTCGTGGCCGGGCTGATGTGGCCCTTCGCCGGCCTGCGCGGACTGCCCTGGCTGGGCCGGACGATCGCCGCGGTGCCCGTCATCGGCCACGGCGCCGCGCTGCTGCGGACCCTGCTCTGGTCGGTGCTCGGCCTGATCGTCTTCGGCGTCCTCTTCGCCTCGGCCGACGCGCTGGTCGCGGAGTGGCTCGGCGCGGTGCTGCCCGACCTGACGGTCGACACGCTCGTGCTGCGGGCGTTCGTGACGGTGGCCGTCGGCGGGACCGTGCTCGCGGCGGCGTACCTCGCGCTCAACCCGCCCCGCCTCGAGCGCGAGGGGACGACGGCCCGCACGGTCGCCCGCCGCTACGAGTGGCTGGCGCCGGTGCTGGTGGTCGTCGCGATGTTCGCGGTCTTCCTCGTCGCGCAGGCGACCGTCGTCTTCGGCGGGCACGCCTACCTGCAGCGGACCACCGGCCTGACCTACGCCGAATACGTCCACCAGGGCTTCGCGCAGCTCACCGTCGCGACCGCCCTCACCCTGCTCGTCATCTGGGCGGCCGGGCGGAAGGCGCCGCGCGCCACGGCGGCCGACCGCCTCTGGTTGCGCGGCGCGCTCGGCGCGCTCTGTGTCGAGACCCTGGTCGTGGTGGCGTCGGCGCTGTACCGGATGGACGTCTACCAGCAGGCCTACGGCTTCACCCGGCTCCGACTGCTCGTCGACGTCTTCGAGGGCTGGCTCGGCCTGCTGGTGCTCGCCGTAGCGGCCGGCGGGATCGCGCTGCGCGGAGCCTGGCTGCCGCGCTTCGCCCTGATCACCGGCGCGGTCGGCCTGCTCGGCCTCGCCGCGATCAACCCGGACGCGTGGATCGCCCGCCACAACATCGACCGGTGGGAGCAGACCGGCAAGGTCGACTGGGCCTACCTCTCGGGCCTGTCCGACGACGCCGTCCCGGTGCTCGCGAAGCTGCCCGCGGCCGAACGCGCATGCACCCTCGACCGGCGCCGCCCCGCCGATGACGACTGGCTGGAGTGGAACCTCGGCCGCTCGCGCGCCGCGCAGGCCCTGCGCCATGCGAGCCCGGCGGCGCCTGACCTGTCGTGCGCCGGGTCGGCCGACTAGGTGTATTCGGCCGCGCAGTCGATCGTCCAGAAACCATCCACAGCCCTGTTTTCTAGCGGGTTCTGTCCACAGGCTGCTGCTTCAAGGTTGGCGGGGTCGGGAGGTGGTGTTGGGATGGCGGCATGGCTCAGGCGACCGCTCCCGACACCGGCATCAGCACGATGCTGGCCTCGCTGCGCGCCGAGATCGAGGGCCGTGAGGCGTCGCTGATCCGGGAGTGGGCGACGATCGCGGCCTGGGCTGAAGCCAACGTGGTCGTGGCCGCGGAGAGTCCGGCGACGACCGGCGACGGGTTCGTCGACACCGGTCTCCCGATCGCCGGCGACGGCGCTCCGTTGGTGTCGGAGTTCGCGCTCATGGAGCTGATCGCGGTCCTGGGCCGCTCACCCGCCGGCGGCCGCGCCTACGTCGCGAAGGTCCTGGGCTGCGCCTGGCGCCTGCCCAACGTCTGGGCCGCGGTCATGGCGGGGCGGTTGGCGCCGTGGCGCGCCGTACGGATCGCCAACCTGGTCGCACCGCTCTCAGCCGAGGCCGCGGCGTTCGTGGACCGCAACCTGTTCAACGCCTCCGGCGTCGGCTGGGCCCAGCTCGAACGCCTCATCACCGAAGCGATTCTTCGGTTCGACCCCGTACGGGCCGAGGCGGAACGTGCGGCAGCGGCCGATGAGCGGTACCTGGACATCGACGAACCCAACGCCCAGGGCCTGGCGCACATCTCCGGACTCCTCGACGCCGCCGACGCCCGCGACCTCCACGACGCCATCGTCCGCCGCGCCACCCTCCTCGGGAGCCTGGGCAGCCTGGGCGCCCTCGGCGGTGAAGCGTCGCTCGACGTCCGCAGGTCTCAGGCCCTCGGCGAGTTGGCGCGGGCCGACCTCGCACTCGACCTCGACGGCAGCCCCGCGAAGCGCGCGACGATCAACGTCCACATCACCGACACCACCCTGACCGGCGACAACCCCGTCGCCCGCTGGAACGACCGCCCCATCTCCACCGAGCAGGTCCGTCAGTGGCTCGCCACCGCGACCACGGTCGTGGTCCGCCCGGTCATCGACCTGGCCGACCACATCCCGGTCGACTCCTACGAGATCCCCGATCGCCACCGTGTGAGTGTCGAGCTGCGCGATCACACCTGCCGCTTCCCGCGCTGTGGCCGCAAGGCAAAGACCTGCGACCTCGACCACGCTCGCCCTCACGGCAAGGGCGGACCCACCTGCCCCTGCAACCTGGTCCCCCTCTGCCGCCGGCACCACCGCGCCAAGACCCACTCGCGTTGGCGCTACAAGGTCACCAAGCCCGGCACCTACACCTGGACCAGCCCCAACGGCTTCCTCTGGCAGGTCGACCACCGCGGCACCCACCCACTCCGAACATGAGACACGCAAGCAGCGCACCCACCTATCCACCGCCGGACAGGGGCTGACCGGAAGCGACCGCAAAGCAACACGCGACCCGCAACCAACCACCTCCACCACAGCGGCGCGCCCCACGCCATCAGGAGCAAAAGCCGCACCGTGCCAACCAACAACCCCGGCACTTGGGGACCACCGACCGGCACCTCAGGTGGAGGTCGGTGAGGGATCCGCATTCCTAGCGTGGATGGCATGACGATCCTCCTGTCGGACCCGCGGGTCCGCGCCGTCCCCGTCGTCGAGTGCGGCGAGCCGCTGGTCCGGCTGCCGCGCGAGCTCTCGCCCGCCGGCGCCGTGGCCCGGGCGGGGCTCGTCGAACGGCTGGTGGCCGCCGACCGGCAGCTGCCCGCGGGCGTCCGGCTGCGGGTGGTCGAGGGCTTCCGGACGGTGGCGCAGCAGCGCGCGATCATCACTTCGTACGCCGCCGAGCTGGCCGCCCTCCACCCCGGCATCGCCGCTTGCGACCTGGAGCGGCTGACCAGCCGGTTCGTGTCGCCGATCGATGTGGCGCCCCACGTGGCCGGGGCCGCGGTCGACCTGACGCTGGTCGACGTGTGCGGTGAGGAGCTCGACCTCGGTACGCCGATCGATGCGACGCCCGAGCAGAGCGACGGCCGGTGCTGGTTCGCTGCCGCGGGGATCGGCGCCGACGCCCGGGCGCACCGGACCCTGCTGGCCGAGGTGCTGGGGGCGCAGGGACTGGTGAACTACCCGACCGAGTGGTGGCACTGGAGCCTCGGCGACCGCTACTGGGCGCTGGCGACCGGTGCCTCCCACGCGCTCTACGGGCCGCTGTCGTCGGCGGTGGCGGCATGAGCCGGCTGGCGGTGCAGCCCCGCGCCGCGGTCTCGAGCGGGCCGCAGCTCACCGTCGACCTCGCCGCGATCGGCCGCAACACCGCCCGGATCGCCGCGGCCACCACCGGCGAGGTGATGGCGGTGGTGAAGGCCGACGGCTTCGGCCACGGCGCGGCCGACGTCGCGCGGACCGCCCTCGCTCACGGCGCGACCCGCCTCGGCGTCACCTGCCTGGCCGAGGCGTGGGCGTTGCTGGATGCGGGTCTCGTGGCGCCGATCCTCAGCTGGCTCAATCCGGTCGACGCCGACTTCGCCACAGCTGCGGCGCGCGACGTCGAGGTCGCGGTGCCGAGCCTCGCCCACCTTGCCGGGGTCGCGGCGGCGGCCGGGCGACCGCGCGTCCACCTGCACATCGACACGGGCATGGCGCGCGACGGTGCGGAGCCGTCGTCCTGGGGAGCCCTGTGCCGGGCTGCCCGTCGGGCAGAGCAACGCGGTGAGCTCGAGGTCGTCGGCGTGATGGGCCATCTCGGCTGCGCCGACGACCCGGACGACGCCTGCAACGCCCTGGGCAGGACCCGCTTCGCGTGGGCTGTCGACGTCGCCCGCGGAGCCGGCCTCCGGCCGCGCGACCGACACCTCGCCGCGACGGCGGCGACGCTCACCGACCCGCGCAGTCACCACACGATGTCTCGCATCGGTGCGGGTCTCGTGGGCATCGACCCCTCGGGTACGACGGACCTGGAGGCCGCGATGACGCTCACCGCCCCGCTCGTGCAGGTACGGCGGGTCCGCGCGGGGACGGCCGTCGGCTACGGCCACGCCTACCGGACGCCGACCGCCACTCACCTCGGCCTGATCTCGCTCGGGTACGCCGACGGTCTGCCGCGGATCGCGTCGGGCCAGGCGGAGGTGCTGGTCCGCGGCGTCCGCCACCCCGTCGTCGGGCGGATCTCGATGGACCAGGCCGTCGTCGACCTCGGCGCCGAGGGTGCCGACGCGGGGGAGACGGTGACCGTCTTAGGCGGACCGGGTGCGCCGAGCGCTGCGGAGTGGGCCGCCTGGGCGGGGACGATCGAGCACGAGATCGTGACCGGCATCGGCGCGCGGGTGCCGCGGCGCACGCGCGCCGCGTCGTACCTGCGGGCGATCGAGACGGGGAGCCGGGCATGAGCATCCGGGTGGCCGTCATCGGCGGCGGCGCGAACTGCGAGCATGAGGTGTCCCTGGCGTCGGCGGCGTCGGTCGCGGACGCGCTCGACCCGACGGCCTACGACGTCGTCCGGCTCACGATCGGCCGCGAGGGCGGCTGGCACCTCGACGGGCGCGAGATCGGCCTGATCGGCGCAGCCGCGGTGCTGGCGGGGTGCGACGTCGTGTTCCCCGTCGTGCACGGCCCGCGCGGCGAGGACGGCGCGTTGGCCGCGCTGTGCGAGCTCGCCGGCCTGCCGTACGTCGGCTCGGGCGTCCGCCCGGGCGCGCTCGCGATGGACAAGTGGGCGACCAAGTTGGTCGCGCAGGCGGTCGGAATCCCCACGGCCACGGGGGTCCTGGTCACCGCGGCGACGGCGCCCGGCCTGCGGTGGACCCACCCGGTGGTGGTGAAGCCGGTGTCGGCGGGGTCCAGCCAGGGCGTCAGCAAGGTGCTGTCGGCCGAGGAGCTGGCGCCGGCGCTGGAGGCCGCGCTGGCGCTCGACGACCGGGTGCTCGTCGAGGACGTCGTCGTCGGTCGCGAGATCGACGTGGCGGTGCTGCGGCGAGCCGACGGGACCCTGTTCGTCCCGCCGGCGTTGGAGATCGTGGTCGACGGGCTCTTCGACTACGACGCCAAGTACGGCGGCCAGGCCGACTTCCGTATCCCCGCTGCGCTCGACGAGACCGACGCGAAGGCGCTGACCGACGCTGCGGTCCGGGTGTTCGAGGCGCTCGGGTGCGACGGCGTGGCGCGGGTCGACTTCTTCCTGACCGAGGTGGGCCCGGTCCTGAACGAGGTCAACACGATGCCGGGCATGACCGCACACTCACAGGCGCCGCGGATGTTCGCGGCGGCCGGCATGCCGTACGCCGTCCTGCTCGACGAGCTCGTCCACGGCGCGCACCGGTGAGGGGCCGGATCGACGGCCTCGACCTGCTCCGCGGGCTGGCCGTCGGCCTGGTGATGCTCCGGCACGCGCTGCCGGATCTCGCGCCGGGGGCGGGCGTCGTGGGGGTCGTCGTCTTCTTCGTGCTGTCGGGCTACCTGATCACCGGTGTCCTCGAACGGCGGCCGCCGCTCCGGTCCTTCTACCGGCGCCGGGCGCAGCGGCTGGTGCCGCCGCTGCTCGTGCTGGTGGCGGGCGTCGTCGTGGTGACCCTCCTGCTCGACCCGCTCGGCGACCGCGGCGAGCTCGGCTGGACCGTGCTCTGGGCGCTCACCTGGACCGGCAACCTGCCGTTCGGCCATGCGAGCGACGCGACCTTCCATCTCTGGACGCTCGCGACCGAGGAGCAGTTCTACCTGCTCTGGCCGGCCGCCCTGCTCCTGCTCGGTCGCGGCCGCGCGCTCGTCCTCGCCGGGGCGGCGACGGCGCTCGCGTGCCTGGCGACGACCTGGTGGCTCGCCGAGGACCCGGACCTCGCCTACTCGCTGCCGACCAGCTGGGCGCTCTGCTTCGTGGTGGGCGCCGCCGTCCGGCTGTACGGCGACCGGCTGGCTCCCCGTCTGCCGTCCTGGGCGGTGCCGGTGGCCCTGGCCGCGCTCGCGGTGCTGAGTGTGGTTCCCTTGCGGGGACACGCCCTCACCTACCTGGCAGGAGGCCCCGCCATCGCCGCGCTGACCGGTGTCCTGATCCTCGCCTGGCGCCGATGGACCACGATCACCGGGCCGCTGCGCGCGGTGGTCGCGCTGGGCGTGGTGTCGTACGCGGCGTACCTGTGGAACTACCCGCTGTCGCTCTGGCTCCCGCCGCTCCCCGCGGTCCTGCTGACCCTGGTCGCGGCGGCCCTGTCGTGGCGGTACGTCGAGGCGCCGCTCCAGCGTCGCTGGAGCCCCGAGCGGGTGGCGGTTCCGGCGTGAGACACCTGCTGCGGTGGCTGCCCGACGCCCTCGCCGGGCTGGCGATCCTGCTGATCAGCCTGGTGGAGATCAACCGCTACTACTACGTGCACCCGTGGACGCCCCTCGTCGTCATCACCGGGCTGGCGGTGGCGGTCGGTCTGTCCCGCGCGCTGCCCGGCGCCGCCTTGGCGGTCGCCTGGCTCACCGCGCTCTTCCAGATCGTGACCGATGCGCACCCGATGCTCACCGAGGTGCTGTTCGCGGTCGTCGCCTTCGGCTGCGCCCGCTGGGGGCGGATCGCGACGGTGTGGCTGAGCGGACTCTCGATCCCGATCGGCGCGGCGCTCGCGGTGCTGTGGCTGACGCCGTACACCTTCTACGAGTCCCTGCAGCTCCTCGGCGTGGGCAGCTTCGCCGCCGACGCCTACCGCTCGGGCCGCGTCGACTGGCGGATCCTCGGCGCCCTGCTCGGCATCACGCTGCTGGCGACGCCCTGGCTCCTCGGCCTGGCGCTGCGCTTCGCTGCCCGCTCCGAGGACTCCCGCCGCTCGCAGGTCGCCGCCGAGGCCGAGCGTGACCAGGCCGAGGAGATCGCCCGGCTCCGCGAGGAGCAGGCCCAGCTGGCGCGCGACGTCCACGACGTCGTGGGGCACTCGCTGGCGGTGATCCTCGCGCAGGCCGAGGCCGCTCAGTATCTCGAGGACGCCGACACCCAGGGCCTCAAGGTGACGATGGCCAATATCGTCACCTCGGCGCGCTCGTCGCTGGACGACGTGCGCCAGGTGCTCGCGTCGACGTCCGAGCACGCGACCGCCCCGCCGGCGCGGCATGTCGATCTCGACAGCCTCATCGACGGCGTCCGGGCGAGTGGGCACGAGGTGGTGACGACGGAGGTCGGCACACCCCAGCCGATGCCGCCGGAGCTGGAGGTGGTGGCCTTCCGGGTGCTGCAGGAGATGCTCACCAACGCGATCAAGCACGGCCGCCGCGACCGACCGGTGACCGTCGAACGCCACTGGGAGGGCGATCTGCGCATCGAGGTCCAGAACGCTGTGCCGACGGATGTTCCGCCGCTGGCGGAGACCCAGCCGATAGCCGTCGCCGGACCGCCGGCCGCGCCGCCGACCCTGGTCGGCAACGGCGGGCAGGGGCTCGACGGGATGCGTCGACGGCTCGAGGCGGTCGGCGGCCGGCTCGACGTACGGCGGCGGGTCGACCCGCCCACGTTCACCGCGACCGCGTGGGTGCCGGTGAGGTCCCGGTGACCGCCGCGGAGGCCGACGGGCCGATCCGGGTACTGCTCGTCGACGACCAGGACCTCTTCCGCGAGGGCGTCCGCGTCATCGTCGAGGCGCAGGAGGGGATGACGGTCGTCGGCACCGCGGCCGACGGGTTCGAGGCGGTGCAGCTCGTCGACGACCTGGAGCCGGACGTCGTGCTGATGGACATCCGGATGCCGGAGATGGACGGCGTCGAAGCGACTCGGCAGATCTTCCTGCCCGACCGGGCGGCTCGCCGCGAGCGGCCGGTGCGCGTGGTGGTGCTGACGACGTTCAATCTCGACGACCGCGCCGCCGCCGCGATCCGGTACGGCGCGAGCGGCTTCCTGCTCAAGGGGACGACGCCCATCATGCTGCGCGACGCGATCCGCACCGTCCACTCGGGAAATGCGGTGCTTGCGCCGACGGATCTCTCTACGCTGCTCGACAGCCAGTTCCAGGCCGCGGCGACCCCGCCGGCGACGTACCTGGGGCTGACCGACAAGGAGCGAGAGGTGTTCGGCGCGGTGGCGAAGGGCCTGTCCAACCAGGAGATCGCCGAGCGCGTCTTCCTCAGCGAGTCGACGGTGAAGACGCACGTCGGCGCGATCCTGCGCAAGCTCGGGCTGCGCGACCGGGTGCAGATCGTGGTGTTCGCCCACGAGCACGGGCTGGTCTGACGTGCCGATCGCGCAGGTCGCACCGGACGTCTCGATCGCCTACGACACGTTCGGGGATCCCGCCGATCCGCCGGTCCTGCTGGTGATGGGCTTCGGCGCGCAGCTGATCGCCTGGCACGAGGACCTCTGCCGGATGCTCGCCGACCGCGGCCGCTACGTGATCCGCTACGACAACCGCGACTGTGGCCTCTCCACGCGGTACGACGACCACCCGGTCGACCTGGGCGACTTCATCGCCGCGGTCAGCACGGGCGACGTCGCGGCGGCGCTGGCGATGGCGCCGTACTCACTGCGCGACATGGCCGCCGACGGCATCGGCCTGCTCACCGCGCTCGGCATCGACCGCGCGCACGTGGTCGGCGCGTCGATGGGCGGGATGATCGCGCAGACGATGGCGATCGCCTTCCCCGAGCGGGTGGCGTCGCTGACCTCGATGATGTCGTCGACCGGCGAGCCGGAGGTCGGGCAGTCGTCGCCGGAGGCGCAGCAGGCGCTCTTCGCGCCGCGTCCGGCCGACCGCGACGGCTATGTTGCGTCGGCGGATCGCGAGCTGGTGTGGGCCTCCCGCCGCTACGCCGACGTCGACGCCCTGCGGTCACTCGCCGGGGAGAGCTGGGACCGCGCCTACTACCCGGCGGGTGTCCCGCGGCAGCTCGCCGCGATGGTCCTCGCCGGATCCCGTGCGCCCGAGCTGGCCGCGCTCGACGTGCCGACCCTCGTGGTCCACGGGCTCGACGACACGCTGATCGACCCGAGCGGTGGACGTCGTACGGCGGAGCTGGTGCCCGGCGCCCACCTCTTGCTCGTCCCCGACATGGGCCACGACCGGCCGCGCCCGCTGTGGGGCGTGCTCGTCGACGCGATCGCCCGGCACACCGGGCCGCTGCCGTCGCCCTGGGTCGACGGCGCCGGGCCGAGCACCGACGTCCGCTTCGTCGACGCCGATCCCGCCTGGCCGGCGGCCTTCGACCGCCTCGCGGCTCAGGTACGGGGCGCTCTCGGCGACCGGGCGCTGCTGATCCAGCACGTCGGCTCCACCGCGGTCCCGGGCCTCGCCGCGAAGCCGATCATCGACATCGACCTGGTGGTGGCCGACCCGGACGACGAGGACGCGTACGTCCCGGCGCTGCAGGCGCTCGGCCTCGAGCTGCGCGTCCGCGAGCCGTGGTGGAACGGCCACCGGCTGCTGCGCGGCAGCGACCCGTCGTGCCACCTGCACGTGTTCGGGCCGGACAGCCCGGAGATCGCGCGGCACCGGCGGTTCCGCGACTGGCTACGCACCCACCCCGACGACGTCGCGCGCTACGCCTCGACCAAGCGCGAGGCGGCGGCCGCGGCTGCCGCGGAGGGGGAGCACTCGATGCAGTACAACGCCCGCAAGGAGGCGGTGGTGCGCGCGATCTACGCCCGGGCGCTCGCCGTCCCGACCGATCAGCCGGGCACCGATGAGCCGGGCACCGATGAGCCGGGCACCGATGAATCTGCGCCCGACGCTGAGTCGAAGGAGTCATGACCGTGAGCAAGCCGCCCGCCGTGAAGGGCCCCGCGTCGTACTTCCCCTCGATCGAGAAGACCTACGGCCATCCGATCGCCCACTGGCAGGAGACCCTGCGCGCCCACCCGGGCTATGCGAGCGCCAAGCACGGCGAGCTGGTGACCTTCCTCAAGACCGAGCACGGCCTCGGCCACGGCCATGCCAACGCCCTCGTCGCCCACACCCTGCGCGAGGACCGCGGCTGAGCCGCTGACTGGCTGAGCCGCTGAGCATCAGCCGCGCGGCTCCCGCGGCGGCCCGCTCAGCAGCGTGTGCGCCTGCAACGCCAGCCACAGCTGGGCGATGTCGGCGGTGTCGTTGACGTCGAAGCCGGTGATCTGCTCGACCTTGCGGATCCGGTAGAGCACCGTCTGCCGGTGCACGTGCAGCGCGTCGGCGGTCTTCTGCCACGAGCGCTGGTGGGCGAAGAAGACCTCCAGCGTGTGCAGCAGCCCGGCGTTGTGCACCTGGTCGTGCTCGACCAGCGGCCCGAGCACGCGGGTCGCGAGGGCGCCGGCGTCGTCGAGGGCGGCGATGCCGAGGATGGGGGTCGCGTCGCCGTAGCGGAAGGTCCGCGTCGGCACGTCGGCCGCGGCGCGCATCGCCCAGGCGGCCTCGCGGACCGCCTCGGGCACGCGGTCGAGCGTCGCGACCGGGCCGCTGATGCCGACGGTCGCCGCGTCGCCCAGGTGCGCGCGCAGGACGGCGAGCACCTCGGGCCGCTCGACGCACAGCACGTAGAGCAGCCCGGACCGGTGGACGACGAGGTGGCGGATGTCGTTGCGCCACAGCGCGACGTGGAGGTCGCGGAGCCGCTCGAGGTCGTCGGAGGAGATCGCGAAGAGCGTCGTCTCGGAGATGTCGAGGCCGAGCGACTGCAGCTGTCGGCGGCCGGCGCGCGGGTCGACCTGTCCCTCGATCAGCTGCGCGAGCAGCTCGGAGCCGAGCCGGCGGTCCTGCTCGACGCGCATCAGCGACTGCGCGAGCTCGAGCGCGATCACCGTGACCGCGTGCTGCACCAGGATCGCGTCGAGGACGTGGTGCGGCTCCGACACCAGCGCCAGGACGGCGGCCGGCTGGGTCGGCACGTCGACCAGGCGCAGCTCGCGCCCGTCCGCCAGCGGTACGGCGAACGCACCGGCCCGCAGCTGACGCGCGCCGCCGGCGCCGCCCCGCAGCGCGTCGGTGAGGACGTCGTCGAAGCGCGGGTCGTGCGGATACCACGGCTCACTCGACTCGCGGTGGCACACGTGCACCGCGCAGCCCAGCTGCTGGGAGAGGTCCCGCGAGAGCAGCGAGCTGTCGACCTCGAGGCTGACCATCCGCTGCAGGGTCCGGTAGATCCGCTCGGTGCGGATCAGCCGGTCCGACTGCTCGAGCAGGTTGGCAGCGGCGACCGCCTGCGAGATCGCCACGAACGGCATCGGGTAGGCGATGATCAGCACGCTCAGCCCGAGCTCCTCGCTGGCGGCGGCGAGCTCGGGCGTCAGTGGCGGGCAGTACATCCGCTCGCCGATCGCGAGGGCGCTGGCCCCGGCGTCGACCAGCTGCGCGACGAGCGCGGCCTGGTCCGCGCCGGACGACGGGAAGGACATCCCGTTGGTCATCAGCAGCTCGCCGCCGGTCAGCCACCGCCACGGCTCGGGGAGGTCGGAGGTGTGCGTCCACGACACCGCGCGGTCGACTCCGCCCGCACCGGAGTGCAGGCGGAGCCGAAGGTGCGGCATCTCGAGCAGATCCCGCACCGTGATCGCCATGTGCGAAGACTACGCGGGCGACTGCGCGGGCGCGTTCTTGCTCATCAGCGTCACCAGGTCGAAGGCGACGGTCGCCGCGGCGACGCAGGTGACCTCCGCGTGGTCGTAGTCGGGCGCGGTCTCGACGACGTCCGCGCCGATGATGTTGAGCCCGTCCAGTCGGCGCAGCACGTGCAGCAGCTCGCGGCTGTTGAGGCCGCCCATCTCGGGCGTCCCGGTGCCGGGCGCGAACGCCGGGTCGAGCACGTCGATGTCGATCGAGACGTAGACCGGCGCGTCGCCGACCCGCTGCCGGATCGCGTCGGCCGCGCCCTCGATGCCGAGGAAGTCGAGGTCGCCGGCGCGGATGATCCGGAAGCCGAACTTGGCGTCGTCGACCAGGTCCATCCGGTCGTAGATCGGGCCGCGGATGCCCACGTGGATGGACTTGTCCTCGGCGAGCAGGCCCTCCTCGAAGGCCCGGCGGAAGACGGTGCCGTGGGTGATCGGCGCCTTGAAGTAGGTGTCCCACGTGTCGAGGTGCGCGTCGAAGTGGACCAGCGCGATCGGCCCGTGCTGGCGGTGCGCGGCGCGCAGCATCGGCAGCGCGACGGTGTGGTCGCCGCCGAGGGTCACGATCCGCCGTCCGTCGGTGCCGAGGACGTCGCGGGCCATGTCCTCGATCTGCTCCATCGCCTCCTCGATGTTGTACGGCGTGCACGGCACGTCGCCGGCGTCGACGACCTGGATCTCCTCCAGCGGCGCGGTGTCGAGCTCGACGTGGAAGCGCGGCCGCAGGTGGCGAGAGGCCTGTCGGATGCCCATCGGGCCGAAGCGGGCGCCGGGCCGGTACGACGTACCGCCGTCGAAGGGGACGCCGAGGATCGCGACGTCGTAGTCGGGCACCGACTCGATCAACGGGATCCGCGCGAAGGTGCCGAGGCCGGCGTATCGCGGGATCTTCGTCGCCTCGAGGGCGCCGATCGGCTGGTGCTTGCTCATGCGGAGATCTCCGTTTCAGGGGTGAGGACGTGGGCCGCGGGCCGGCGCCAGAGGCGGAGCAGGCCGAGGTAGATGAAGCCGGTCGCGATGCTGCCGACGATCCAGGAGGTGTCGACGCCGCCGGTGTCCTTGGCGATCGCCCCGACGTAGAGCGTGGTCGACATGAAGGGGATCTGGACGATGCAGCCGAGGACGTAGCTGAGGAGCGCGGGGCCGTTGACGGCGCCGTAGCCGCTGTTCGGGTCGCTGAACGAGTTCGGGTCGTAGTCGCCCTTGTGGACCAGGTAGTAGTCGACCAGGTTGATGATGCTCCACGGCACCAGCAGGTAGGCGAGCACCAGGATGAAGTTGGTGTACTCGGCCATGAAGTTGTCCGTGACGGTCGTGGAGGCGACGAACACGGCGATCGCGAGGGTCACGGCGACCAGGTGGCGGGCCGAGGAGCGGGGCGCCCAGTTCAGCCGGAAGGTCTGCAGGCAGGTCAGCACGCACAGCGACGAGCCGTACATGTTGATCACGCCGGCGTCGATCGCGCCGAGGAAGAACGCGAGCATCACGAAGACGAACACCGGGTGCGGCATGATGTTGTCGAGGTCGGCCAGCACGCCGTTCGCGCCCAGTCCGGCGACCAGGAAGGCGCCGACCGTCATCGAGCCGATGACACCGAGCACGGTGCCGGCGTAGGTGTACCAGAACGCCGAGCGGGTGGTGGTGTTCGAGGGCAGGTAGCGCGAGTAGTCGGAGACGTACGGCGCGTACGACAGCTGCCAGACGCCCACGACGGAGGCCATCCCGAGGAAGCCGGCCCAGTTGAACGCGCCGCCCGCGGAGGCCAGGCTCACGCCGCCGTCGGCGGCCTTCATGCCGGTGTAGACGAGCGTGAGCAGCAGCGCCAGGCCCGACAGCCAGACCATGATCCGGTTGAAGCGGAGGATCAGCTGGTAGCCGACCACGACGGCGAACAGGGTCACCGCGGTGCTCAGCAGCAGGCCGGTGGTGTGGCCGAGCCCGGTCAGCACCGCGCCCAGCGTCTGCTGGGCCAGCACCATCAGCGACACGATCCAGCCGACGTAGATCAGGACCACGATCACGGTCAGCGGCACCGAGCCGAACATCCCGAACTGGGCGCGGGCCTGGATCATCTGCGGCACGCCGAGCTGGGAGCCCTGCGCGGAGTGCAGCGCCATGAACACCGCGCCGACGACGCTGCCGCAGACGATCGCGAGGATCGTCGAGCCGACGTCGAGACCGAAGACGGTCGGTCCGAGGAAGCCGGTGACGACGGCCAGCGGGATGATCTGGACGGTGAACCAGAAGGAGAAGAGGTGCTGGACCTTGCCGGTGCGCTGATCCTCCGGCACCGGCTGGATGGTCAGGCCCTCGACGAGAGTGTTTTCGTTCGACATGGGACGGTTCCTTCGTTGCTGAGGGTCACCCGTGATTGACCATGACGTGCTTGGTGCGGGAGTAGTCGTCGAGCGCGTAGGCCGACAGGTCGCGGCCGTAGCCGGAGGCCTTGAAGCCGCCCCACGGCATCTCGGTGGCGAAGGACAGGTGGTCGTTGACCCACACCGTCCCGAAGTCGAGCCGGCCGGGCAGGGCGGCGGCCCGGCGGGCGTTCCCGGTCCAGACCGACGCCGCGAGTCCGTACGCCGTGTCGTTGGCCGCCGCGACGGCAGCCTCCTCGTCGGCGAACGTCTCGACCGTGACGACCGGGCCGAAGATCTCCTGGCGCACGCACTCCGCGTCGGCCGGGATGTCGACCAGGACGGTGGGGGAGACGAAGAACCCGCTTCGGTCGGGGGCTCCGCCGCCGGCCGCGGCGCGCACGCCCTCGGCGTACGCGCGCTCGAGGAAGCCCACGACGCTGTCGCGGTGGGCCTCGGAGACGAGCGGGCCCATCTCGACGGCCTCACCCTCGACCGGGTCGCCGACGACGAGCGCCTCGGCGCGGGCGACGAGTCGCTCCACGAGGGCGTCGTGGACGGACTCCTCGACGAGCACCCGGCAGGCGGCGCCGCAGTCCTGGCCGGAGTTGCCGAAGCCGGCGAACGCGATGCCGTCGGCGACGGCGTCCAGGTCGGCGTCGGCGAAGACGATGACCGGCGCCTTGCCGCCGAGCTCGAGGTGCACCCGCTTGAGCGAGTCGGACGCGGCGCGCGCGACGGCCTGGCCGCTGCGGACGCTGCCGGTGACCGAGACCAGCGCGACGTCGGGGTGGGTCGCGAGCGCCTCGCCGACCACGGGTCCCTCGCCCAGGATGATGTTGAGGACGCCCGGCGGGACGACGTCCGCGAGCAGCTCGGCGAGCCGGATCGTGGTGAGCGGCGTCTGCTCCGACGGCTTGAGCACGCAGGTGTTGCCGGCGGCGAGGATCGGGCCGATCTTCCAGGCGGCGGTGAGCAGCGGGTAGTTCCACGGCGTGATCGCGGCGACGACGCCGACCGGCTCGCGCACGATCATCGACGTCTTGCCGGCCAGGTAGTCGCCGGCGGCCAGGCTCTGCTGGGCGCGCACCGCGCCGGCCATGAACCGCAGCGTGTCGACGGTGCCGGCGACGTCCTCACGGGCCAGGGCCAGCGGCTTGCCGGCGTTGGCCGACTCCAGGCGGGCCAGCTCGTCGCCGTTCTCCTCGACGACGCCCGCCGCCCGGAGCAGGACGTCGGCCCGCTCGGCCGGGGTGGTCCGGCGCCAGGCGGCGAAGGCGGTGGTCGCGACGGCGACGGCCTGGTCGACGTCCTCGGCGGTGCCGTTGGTGGCCCGGGCGATCACGGCGCCGGTCGCCGGGTTCACGACCGGGTGGGTCGAGGTGCCGGAGCCGGCGACGCTGCGGCCGCCGACCATGTGCAGGAGCAGGGGAGCGTTGCTCGCAGGAAGTGCCGACATGTCACACGCCCCGGATCTCGAAGTCGCGCTCGGCGACGACCTCGAGCAGATCGACGTAGCTGTCGATCTCGTCGGTGACATTGCGCGGCGCGGCGGCGTACGGCCGGCCCGCCAAGCCCGCGGGGGTGGTCAGGTAGGCGCCCGCGGTGAGCACGGTCAGCGCCTCGAGCAGGTGCGGCTCGTCGGCGGCGAGCGCGTCGAGGGCGGACTCCAGGTCGCCGGCGGCGGCGCACCGGTCGAGTGCGTCGGCGAGCGGGGACGCGAGGTCGGGGCGATGGGTCAGGGCCCAGTCCAGGCGCTCCGGGACGCCGGCGGCGGTGGCCGACGGCTGCGTGCCGGCACCCGGGATGAGGACGTCGGCGACGGCCGCGAAGGTCGCCCGCTGGTCGGTGGTGAGGCTCATCATGCGCTCCTTCAGCCCGCGAACTGCTGGTCGCTGCGGTGGTCGGCGAGGTGGCGCATCGCGCGGAGGGCGACGGCCATGATGGTCGCGGTGGGGTTCATGCCGGTCGACGTCACGAAGACGCTGCCGTCGATCACGAACAGGTTGGGGACGTCGTGCGCCCGGCCCCACTGGTCGACGACGGACGTCGACGGGTCGTCGCCCATCCGTGCCGTGCCGAGCAGGTGCCAGCCGCTCTCGCGGACCACCGGGATCGGGTCGACGTGGATCGCGCCGGCGGCCTGGTGCGCCTCGACCGCGCGGGCGACGTTGAAGTCGATCATCCGCTGCGTGTTCTCGCTGATCGTGTAGCGGATCCGCGGCGCCGGGATGCCGTCGGCGTCGGTGAGCGTCGGGTCGAGGACGACCTCGTTGTGCTCCTCGGGCAGGTCCTCGGTGGTGATGCCCCACTCGGAGGTGTGTCCGAAGGTGTTCTGCAGCCGGTCGTGGAAGGCCGGGCCGAAGGCGGTCCGCCAGTCCTGGCCGGGCTCCCACAGCGTGTTGCGCAGCGGGCCGCCGGTCGGCATCAGGTTCCACTTCGCGCCGCGGATGAAGCCGCGCGACGGGTCGGACTCGTAGAAGTGCAGCGACTGCAGCGCCTGGCCGGCCGGGCCGAGCCAGGTCTCCATCTCCTCCTCGTAGGTGCCGTAGACCGACGCGTACGGGTGGACCATCAGCCGCTTGCCGACCAGGCCCGAGGAGTTCGCGAGGCCGTTCGGGAAGAGGGACGACGTCGAGTTGAGCAGCAGGCGCGGGGTGCCGACGCCGTTCGCGGCGAGGACGGTCACGCCCGCCGCCTGGTGCCGGACGACGCCGTCCCGGTCGACGTACTCGGCGCCGGTGACGAGGCCCTGGGCGTCGACGGTCAGCCGGCGGACCCGGGCGCCGGTGATGAGGCGGGCGCCCTTGTCGATGGCGTCGCGCCAGTGGGTCAGGTCGGTGCTCGCCTTGGCGCCGGTCGGGCAGCCCGACTCGCACGCGCCGAAGCGCTGGCAGGCGGGGCGGTTGCGGAAGTTCTTCGACGCGATCGCGTTGGGCGCCGGCCACCAGTGCCAGCCGAGCTTGTCCATGCCCTTGGCGGCGGCGAGGCCGTACTTGCCGAGCGGCAGTGGCGGGTTGGGGAAGGTGTGCGGGTCCGGGTAGGCCGGGTCGCCCTCGAGGCCGGACGCGCCGATGTGGGCGGTGACCTCGTCGTAGAAGGGCGCCAGGTCGGCGTAGGTGAACGGCCAGTCGTCGGCGACGCCGTCGAGCGTGCGGACCTTGAAGTCCGACGGCATCGCGCGCACCCAGTGGCCGGAGAACATGATCGTCGAGCCGCCGACGCCGTTGAACATGAGCGGCTCGATCGGGGTCTCGCTGGTGTCGACCGGATAGTCGGCCGCGCCCTGGCGCACGTTGGGCGCCGGGTTCCACTGCTTGAGCTTGGTGAGCTCCCACTCCGGCTTGTTGCCGGTGAAGTCGTCCGGGATGTTCCAGTCGCCCTGCTCGAGGCAGACCACGCGGAACCCGCGGCCGGCCAGCTCGAGGGCGGCCACGCCGCCCGAGGCCCCGGCTCCGACGATGAGGACGTCGGCCGGCCGGCCGTCGTCCGGCCGCTGCTCCTGCTGCTCGTGCACGCTCACGGCGTTCCCCCCTGTGCCCTGGATCACGTTGACCTCGTCAGCATGCATCCGGGCCGGGGTGGCGCGCGCCGGTCCATCCGCCACAACCGCGGCGGGGCGCGTTGAGCAATCGCACAACGGTGTCGGACGATCGCCGTCCGCGGGGTGCCGGGCGGGTCAGGCGGGGCGGAGCTGGAGCGCCGGGGGCGCGAGCCGGGCGCAGCGGGGGCCGCCGCGGTCGTCGGTGAGATGGACGGCGGCCACGATCCGGGTCGGCGCGCCGGGGACGGCGAGCAGGTCGTCGAGCATCAGCTTGGCCCGCCGGAACATGTGGAACCCGCCGTCCGGGTCGACGTCGCCCCAGGTCAGGTAGACGAAGCGGGCGCCGCGGCGGCCCTGCACGGCCGGGCCCCGGAAGTCGACGGCGCCGTCGGCGAGCTCGCGTCGTCGTACGGTGAGCGACCACTGGGCCGCGTCGGTGTCACCCGGCACCAGCTCGGCCGGCTCGCGGCCGACCTGGATCCCGACGTGGACGTTGCCGTGCGGCGCGTCGGCGGGGCACCACGTGCGACCGGGCAGGTGGTGGCCGTGGATCTCGAGCGCGATCTCGGTCTCGGCCATCGCCGGCCTCAGGCCGCGTCAGTGGCGTCGAGCAGCAGCCGACGCCCGGCGCGGACGATGCCCTCGCGCAGGTCGTCGTCGCCGATGTCGGCGCAGCGCGGGTCGAGCAGCGGCCCGAGCAGCCCCGACAGGAAGACCGACACCAGGAGTCGGTCGGACGTCGACGGCGTGGGGCCGGAGAGCAGCGTCTGCAGCCCGTCGAAGAGCTCCTCGTGGGTGGGGTCGTTGCGGACGTGGTCGGCGACGCCGGCGTCCTGCATGAGCACCGACCAGACCAGGCGGTGCTGCACGGCCTGGTTGGCGAGGCCGATGATCGTGGCCTCGATCCGGCCGCGCGGATCCTGGTGGGCGCCGGCGGTGCGGACGATCTGGCGCAGCGCGTCGAGCGCCGGCGCGAGGACGGCGGCCACGACGTCGTCCTTGGTCGGGAAGTGGTGGTAGACGGCCGCCTTCGTGATGCCCGCGGCCTCGGCGATCTGCTGCAGCGAGGTGCCGGAGACGCCCTGGACGGCGAACAGCCCGGTCGCCGCGGTCAGGATGCCGGCGCGACCGGGACGGCTCCCGCGTTCCCGCACAACGGCACTTGTCATGCCCGCATCATCGCCCATCGTTCATGCTCGTGATTCCCCTGCCAGCAAGCTTAGAATAACTAGCCGAACGGCTAGTTATCTCCGAAGGGAAGATCCCATGTCCGACACCACCGTCGATCTCCTCGTCATCGGCTCGGGCACCGGCCTCGCCGCCGCGCTCAGCGCCCGCGAGCAGGGCCTCGACGTCCTCGTCGTCGAGAAGACCGAGTACGTCGGTGGCTCGACCGCCCGCTCCGGCGGCGCCTTCTGGATCCCCGCCAACCCGGCGCTCACCGCCGCCGGCTCGACCGACACCCTCGAGCGCGGCGAGACCTACCTCGAGGCCGTCGTCGGCGACAGCGCCCCGAAGGCGCGCTGGCAGGCCTTCCTCGAGCACGGCCCCGAGACCATCTCCATGCTGCAGCGCACCACCGGCCTCAAACTGATGTGGGCCCGCGGCTACTCCGACTACCACCCCGAGCTCCCCGGCGGCGACGCCGAGGGCCGCAGCATCGAGAGCCGGCCGTTCAACGCGTCGGTGCTGGGCAAGTCGCGCAAGCTGCTCCGGCCCGGCGTCGTCGAGGCGCCCGTCCCGATGCCGGTCACCGGCGCCGACTACAAGTGGATGAACCTGGTCGCCCGGGTCCCGCGCCGCGGCGTCCCGCTCATCATGCGCCGCGCGGCCCAGGGCATCGGCGGCAAGCTGATCGGCCGCCACTACCTGGCCGGCGGCCAGGCGCTCGCGGCCGGCCTGTTCGCCGGCGCGCTGCGTGCCGGCATCCCGATCTGGCGCGAGACCTCGCTCGTCGAGCTGGTCACCGAGGGCGACCGCGTCGTCGGCGCCGTCGTCGAGCGCAACGGCGCGCGGGAGACCGTTCTCGCCCGGAAGGGCGTCGTCCTCGCGGCGGGCGGCTTCGACCACGACATGGACATGCGCCACCGCTACCAGGCCGAGTTCCTCCAGGAGTGGAGCCTCGGCAACACCGGCAACACCGGCGACGCGATCAAGCTCGCCGCCGGCCTCGGCGCCGACCTCGACCTGATGGACCAGACCTGGTGGTTCCCGGCCGTCGCGCCGCTGCCCGGCGGCTCGCCGCAGGTGCTGCTCGCCGAGCGCTCGCTGCCCGGCTCGATCATCGTCGACGGCAGCGGTCGCCGGTTCATCAACGAGTCGACCGACTACATGACCTTCGGCCAGACCGTGCTCGCCAAGGACCGCGCGGGCACGCCGGTCGGCGACATGTGGCTGCTCTTCGACCAGGCCTACCGCAATAGCTACGTCCTCGCGGGCTCGCTGTTCCCGCGGATGGCGATCCCGCAGGAGTGGTACGACGCCGGCATCGCGCACAAGGCGTCGTCCGCCGCCGCGCTGGCCGCCGCCACCGGCCTGCCCGAGGCCGAGCTGACCGCGACCCTGACCCGCTTCAACGCGCTCGCGGCGTCCGGCATCGACGACGACTTCGGCCGCGGCAAGAGCGCCTACGACCGCTACTACGGCGACCCGACGGTCAGCCCCAACCCCAACCTGCGCCCGCTCGACAGCGGCGACCTGTACGCCGTCAAGGTCGTCCTCAGCGACCTCGGCACCTGCGGCGGCATCAAGTCCGACGAGCTCGGCCGCCCGCTGCGCGCCGACGGGACCCCGATCGAGGGTCTCTACGCGATCGGCAACACGGCGGCCAACGTCTTCGGGCGCAGCTATCCGGGCGCCGGCGCGACCATCGGCCAGGGCCTGGTGTTCGGCCACATCGTCGCGCGGCACGCCGCCGGCGCGAAGGCCGCGGCGGGCGTCGCCTGATGCGGACGCGTGCGCTGGGCGCCGGCGGCCCCGAGCTGTCGGTCGTCGGTCTGGGCGGCAACAACTTCGGCATGAAGCTCGACGCCGAGCAGACCCGCGAGGTCGTCGCCGCCGCGCTCGACGAGGGGATCACCCACTTCGACACCGCCGAGATGTACGGCGGCGGGAAGTCGGAGGAGTTCCTCGGCGCGGCCCTCGGGGCACGTCGCGACCAGGCCGTCATCGCGACCAAGTACCTCCCGCGCCCCGACGGCGAGGAGTTCGCCCCGGGCGCCCTCGCCCGCCGGATCCGGGAGGCCGCCGAGGGCAGCCTGCGCCGGCTCGGCACCGACCGGATCGACGTCTACTACCAGCACTATCCCGACGCCGAGGCGCCCGTCGAGGAGGTCGTGGAGACCCTCGACGAGCTGGTGCGGGCGGGCAAGGTGCTGCACGTGGCGACGTCCAATGTCGACGCCGCCCAGATCGTCGATCAGAACGCCGCCGCCCGCTCGCGCGGGCTGGCGACCTTCACCGGCGTCCAGATCGAGTGGAACCTGCTGGCCCGCGCGGTCGAGGAGTCGATCGTGCCGGCCGCGCGCGCCGAGTCGATGGGCGTCGTGCCGTACTTCCCGCTCGCGTCGGGCCTGCTCACCGGCAAGTACGCCGCCGGCCGGCCCTTCCCGGACGGCTCGCGGCTCGCGACGATGCCCTACTTCGCGGCGGTCGCGACCGACGCCAACTTCGCCGCCGTCGAGCGGCTCGCCAAGGTCGCGGCCGACCGCGGACGGGACCTGGTCTCGCTCGCCTTCGGCTGGCTGCTCGCCCAGGACGGCGTCACGTCGGTCATCGCCGGCGCGACCATGCCCGCGCAGGTGGCCGCCAACGCCGCCGCGGCCGCGTGGCAGCTCGACGCCGACGACCTGGCCGCGGTCGAGGCGGCGCTGGCCTCCTAGGGGCTGGTCCCCGTCTCACCCGGCAATACTGCTCCGATTTCGCCGATTCGACAGCAGATCTGCCGGGTGCGACCGGGGGTGCCGACGCAGTCGAGCGCGGCGAGTACGCCTAGCGCCGCTGGCTCGGCGCGGACGATCAGTCGCTGCTCGAGCTGATCGACTCCGCGCTCGACGAGGTCGTCTCCGACGACTGGCGCTGACCCTCCGGCTCCCACGGGAAGCCGTCCGGGTCGGTGGCCGCGGTGGCGCCGCCGACGATGGTGAGGCGGTGCGACCCGCTGCCCTCCATGGGGACGCCGGCGTCCTTGGCGAGCGCCTTGCGGCTGAGCAGCGCGAGCGTGACGCGGCCGGTGCCGGCGGTGAACTCGACGTACTTCTTGCCGAAGCTCTTGCCCACGCCGAAGCCGCGGTCGACATAGAACTGCTTGCTGGCGGCGACGTCCGCCGCGCCGATCAGCAGCGCGATGCTCTCGAACGAGCGACTCACCGGGCCGGTGTTCTTCTTCGACGAGCTGGCGACCTTCCAGATCGCGCCGTCGGGCGCGCGCAGCACGCCGCCGTAGCCCCAGAAGGACTTACTCACCGGCTTGATCATCGTCGCGCCCGCGGCCAGCGCGGACTCGGCCAGCGCGTCGACGTCCGCCGGCTGGGCCATGACGAAGGAGACGTGGAAGCCGCGGAACCCTTCGGACGGCGTGCTGCCGGCGCGGAAGTCGAGCGGGAGGTCGGGGCCGAAGGCCTCGGTGTAGAAGGTGCGGGCGGCGGCCGGGTCGGCCACCTCGAGGACGAGGGTGTTGATGTTGCTCATGTCTTGACCGTAGGCCGGGTGGGTGGGTCGGGACTTCTTGATTCCTGACGGGTTGGTGTGCCGGGGTTGGTGTGCCGGGCTGGTCGGGCGGGAGTCGTGTGCCTGAGAACGCCTGTGGGCGGGTTCTCAGGCACACGACTCTGCTGGCGGCGGTGTGTCGCGGGGTTGGTCGGCCGCCCACGTCGCCGACCCGTCACAAACTGGCTCGCGAAACGCGCTGACCCGGCGGAAACTTCTGCCGGGTCGATCATCGGCGCGGATTGCATCGATCAGGTTCACCGGATCCCCGCCGATCACCTCTCTGCGCCATGACGCACCCCGCCTTGCCTCGCTAGCGTGAATCCATGACCAGGCTCCCGGACGCCAAGGTCCGCCGGGCGCGGCGGGGGCGGTGGTGGCATCGCCGCGCCGCCTGGCTGTACGACGGCCTCTGCGCCGGCGAGCTCACCGACCACCGCGAGCACGCGGGCGAGGGGCCGATGCCGGTCACCCTGCACCCGCTGGGGCGGATGGTGTTCCCGTTCGGGCAGCTGGTGCTGGCCGATCCCTACCTGATCGGCGCGCACCCGCGACCGATGGCGCAGACCCTGCGCGTCACGCCGTACGACGTCGTGGCCGCCGACGTCGAGATCAGTCTCGGCCACCATCGCACCGCCGCGGCGCTCCTGGTCAGCGGCGACGGACCGGTGGTCTCGTGGGAGCCGGCGGGGTTCGCGGGCGCCAAGCCGGGGCTGCGCTGGGACTCCTACCTCGGGTACGGCGTCGACAGCGGCGCCGGCTGCTTCGTGGGGATGCCGTCGGCGAAGCGGATCGGGCCGGTGCTGGAGGCCGACGACGGGCGGCTGCAGGACCGGCTGTCGCAGGCGCTCTTCGGCGAGGAGGAGCCGGTGGGCGGCGTCCTGGTCGAGGTGGTGGCGGGGATGCCGCTCGCGGCGTTCCCGTCCGGCTGGGGGGACGGCTGCTATCCGACCTGGCTCGGGCGCGACGCGTCCGGCGAGGTCGCGGTCGTGGTCACCGACTTTCTGGTCGTGACCGACCCCTACCTCGCACGCCGTGGCGCGCGGGGCAGGGGTCGTGCGGCGTGAGGCGTCAGGCCGTCGCCTTGAAGCCCCGCAGGCGCAGGCTGTTCGACACCACGAACACCGACGAGAACGCCATCGCCGCACCCGCGAGCATCGGGTTCAGCAGGCCCGCGGCGGCAAGCGGCAGGGCGGCGACGTTGTAGGCGAACGCCCAGAACAGGTTGCCCTTGATGGTCGCCAGCGTCCGGCGCGAGAGCCGGATCGCGTCGACCGCCACCCGCAGGTCGCCCCGCACCAGGGTGAGGTCGCTCGCCTCGATGGCGACGTCGGTGCCGGTGCCCATCGCCAGGCCGAGGTCGGCCTGGGCGAGCGCGGCAGCGTCGTTGACGCCGTCGCCGACCATCGCGACCACCCGGCCCTCGGACTGCAGCCGCTTGACAACGTCGACCTTGTCGGCCGGCAGTACGTCGGCGAACACGTCCGCCTCGTCGATGCCCACCTCGGCCGCCACCGTCCGCGCGACGGCCGCGTTGTCGCCGGTCAGCAGGACGGGCCGCAGGCCCAGCGAGCGCAGCTCGGCGATGGCGGTGGCCGAGGTCGGCTTGATCGCGTCGGCGACCACGACGATGCCGCGCGCCTGACCGTCCCAGCCGACCGCGACGGCCGTGCCGCCGGTCCGCTGAGCCGCCTCCAGCGCCGACGAGAGCGCGGGGGAGAGGTGCTGCGACCACTCCTCCAGCAGCTGCGGCCGCCCCACCAGGACGGCGTGCGACGCGTCGCCGTCGACCAGCACGCCCTGCACCCCGAGGCCCTCGACATTGGCGAAGTCCTCGACGGCGGGCAGCGTCCCTGCCTCGCGGGCGGCGTCGGCGATGGCCCGCGCGATCGGGTGCTCGGAGGCGTCCTCGAGCGCGCCGGCGTAGCGCAGGATCTCGGCTGCCGACTCGTCCTCGCCCGCGATCACGTCGCGCAGCGTCATCCGTCCGGTGGTGACCGTGCCGGTCTTGTCGAGGACGACGGTGTCGACGGCGCGCGTCGACTCCAGCACCTCCGGGCCCTTGATCAGGATGCCCAGCTGCGCGCCCCGGCCGGTGCCGACCATGAGGGCGGTCGGCGTGGCCAGGCCGAGCGCGCACGGGCAGGCGATGATGAGGACGGCGACCGCCGCCGTGAACGCCGCCGCCAGGCCGTTGCCCGTGCCGAGCCAGAAGCCCAGGGTCGCGGTCGCGAGCAGGATGACGATCGGCACGAAGATCCCGGAGATCCGGTCGGCCAGGCGCTGCACCTGCGCCTTGCCGTTCTGCGCGTCCTCGACCAGCCGCGCCATCTGCGCGAGCTGGGTGTCGGCGCCGACCCGGGTCGCCCGGACGACGAGCCGCCCGCCGGCGTTGACGGTCGCGCCGACGACCGCGTCGCCCTCGCCCACCTCGACCGGCACCGACTCGCCGGTCAGCATCGAGGCGTCGACCGCGGAGCTGCCGCGCTCGATCACGCCGTCGGTGGCGATCTTCTCGCCGGGCCGGACGACGAACCGGTCGCCGGCCTTCAGCTCCCCCACGGGGACGCGGATCTCGGTGACGCCGTCGGGTCCGAGGACCGCGACCTCCTTGGCGCCGAGCTCGAGCAGCGCCTTGAGCGCCGCGCCGGCCCGCCGCTTGGAGCGCTGCTCGAAGTAGCGCCCGGCGAGGATGAACGTCGTGACACCGGCCGCGGCCTCCAGGTAGATGTTGCCGCTGCCGTCGCTGCGCTCGATGGTGAGCTCGAACGGGTGCTTCATCCCCGGCGTGCCGGCGGTGCCCCAGAAGAGCGCGTACAGCGACCAGCCCAGCGCGGCGAGCGTGCCGAGCGAGATCAGCGTGTCCATGGTCGAGGTGCCGTGGCGCAGGTTGGTCCAGGCCGCCTTGTGGAACGGCCAGGCGCCCCACGCCACCACCGGCGCGGCCAGGGTGAGCGACAGCCACTGCCAGTTGGTGAACTGGAAGGCCGGCACCATCGCCATCGCGATCACCGGGACGGTGAGCACGGCCGAGACGAGCAGCCGCTGCCGCAGGGTGGCGACCGGGTCGATCTCGGCGGGGGCCGCGTCGCCCTCGGCCGCGGGCGGCCGGGGGAGGGTGGCGCCGTAGCCGGCTGCCTCGACGGCGGCGACCAGGTCGTCGGTCGAGACGCCCTCGACGAAGGTGACCTTCGCCTTCTCGGTCGCGTAGTTGACCGTCGCGGTGACGCCGTCGAGCTTGTTGAGCTTGCGCTCGATCCGGTTCGCGCACGAGGCGCAGGTCATGCCGGTGAGGGCGAGCTCGACCTGGTTCTCAGTGTGCGGGTCCACTGCTCTGTCCTTCCTGCCCCGAGCCGCCGGCGGCGACGGTGAAGGCCGCGGTGCGGACGACGCCGTCGTGCCGGAAGTCGAGGTAGAGGTGGTAGGTGCCCGCGCTCGGGACGCCGGTGTGGAAGACGACGTCGGGCCCGGGCTTCGTCGTGCCGTCGCCGGGCTCGCCGTCGGGGTGGACGTGGAGGTAGGCGAGGTCGCCGGCACGCAGCGCGACCAGGTGTCCGTAGGCGCCGAGGTAGGGCTGCAGGTCGGTCACGGGCGTGCCGTCCTTGCTGACGCTCAGCGTGAGCCGGGCGTCGGCCCCGGCGGACAGGTCGCCGTCGAGGGTGACGGTGTAGCCGTCGACCGTGGCCGTACGGCGTTCGGCCGCCGGCGCCGCGGGGGTGTAGTCGCCCGCCACGCGCAGGTCGGCGCCCAGGGTGAGCGCCTCGCCGTCGGTCGCCTTGAAGTCGGCGAACAGCCGCCAGTCGCCCGGCGTCAGCGCCAGGTCGGTGGTCCAGGTGCCGTCGTGCAGCGTCGGGTGGACGTGCTGGAAGCCGCTGAAGTCACGCCGTACGGCGATCAGGTGGAGCTGCTTCTCGTGCTGCACGTCGTACGACGTCACGGGCGCGCCGTCGGGCCCGGCGATGGTGAAGCTCACCGGTACGTCGCGCCCGGGGCGGGCGCCGCTGTCGGCGAGGGTGAGGGTGTAGCCGTCCTGCGCAATCATGAGTCCTCCGGGGATCTCGGTCGTCGCCCCGGCGGAGTCGTGGCTGCCGTGGCTCATCGAGCCGCCGGCATGCGCGTCGTGCTTGGGGGCGGCCGCGTCGACCGGGCCGACGGCCCGACCGACGCCGACCGCGACGCCGAAGACGACCACGGCGGCGGCGCCGAAGCCCGCGAGCCGCGCCGGGGTGTTCATGCGAGCTGGTAGCCGGCCTCCTCGACGGCGGCCTGGACGGCCGACGCGTCGAGAGGGGCGGCGCTGGTGATCGTGACCGCACCGGTGGGCAGGTCGACGGCGACGTTCTCGACGCCGGCGATCTCCTGCACCTCCTCGGTGACGGAGGCGACGCAGTGGCCGCAGGTCATGCCGGTGACGGTGAAGGTCTGGGTGGTGCTCATCGCTGAGCTCCTTTCGGGTCGTGCGGTGATGGAAGTGATCGGGGTGTGCCGCCGGTGGCGGCAGGGGGGAGGTCGGTCAGGAGCGGACCAGGCGGGCGATGGCGTCGGAGGCCTCCTTGAGCTTGAGCTCGGCCTCCTCACCGCCCTCCCTGACCGCGCCGACCACGCAGTGGGCCATGTGCTCGTCGAGCAGCCCGAGGGCGACGGACTGGAGCGCCTTCGTCATGGCGGAGACCTGGGTGAGGATGTCGATGCAGTACTGCTCCTCCTCGACCATCCGCTGCAGCCCACGGGCCTGACCCTCGATGCGGCGCAGCCGCTTGAGGTAGTCGTCCTTGGTCCGGTTCGCGATGTAGCTGTGCTGGTGCTGCTCGTCCATTGCCCTGTCCTTCTCCTGCGGTGATCGACCTGCCCGAACAGGATACCCCCCTGTGGTATTCCGTGGTAGCGTCCCGATCTGCTTCATACGGTACCCCCCTAGGGTACCTATCCGTCAAGAAGGAGATCACGATGTCAGTCCTCACCTCCCCGGCGACCGGCAGCAGGAGCCGGCGCCGACTCGGGCTCGCGGTCATCGCCGCCGCCCAGTTCATGGTCATCATGGACACCTCCATCATCGGCGTCGCGCTGCCGCAGATGCAGCGCGAGCTGGGCTTCACACCGGAGAACCTGTCCTGGGTCTTCAATGCGTACGTCGTGGCGTTCGGCGGCCTGCTGCTCCTCGGCGGCAAGGTCTCCGACGTCCTCGGCGCGCGCACCGTCTTCGCTGCCGGCTGGGTCGTGCTCGCGGCCGGCTCGCTGGTCGCGGCGGTCGCCGGCAATGTCGAGGTCGAGCTCGCCGGGCGCGCGATCCAGGGCGCGGGCGCCGCGCTCATCGCCCCGTCGGCGCTGACCCTGCTGATGATGCTGTTCGGCAGTGAGCCGCGCGAGCTCACCAAGGCGCTCGCGCTCTACGGCGCGGCCGCCCCCGCCGGCGGCACGGCCGGCGTCTTCCTCGGTGGCGTGATCACCGAGTACCTCAGCTGGCCGTGGGTGTTCGCCATCAACATCCCGATCGCGCTGCTGATCCTCGCCGCCGTCCCGTCCGCGATGCCGGGTGGTGCGATGGGCGGATCCCGCCGGGTCGACCTGGTCGGCGCGGTCACGGTGACCGCGGGCCTCGCCGCGATCGTGTACGCCGTGGTGCAGGCGCCCGAGGTGGGCTGGGGCACAGCGCGCACCTGGTGGGTCCTCGGCGCGGGCGTCGTCCTGATGGCGCTCTTCGTCGCCCTGCAGGCCCGCGGTCGCGAGCCGCTGCTGCGCCTGGGCATCTTCCGCGCGCCCGACCTGGCCGCCGCCAACCTCGCGCAGCTGCTGCTCGGCGCGGCGTGGATCCCGATGTGGTTCTTCCTGAACCTCTACCTGCAGCAGGTCCTCGGCTTCACCGCCTTCCCCAGCGGCGCCGCGCTGCTGCCGATGACGCTGCTCATCATGGTCGGGATGATCGTGCTCGCGCCGAAGGTACTCGCCGCGATCGGCCCGCGCCACGCCACCGTCACCGGCCTCGCGCTGCTCGCCGCCGGCATGGGCTGGCTCGCGCTCGTCGACCCGGACGGCAGCTACCTCGTCGACGTCCTGCCGGCGTCGCTGGTCGCCGCGCTCGGCATGTCGCTGGCGTTCATCCCCACCCTCGGCACCGCGATCTCCGCGGCGCCGCCGGAGGAGGGCGGCCTCGCGTCGGGCATCGTCAACACCAGCTACCAGATCGGCTCCGCCCTCGGCCTGGCCGTGATGACGGCCGTCGCCACCGCCGCCGGAGCCGACCGGCTCGGCGACGTCGGCGCCCTGACGGACGGCTACTCCGCGGCGTTCGCGGGCGCGGCGATCGTCGCGGGCGTCGGCGCCCTGGCGTCGCTCGCGCTGCTGCGCGGGCCGCGGGGGTGACGGGCCGGTGACCGGCCGGGACGCCGTACGGCTCGTCGTCGCGTGCGCGCTGCGCGGCGGCGGCCGTGGCCGGGCCGGCCGTGCGAGCATCACGCCATGGGAGAGATCACGGTCCGGCCGCGTCGTGCTGCTGACCTCGCGCCGCTCGCGGACGTCCTGTTCGCGCAGCAGCCCACGTCGCACTATCCGGTCCGCAACCCGCTGCCGTTCCCGGTCGAGCGGTTCCTGCACGCCGACGACGCCAGCGCCGCGTGGACCGCGGAGTACGGCGGACGCCCGGTCGGTCACGTCTGCTGGACCGGGCCGGCCGCGGGCTCGCCGGACGACGACGCGGTCAACGCGGCCTGTGCCGCCGCGCACGACTGCGCCGTCGACCGGCTCGCCTGGGTGCGCACCCTGTTCACCGGGCTCGACGTCCGCGGCCTCGGCGTCGGCCGGCAGCTGCTCGCGACCGTGGTCGCCGACATCCGCGCCGCGGGGCGTCGGCCCTGCCTCGAGGTGCTGCCGGTGCACCCGGCGGCGCTGGAGCTCTATCGCGCGAGCGGCTGGGTCGCCGTCCACTCGCTGCGTCCGGAGTGGCTGCGCGGCGCGGTCGGAGACGACGGCCCGGACGTCACGGTGATGGTCCTGCCCGAGGACGTCACACCCGACCGATGACGAACAGGCCGACGCCGATCGCAGCGCAGAGACCGAGCGTCCGCAGCGGGCTCCACCCGCGCCACAGCATGACGACCAGCGCGACCGCGGTGATCGCGAAGGCGACCGGGTCCCACGACGAGAGCAGGGGGACGTCGACGTGCAGCGGCCCGGCGTCGACCGTGCGGCTGCGGTCGAAGAGGTTGTGCAGCGCGAAGAACACCGCCAGGTTGGCGATCACGCCGACGACCGCCGCCGTGATCCCGGTCAGGGCGGCGGTCAGGTGGCGGTTGCTGCGCAGCCGCTCGACGTAGGGCGCCCCGAGCAGCACGAACAGGAAGCACGGCACGAAGGTCACCCACGTCACCAGCGCCGACGCCAGGACCGCGGCGACCCAGGGGTCGAGAGATCCCGGGTGCCGGTAGGCGCCGACGAAGGCGACGAACTGCACCACCATGATGAGCGGTCCCGGCGTGGTCTCGGCGAGCGCGAGGCCGCGGACCATCTCGCCCGGCGCCAGCCAGTGGTAGACGTTGACGGCCTGCTGGGCGACGTACGCCAGGACGGCGTAGGCGCCGCCGAAGGTGACGACCGCGGCGCCGGAGAAGAACAGTCCCTGGTCGAGGAAGACCGACGTGCCGGTCGCCTCGGCCAGCGCCGCGAAGGCCGCGACCGGCGCGAACCACAGCGCCGCGCCGAGCAGCAGGACGCCGCCGGAACGTCGCAGCGACGGGAGCTCGTGGTGCAGGGCGTCGTCGCTGATGAGCGGTGGTGGGCCGTCGGCGGCGCCGTGCGCCGCGGGCTGGCGCAGCGCCGGGATCCGCAGGCTGAGCAGCCACCCGAGCAGGCCGGCGCCGAACACGACGACCGGGAACGGCACCGCGACGAAGGTCAGCGCCGCGAAGGCGACGACCGCGATCCCGACGAGCGCGCGGTGGTGCAGCGCCCGCTTGCCGACCCGCTGCACCGCCTGGACCACGATCGCGATGACGGCCGGCGCCACCCCGGCGAAGAGCGAGGTGACGAAGTCGGTCGCGCCGTAGCCGACGTAGATCGCCGACAGCGCGAGCAGCGCGACCATGCCCGGCAGCACGAACAGCCCGCCCGCGACCAGGCCGCCGCGGACGCCGTTGAGCAGCCAGCCGGTGTAGATCGCCAGCTGCTGCGCCTCGGGGCCGGGCAGCAGCATGCAGTAGTTGAGCGCGTGCAGGAACCGCTGCTGACCGATCCACCGCTTCTCGTCGACGAGCTTGTGCTGCATCACCGCGATCTGCCCCGCGGGGCCGCCGAACGTCTGGAGCGAGATCCGGAACCACGCCCCGGTCGCCTCCCGCAGCGGGATGACGTCGTCGCCGACAGGGTGGGAGGGGCTGGCCACGGGACCATTCAATCGGAGTCGGGTGGCTGCGGGGTGAACGTGCCCGCCTCGGGATCACCGCCGAGCACGCAGCGGTCAGGCAGCGGTCAGAGCAGCGGTCAGTGCAGCGGTCAGAGCAGCGCGCGATAGCTGCCCACGGCCTCCGGCCGGTCGAGCAGGACGACGCCGACCAGCGCGTCCTGGTGGTGGTAGCCGAGGACCGGGGCCTCGGCGATCGCGCCGTCGAGCACCCGGTGGTCGGCGGCGCCGAGGCCGGGGAGGCCAAGACCCTGCAGGCGGACGCCGAGCTGGTCGGTCCAGAAGGTCGGGAGCGGGTCGAAGGCGGTGGCGGGTGCGTCGGCGCCGAGCTGGGCGGCCAGGGTGCGCCCGGCATGACGACCGGACTCGGACGCGAAGGTCCAGTGCTCGACGCGGACCAGCCGGCCGTCGTACCGGCGCGACGGGAAGCGGATCACGTCGCCGCAGCCGACCACGCGGGACGCGCCCTCGACGCCGAGGTCGTCGGCGCAGAGGAGCCCCCCGGCGAGGTCGAGGCCGTTGCCGGCGAGCCACTCGGTGTTGGGCACCGAGCCGACGGTCTCGACGACCAGGTCGGCCCTGACCTCGGTGCCGTCGGAGAGCCAGGCGCCGGAGTCGGTGTAGCCGAGCACCGCGCAGTCGGTGTGGAAGACGGTGCCGCGCTCCTCGTGCCGGCGGCGCAGCTCGGTGGCGAGGGTCGCGCCGAGGACGGCCTGCATCGGCACCTCGTCCGGCCCGACCACGACCTGGACGGCGATCCCGGCGTCGGTGAGCATCGACGCCAGCTCGCAGCCGAGTACGCCGCCACCGACGATGAGCGCGGTCCGCGCGCCGACCGCGCGCTCCTTGAGCGCGAGCGCGTCCTCGACCGTGCGCAGGGTGAGCGGCTCGGGCCCGGGCAGCGGCAGCCGGCGGGCGCGGACGCCGGTCGCGACCACCAGGCCGTCGTAGTCGACCGGAGTTCCGTCGTCGAGCAGCAGCCGCCGCGACCCGAGGTCGGCCGAGGCGACCCGGCTCGCCGTGCGCCACACGACCTGGTCGGAAACGGGCAGCTTGAAGGGCGTGACCTCGAAGTCGGCGGCCAGCAGGTCCTTCGACAGCGGCGGCCGCGAGTACGGCAGGTGCGGCTCGTCGCCGAGGACGAGGATCTGGCAGTCCAGTCCGGAGCGGAGCAGCGACTCGACCGCGCGGAGGCCCGCCAGCCCGGCGCCGACGACGGCGACGAACCGGGGCCGCTCAGGCATCGTCGGCCACGAGCTCGATCGCCTGGGCGGGGCACGCGAACATGGCTTCCTCGAGCTCGTCGCGCATCCCCTCGGGCAGCGGCTCGGAGCGGAACTCCTTCAGTCCCTCCTGGCGCAGGCCCAGCTTGCCGCGCTTGTCGAGCGGGAAGGCGGACGAGGTGAAGGCGCAGTGGCCGTGGTCCTGGCAGGCGCGCAGGTCGACGACGAATCTCATGGGTCCCCCTCGGACGGACGGCGTTTCGGTGGCCCTATCGCACCTCACCGGCCGGGGCCGGGGCCACGGCCGCAGGCCCCTCGCTGTCTGAGATTGCAGACATTGAGACGCCTTCCGCCGGAGGTGCCGGACTGGCTAGCGTGCGGCGGTGCGTGAGGTCCCCGCTGCGGCGAACACCCTGGCCATGCTGCGCTTCCTGGCCGGCCAGCCGAGCCCGGTCTCGGCCGCGGTGCTCGCGGCCGAGGTGGGGGTGCCGCGCTCGACGACGTACCAGCTGCTGGCCACGATGGAGGCGCAGGGCTTCGTCATGTCCTACCCCGAGGACCGGCGCTTCGGGCTCGGCCCGGCGGCCTACGACCTCGGCGCCGGCTACCTGCGCCAGGTGCCGCTGCAGCGGATCGCGCGCAAGCCGATGGCCGCGCTCAAGGAGCGGGTCGGGATGAGCGTGCACATGACCGTGCTGCACGGACGCGACGTCGTCTACGTGCTCGAGGACCGGCTGCCGGGAGGGCCGCACCTGCTCACCGAGGTCGGCGTCCGCCTCCCCGCCGTCCGTACGGCGAGCGGCCGGGCGATGCTCGCGATGCTCACGCCCGAGCAGCTGCGCGCCAGCCTCACCGCGCTGCCGGGCCTCGACCGGGGCGCCGGCTCGTCGCGGCTGAGCGCGGTGCGCGAGGAGCTGCGGCGGGTGCGGGCCCGCGGCTATGCGGCCGAGGTCGGCGAGGTGGCCGAGGGCCTGGCGTCGGTGGCGGTCGCGGTCATCGACTCGCAGGAGTACCCCGTCGCCGCGGTCGCGGTGACCTACCCGATCGGAGCCGTCGCCGAGGAGAGCCGCGACGCGCTGGCCGCCGAGGTCACGCGGACGGCGCGGGAGCTGGGTCGGCGGATGGGACGCCGGACGAGCGGCGCAGCCACGCGAGGAGCGCGACCGGAATGACGAGCGGGACGAAGGCGTAGCCCGCGCCGTAGTCGGACCAGACGGTGGTGTCGGGGAACAGCCGCGGCGCGAGCAGGCTCAGCGTGCCGACCACGAGGACGCCGCCGAGCTCGACGCACGCGAGGACCGTGAGCAGCCGGCGCCGTCGCGGCCCCGGGTCGGGGCGGGTCGCGAGATAGCCGGCGAGGTAGCAGCCGAAGGCGACGGTCGAGAGCGCGTAGGCCAGCGGCGCGCGGCCGGGGTCGTCCAGCCACTGCACGGCCGAGCGGCCGCCGGCAGCGACCGCGAAGAGCAGGTAGAGCGCGCGGGCGAGGGTCACGAGATCGCCTCGATTCGCAGCGCCAGGACGGCGGTCGCGAGGCAGCCGATGCCCGCCGTCATCGCGCGCGAGCGCCCGGTCGCGCCGGTGCCGAGCACCAGCGCGGGCAGCAGCAGCGCGCCGGCGAGCAGGTAGGCGATCTGCTTGGCGTCGAGCGGCCGGTCGTGCCCCGCGATGTCGACGGCGTGCGCGGCGACGAGGGTCAGGATCGCCAGCTCCAGCGCCGCGACGGCCAGCTCGAGATTGCGGGAGAGCCCGCGACCGACCGCCGCGGCGGCCCCGCACCCGACCCCGAGGCCGAGCGCGAAGACCGCCGTACCGGCTGCGATCGAGGCGATGGTCACGGCGTGGCCGTGGTGACCCGGGCCGCCAGCCGGGCCTTCTTGCGCCGGTGCCGGATGCCCCAGCTGACCAGGCCGGTGGTGAGCAGGAAGAGCGGCGCGAGGCCGAAGACGGCCCAGATCAGGCGGACCCAGCCGTTCAGGTACCAGCCGAAGTGGCTCGGGTAGACGAGCTCCTCGTAGACCCGGTTCTGGATCGGCGCGTCGTGCCCGCTCCAGACGACCTTGGTGTGCGTGGCGTCGTACCTGTCGACGTAGACCCAGTCGTTGCCGGCCAGCATGGTGCCGTCGTAGGGATCCCAGTCGGGCTCGGAGATCTCGAAGAGGTACGCCGACGCGGGGTCGCTCGGGTCGGGCAGGGTGCGGTTGCTGATCCGGCCGTCGACCTCGGTGAGCGCGGCGGCGGCCGCGGCGTCGAGGCCGATGTCCTGCGCGCCGTCGTGCGGGACGCTCGCGAAGTCCCAGTTGAGCGCCTTGACCTGGCCGGTGTCGCCGCCGGTGACGGCGAGCAGACCCTGCTCGATCATCGGGTACTTGGCGGCGGCGCCGGTGAGCCCCCACATCAGCAGGAACGGCAGCGCCAGGATGCCGACGACCTTGTGCAGCTCGCGATGGGTGATGTAGCGGGACTTGCCGGTGCGGGCGCGGAAGCCGCTCGACAGCCGCTTGATGCCGGGCCACCACAGGTAGAGGCCGGACAGCGCGAGCAGCACCAGCAGGCAGCCGAGCAGGCCGATCAGCGAGTCGCCGAGGGTGTGTCCCTCGAGGCCGGAGATGCCGAAGCTGGGCATCGCGGTCGCCATGAACGGGACGTAGCCGGGATAGCGCGGGCTGGACAGTCCGAAGGCGTGCAGGTTCTCGACGAAGCCCTGGAATCCGCCGTAGTAGTGCCCGGTCCCGGTGATCCGGCCCGATCCCGGGTCGACGCCGTAGGCGAGGTTGAGGCGCGGGTCGGCCACGACGAAGATCCCGCTGTCGGAGATCACGTTGCCGGCGGTGAAGTCGGGGTGCGCGTCGCGGACCACCTCGAGCGCCTGCTGCGCGGTGATCGGGTGCGCGGAGTGGGTCGGCCGGTACAGGTCGGCGTTGCGGGCCCGGAAGCTCTCGGCGCCGTACAGGAGCGGGACGCCGGCCGCCATCAGCACGACGAGGAAGGCCGACACCACCAGCGACGTCCAGCGGTGGGTCGCGGCCAGACGCCGGCGCAGCGCCTCGGGGCGCTTGGTCGGCCTGGGTCGTGCCTCCGCGGTCGACGCCTGCGGCTGTTCGGTGTCCTGCGCCATCTCGGCCCCCTTCAACGCTCGGCCCGGCTGGGCCCGGCGGCCAACGTATGCGCGCCGACGGGCCGAGCGCTGCGGCCGGACGCCGGATGCTGTCTGGGATTGCAGACGTTCCGTGAGCGCCTCAGGACAGGCGCGAGAGTCGGTGCGCCTCTTCCAGCAGCAGCCGCCCCAGGACCGGCTGCCGCTCCGCCCGGAACCGCTGCTCGACCCCGGTCAGGGTCAGCGCCCACTCCGGCCGGCCGGCCTTGTCGAAGACCGCCGCGGCCATGCCCCACGAGCCCTCGACGACGTGGCCGGGGTTGAGTGACCAGCCGGTACGGCGGGTCGCCGCCAGCCGCTCGCGGATCAGCGGCGCCGCGTGCTGCGGCCCCCAGCTCGCGGTCAGGTCGGCGCGCTCGAGGATGGCCTCGATCTCGCGGTCGGGCAGGTGAGCGAGGATCGCCAGGCCGGCCGAGACCACGCCGAGCGGGAACCGGGCGCTCTCGTAGAGGACGTAGGAGCGGATCGGGAAGTCGCCGTCCTCACGGAGCAGGACGACGGTCTCGTCGCCGCGGCGGACCGAGAAGAAGGCGCTCTCGCCGGTCTCCTTCGCCAGCCGCCGGACGCTGGTGCGGGCCTCGTTGGTCAGGTCGTAGCGGGTCGCCGCGGCCATGCCGAGGACGTAGGTCTCCGGCCCCAGGAACCAGCGGCCGGTGACGGTGTCACGATCGGCGAGGCCCTCGACGGCGAGGGACTCGAGCAGCCGATGCGTGGTCGCGCGCGGCAGGCTGGTCGCCGCGGCGAGCGCGGTGGTCGTCGTCCCGGACTCGGCGGTCGACAGCGCGCGCAACAGGGCCGCGACCTTCTCGACGACGCCGGGAGTTCGTTCCACGCCGCCATCCTAGGCGTCCACTCAGTGGACGCATCGGCGATCTCGCATCCGCCAACCGGGCACTTCGTTGACGCGGGCACCGCGGATCGGGGGTGATGGAGGCATCCGGTGAGCAGACGAGCAGACGCAGGAGCGTAGATGAGAAAGCTGGCGACGGACGCGCGCGCGGCGGTGGCCGAGCGGGTGCGGGACGGCATGACGATCGCGGTGGGTGGCTTCGGCCTCTGCGGCATCCCGCGGGACCTGATCGAGGCGGTGCGCGACAGCGGCGCCCGCGACCTGACCCTGGTGTCCAACAACATGGGCGTCGACGGCAAGGGCCTGGGCCTGCTGCTGGAGAACAGCCAGGTCACGAAGGTCATCGCGTCGTACGTCGGCGAGAACAAGCTGTTCGCGCAGCAGTACCTCGACGGCGCGCTCGAGGTGGAGTTCTGCCCGCAGGGCACGCTCGCCGAGCGGCTGCGCGCCGGCGGCTCCGGCATCGCCGGCTTCTACACCCGCACCGGCGTCGGCACCGAGGTCGCCGAGGGCAAGCCGCACGAGACCTTCGACGGCGAGACCTACGTGCTCGAGCGCGGCATCGTCGCCGACCTCGCGCTCGTGCACGCCCACACGGCCGACGCCGAGGGCAACCTGCGCTACCGCGCCACCGCACGCAACTTCAACCCGCTGGTCGCGATGAGCGGGAAGCTCTGCATCGCCGAGGCCGAGACCGTCCTCGACGGCTATCTCGACCCGGACGAGGTGATGACGCCCGGCATCTTCGTCGACGTCACCGTCCTCGCCAGCGACCGACCCAAGGACATCGAGCAGCGCATCGTCCGGCCGCGGCCGGCCGACGCCGGAGTGGGAGCCTGACATGCCCTGGACCCGTGAGGAGATGGCGGCCATCGCCGCCCGCGAGCTGAACGACGGCGACTACGTCAACCTCGGCATCGGCATCCCGACCATGGTCGCCGACCACCTCCCGCCCGGCGTGAGCGTGATGCTGCAGAGCGAGAACGGCCTGCTCGGCATCGGCCCCTCGCCGTACGAGGGCGAGGAGGACGCCGACCTCATCAACGCCGGCAAGCAGACGGTCACCACCGCCCCCGGCGCCTCCTTCTTCGACTCCGCCACCAGCTTCGCGATGATCCGCGGCGGCCACGTCGACATCGCCATCCTCGGCGCGTTGCAGGTCGCCAGCAACGGCGACCTCGCCAACTGGACCGTCCCCGGCAAGCTGGTCAAGGGCATGGGCGGCGCGATGGACCTCGTCGCCGGCACCCGCCGCGTCGTCGTCATCACCGATCACGTCGCCAAGGACGGCACGCCCAAGATCGTCGAGAAGTGCACGCTGCCGCTCACCGGCGCGGGCGTCGTCGACCGGATCATCACCGACATCGCCGTCCTCGACGTGACCGCCGACGGCCTGGTGCTCGTCGCGACCGCGCCGGACATCGAGGTCGACAAGGTCCGCGAGCTCACCGGTGCGCCGGTGAAGGACGCAATCGCTCCTTGATCTCGGTCTTCAGCACCTTGCCCACCTTGGAGCGGGGCAGGTCGTCCCAGACCTCGATCTGCTTGGGCGTCTTGACCGCGCCGATCCGCTCCTTGACGAACGCCTGCACCTCCTCCGGTACGACGGCCTGCCCCGGCCGCAGCTGCAGGACCGCCGTCACGCGCTCACCCCACTTGTCGTCGGGCAGGCCGATCACGGCGCAGTCGGCGACGGCGGGGTGGGCCATCAGGGCCTGCTCGACCTCGGTGGAGTAGACGTTGAAGCCGCCGGTGATCACCATGTCCTTGGCCCGGTCGACGATGTGCAGGAAGCCGTCGGGGTCGAGGAAGCCGATGTCGCCGGTGTGGTGCCAGCCGTGGGCGGAGGCCTCGGCGGTCGCCTCCGGGTTGCGGAAGTAGCCGCGCATCACCAGCGAGCTGCGGACGACGATCTCGCCGCGCTCGCCGGTCGGCAGCAGCCGGCCGCCCTCGTCCATCACCGCGACGGTCACCAGCGGGGCGGGGCGCCCGGCGGAGGAGAGCCGCTCGGTGGCGATCGAGCCGTCGGGGCGGAAGTGGTCGCGCGGCGCCATCGTGGAGATCATCATCGGCGCCTCGGTCTGGCCGAACAGCTGCGCCATCACCGGGCCGATCCGCGTGAGCGCCTCCTCGAGGCGGCGCGACGACATCGGGGCGGCGCCGTACCAGAAGCACTGCAGGGACGAGAGATCCGTCGTGTCGAGCGCGGGATGGTCGAGCACCATGTAGATCAGCGTCGGGGGCAGGAAGGTGTGGGTCACCCGCTCGCTCGCGACCAGCTCGAGGAAGGCGCCCACGTCGGGCTTGCGCATGATCACGATCGACCCGCCCGAGGCGAGCACCGGGAAGCAGAGCACGCCGGCGGCATGGGTGAGCGGCGCCAGCGCGAGGTACGTCGGGCGCGCCGGCGGCTCCGGCCACGGATAGCTCATCAGGGTCAGCGCGGTCATCGTCTCCAGGTTGGCGCCGGTGAGCATCACCCCCTTGGGCCGGCCGGTGGTGCCGCCGGTGCCGACGATCATGGCGAGGTCGTCGTCGCCGGGGACGTCGACCTCGTCGCCGCCCGCGCCGAGGAAGGCCTCCCACGACAGCGCCCAGTCGAGCTCGGCGTCGAGGCAGACCAGGGTCGTGACCCGCGGCAGGTCGCCGCGGATCTGGTCGACCAGGTCGGCGTAGGCCGCCTGGAAGATCAGCGTCGTGCACTCGAACAGCTCGAGCAGCTCGCGGTTCTCGGCCGCCTCGTTGCGGGGGTTGATCGGGCACCACACGGCCCCGGCGCGGCTGATGCCGAAGACGCAGGTGAACGCGACCGGATCGTTGCCGGAGAGGATGGCGACCTTGTCTCCGGCAACGACACCCCGGCCCACGAGGGCGGACGCGATCCGTGCGGCCAACGCGCCCACGTCGCCGTACGTCCACGTCCGCCCGTCGCAGACCAGGCAGGGTGCGTCGCCTCCCAACGACGCGCCCTTGTCCAGGTAGTCCACCAGCCGCATGCGCTCAGCCCTCGACCGTGAGCACCGGCTCGGCCACCAGCCCGAACGCGCGGAGCTGGCCGAGCAGCGTGCGGTGCCCGAACGCCTTGCAGCCCGACGCGAAGCCCACCCGCAGCGGCGGCTGCTGCAGCAGCGCGTAGGCGCCGAAGGCCTGCAGCAGCCCGGTCTGCTTGTAGTTCTGGTTGCCGTGGATGACGCAGTGCGCGCGCCCGAGCGGGCCGGAGGCGTGCACCGAGTCGAGGGACTTGTTGAGCCGCGGGTTCTCGCGCGGGGGCATCTGGTTCATCACCTGGGCGGCCGTGGCGGTGAGCGCCGCGTCGCGCTCCTCGGGCGACATGTCCTTGGTCGCGTCGAGCGCACCGGCCACGATCTGCGGGACGCCGTGCATGAGCGCGGCGTTGAAGACGCCGCCCTGGGCCTTGCAGTTGGCGACGCGCGGGTCCTTGCGGTACCAGACCGGGTGGGACGTGCCGCCCCACGGCAGCGACAGCGCGAGCTCGTGCTGGCCCGGGACGACGAGCGGCACCAGGCCCTGGGTGGGGTCGAACTCGACGTACTGGTTCTGCTGGAGGAAGTGCGCCTTGGACGTCGCCGCGTTGACCAGGATCGTGCGGGTGGAGGCGATGGTCGGCGAGCCGCCCCAGAAGACCGCGATGTCGAGGGTGTCGAGGCCCGGCTTCTCGAGGCAGAGCTCGGCGGCGATCTCGCCGGTGGTGTACATCTGCGCGAGGCCGGGGGAGAGCAGCAGCCCGGCGGCGGCGAAGTCGGCGCCGTACTGCTCGTCGCAGGTGATCAGCCAGTCCTGCTCGCCGGTGGTGTCGAGGTAGTGGGTGCCGGCGGCGAGGCAGGCCTCGACCACCTCGGGGCCGTAGCTGCTGAACGGCCCGACCGTGTTGCACACGACCGACGCGCCGCGGAAGAGCTCGGTCAGCGAGGCGACGTCGTGGGCGACCTCGACCACCTCGTAGTCGGCGGTCTCGATGCCGGGGACGTTGGCCTCCATCGAGGCCTTGACCTTGCCGGCGTCGCGGCCGGCGGCGATGAACGGGATGGCGAACTCGCGGAGGTACTCGCAGACCAGGCGGCCGGTGTAGCCGGAGGCGCCGTAGACGATGACGGGCTTGGTGCTGGTGCTCATCTCACATCCCCATTCCGCCGTCGACCGGCAGGCCGATGCCGTTGACGAACCGTGCACGGTCGGAGGCGAGGAAGACGACCGCGTCGGCGATCTCGTCCTCGGTGGCCAGGCGGCCGGACGGGGTCAGCGCGACCACGCCGGCGACGGCCTCCTCGGGGGAGGGGAACAGGCCGAGGGTGGTCATCTCGTTGGCCAGGCCGGCGCCCATCTCGTTGGGGACCAGGCCGGGGTAGATGCAGTTGACCCGGACGCCGAGGCCGAGCTTGCCGCTCTCCATCGCGGCGATGCGGGTGATCCGGTCGACCGCCGACTTGGACGCCGAGTAGGCCGACAGGGCGGGGAAGGCGATGGTCGCGGCCACCGAGGCGATGTTGATGATCACGCCGCCCTGACCGGCCGGGCCGCCGGGGCCCATCGCACGGAACGCGTGCTTGATGCCGAGCGAGGTGCCGACCACGTTGACGTCGAAGATGCGGCGCACGACGTCGGGGTCGAGGTCGAGGAAGAGCCCGGCGATCTCGATGCCGGCGTTGTTGACCAGGACGTCGAGCCCACCGGTCTCGGCGACGGCCTGCGCGACGCCGGCCTCCCAGGAGGCGTCGTCGGTGACGTCGAGGTGGACGAAGTGGCCGCCGACCCGCTCGGCGACCTCCTTGCCCTTGTCGTCCTGCACGTCGGCGACGACGACGGTGGCGCCGGCGGTGGCGAGGTGCTCGGCGAACTTGCGCCCCAGGCCCTGGGCGCCGCCCGTGACCAGGGCCGTGCGGCCGGTGAGTTCGGGATCGGTCATCGGTGGTGCTCTCCTTCGGGACGGTCGGACAAGGTCGGTGCGACGTGATGCAGGACACACAACTCCGATCTCTGGACGACTGTCAAGAGTTCTCTGGACACTCGACCAGAAAAATCTGGTCATCTGTCAAGGGGGCCCCGGCATCGGGTAGTGTCCGTCGACATGACGACAGCGACAGCGCGTCGTACGCCGGCCGACAAGCACGACGAGCGCCGCCGTACCCTTGCCGAGTCCGCGCTGCGCACCCTCGGCGAGCTGGGCTACGCCCGCTCCAGCCTGCGCGAGATCGCGAACAACTCCGAGTTCTCCCACGGCGTCGTCCACTACTACTTCCACGACAAGCTCGAGCTCATCGTGTTCTGCGTCAAGCAGTACAAGGCCACCTGCGTGCACCGCTACGACGGCGTGGTCGCCGACGCGACGACGGCCGACGAGCTCGTCTCCGGATTCGCCGACAAGCTCGTCGAGACCATCGTCGACGAGGCGCCGATGCACCGGCTCTGGTACGACCTGCGCTCGCAGAGCATGTTCGAGGAGAGCCTGCGCGAGGCGGTGCTGCACATCGACCAGACCCTCGAGGACATGGTCTGGCGCGTGGTCAGCACCTACGCCGAGCTCGCCGACGCCGAGCCGGCGATGTCACCGAGCGTCGTCTACGGCCTGCTCGACGGCCTCTTCCAGCAGGCGCTGCTCGGCTACCTCTGCGAGCGCGAGGGCGTGCTCGAGGGGCTGCGCGCCCAGGTCCACGACCTGATGCCGATGCTCCTGCGCGCGGCGGTCACGCCTCGCGGCTGAGCACCGCCTCCGCGCCCAGCGCGGTGAGCTTGGCCGGGTTGCGCACCGCGAGGATCCGGGTGATCCGGCCGTTCTGGACGACCAGGCTGACCGCGGTGAGCTCGCCGTCGGCGTCGATCCGCGCGCCGGGGGCGCCGTTGAGCCAGATCGGCTCGACGATCCCGTTCGGCGCGAAGGCCGCGAAGTTGGCGAGCAGCCGGGCCACCGGCTCGGCGCCGCGCAGCGGCTTGCGGATCGCCTGGGCCACGCCGCCGCCGTCGGCGAGCATCACCACGTCGGGCGCCAGCGCGTCGAGCAGCCCCTGCAGGTCGCCGGTCCGCACCGCGGCGAGGAAGCGCTCGACGACCGCCTGCTGCTCGCCCCGGTCGACGTCGACCCGCGGCCGGCGCGCGGCCACGTGGTTGCGCGCCCGTACGGCGATCTGCCGAACCGCCGCCGACGTCTTGCCGACGGCGTCCGCGATCTCGTCGTACGGCGTGTCGAAGACCTCGCGCAGGACGAACACCGCCCGCTCGGTGGGCCCGAGCGTCTCGAGCACGGTCAGCATCGCCATCGACACGCTCTCGGCGAGCTCGACGTCGTCAGCCACGTCGGGCGCGGTGAGCAGCGGCTCGGGCAGCCACTCGCCGACATAGTCCTCCCGCCGCCGGGCCAGGGTGCGCAGCCGGTTGAGCGCCTGCCGGGTGACGATTCGCACCAGGTAGGCCCGCGGGTCGTGCACCTCGGCGGCGTCGACGCCGTCCCACCGCAGCCAGGTCTCCTGGACGACGTCCTCCGCGTCGGCCGCGGAGCCGAGCATCTCGTAGGCGACGGTGAAGAGCAGGCTGCGGTGGGCGACGAACGGGTCCTCGTCGGTCATGCCCTCGACCCTACGGTGGCCGACGGACCGGGCTGCGCGAGCGGCTTCATCCCGCACGCCGACGCGAAGCCCTCGGACTCGATGCCGAGCGCGACATTGGAGCGCGTGGTCAGGTTGGCGAAGCCGATCACGTTGGTGAGCTCGAGCAGGCCGGCCGGGCCGAGTGCCTCGAGCAGCGGCGCCACCATCTCGTCGGTGACCGTCGGCGGCGTCTGGCTGGCCGCCTCGGCGTACTCCATCACCTGGCGCTCGAGCGGCGAGAAGACGTCGGAGTCGCGCCAGCGCGGCACCTCCCGCGCCTTGTCGAGGTCGAGGCCCTTGTCCTTGGCCGCGAAGTAGTTGAAGTCGAGGCACCACGAGCAGCCGATGAGCGACGCCACACACATGTGCGCGTAGGTCTTCAGCGTCTCGTCGCACTCGTCCCACTTCTGCAGCTTCTGGCCGTAGGCCATGCTCGCCTTGAGCGCGGGCAGGTGGTGCCACATCACGCCGAGCGAGGTGGGCACGCTGCCGAACATCCGGCCCGCGAACCTCTTCACGAGCGCGCCGTAGAGACCGGTGATGGGGGCCGCGGGGATGCGGGCGGTGCTGGTCATGTCGTCCTCCTGGGGGTGGGTTCGACATGAAGACACCGGCTACGCGCGGTCTGTGACATCCCCCTGCGAGAGATCGGCGTGCTCCTCGCGGAGCTGGCGCTTGAGGATCTTGCCGGAGGGGTTCTTGGGCAGTCCCTCGGCGATCACCACGTACTTGGGAGCCTTGTAGCCGGCGAGCACGGACCGGGCGTGCGCGAGGACGGCGTCGGACGTCAGCTCCGCGCCCGGCTTGGGGACGACGACCGCCGCGACCGCCTCGATCCAGCGCGGGTGGCTGACGCCGAAGACCGCGACCTCGGCGACGTCGGGGTGGGTGTAGATCGCCTCCTCGACCTCGCGGCTGGCGACGTTCTCGCCGCCGGTCTTGATCATGTCCTTCTTGCGGTCGACGACGTAGAGGTGGCCGGACTCGGTGATGTAGCCGAGGTCGCCGGAGTGGAACCAGCCGCCGCGGAAGGCGTCGGCGGTCTTGTCGTCCTGGCCGTAGTAGCCGAGCGTCGCGTGCGGGCTGCGGTGGACGATCTCGCCGACCTCGCCCGCCGGCACCGGCCGGTCCTGGTCGTCGACGATCCGGGTCTCGACGTTGAGGGCGGCGCGGCCCGCGGAGCCGGCGTACGGCATCTGCTCGTCGGGCCCCAGGATCGTGGCCAGCGGCGCCATCTCGGTCTGGCCGTAGAAGTTCCAGAACCGGACGTCGGGCAGCCGGTGCTGCAGCTCCTTGAGGACCTCGACCGGCATCGGCGAGGCGCCGTAGTAGCCCTTGCGCAGGCTGGACAGGTCGGTCGCCGCGAAGTCGGGGTGGCGCAGCAGGCCGATCCAGACCGTCGGCGGCGCGAAGAACTTCGTGACCCCCTCGGCGGCGATGGTGCGCAGGATCGTCGCCGGGTCGGGCGCGGGCAGGATGATGCTGGTCGCGCCGAGGTAGACGTCGACGCCGAGGAAGCAGTCGAGCTGCGCGCAGTGGTAGAGCGGCAGGGTGTGCAGCTCGACGTCGTCGGCCGCCATGCCGCCGTCGACGGTGCACGAGACGTACTGCCACAGCAGCGCCCGGCTGCTCAGCAGCGCGCCCTTGGGCCGCGACTCGGTGCCGGAGGTGAACATCATCCGGACCGGGTCGTCGTCGGCCACGAGGACACCGGGCGCGGCGCCGTCGTGGTCGAGCCAGGCCGCGATGTCGGTCCAGCCGTCGGGGACGCCGCCGGCCAGCGGGATCGCCATCCGGGTGCCGACCTGAGGGTGCTCGGCCGCGGCGAGTGCCGCATCGGCGACGGGGACCAGCGCGTCCTCGGCGACGAACGCCTTGGCGCCGCTGTGGTCGAGGATGAACGCGATCTCGTCGGCGCCGAGCATGAAGTTGATCGGGACCAGGACGACGCCCACCCGCGCGGCCGCGAAGTTGAGGACCGCGAACTGCCAGCAGTTGTGGCTGAGCAGCGCCAGCCGGTCGCCCGGGGTGAGGCCGGCCGCGGCGATGGCGGCGGCCGTGCGGTCGACATGGGCCTCGAGGTCGCGGAAGGTCAGTCGGGTGTCGCCGTCGACGATCGCGAGCTTGTCGGGCGAGCGCTGCGCCGTACGGCGGGGCAGGTCGCCGAGCGCGTGCTGACGGGCCAGGGCGATGTCGGTCATGGGT
>NZ_BAABAC010000018.1:76392-116037 GCF_039537225.1 Nocardioides ginsengisoli
TGCTGGTCGATCAGGTCCCTCATCGTGGAGATCTCGCTGGTCTGGCCGTCAACGATCGTCTCGGCCAGCGCCACTGCGTCGGCGAACTCGCCGGACGCCAGCTCGACCTTCGCCATCGCGATCGCTCCCTGGTGGTGCTCGATCATCATCTCCATCCAGCGTCGGGGGAACTCCGCGTCGGACAACTTCTCGAGCGCGTCCATCTGCTCCGAGCCCATCATGCCGGGCATGCCCGAGTCGCCCGACATGTCGTGGCCGGCGTTGGCGTGGTCCATGGTCGTCGGCGGGACCTCCTTGCCCCAGGCGGTCAGCCAGGTGGTCATCGTCTCGACCTCGGGCGCCTGCGCCTCCTGGATCCGGTCGACGAGGGCGCGGACGTCGGGGGGCAGGGGACGGTCCTGGGCGAGCAGCGCCATCTGCAGCGCCTGGGCGTGGTGCGGGATCATCGCCGTCGCGAAGTCGACGTCGGCGGCGGTGAAGACGTCGCCGTTGCGGGCGGTCTCGACGGCGGCCGGCTTCTTCGTGGTGCCGTCGGTCTCGTCGGCGCCGCCGCAGGCGGCCAGGCTGAGGGCAACGGTGATCGCGCCGGTGGCGGAGGCCAGCCGGCGGAGGGTGGTGCGGTGCATCGGTTCTCCTGGTGTCGGTTGCGGTGCTGGTCGGGGCGGGTGCCCCTCAGCAGCGCTGGACCGACAGCCGGTGGAGATCGGGTGGCGCGCGGAAGCGGGCCGCGCGGGCGACGAGGACCCGCCACCGCGGGCGCGCCGTACGGGATGCGGTGACGGGGCGGCCGCGGGCGAGCAGGCCGGACGCGAGCCCGGCGGCGAGGACCAGCAGGGCCAGGCAGAGCTCGGCCATGTCGTGCCCGGTCGTGCCGCCCGGCTCATGGTGCCCGGCGTCGGGGGCGTGATGGGCCGCGACCATCGCGGCAGGCAGTGGCGCGGACGCCGTCCCGTGGTCGGCGAGGCCGTGCATCGCGAACAGCCCGGCGAGCGCCGCGAGCGTCACCAAGACGTGTCGCAGCAGGCCCCGGTCAGGGCGCATAGCCGAGCCCGATCGCGGCCATCGCCGCCTCCAGCCGGTCGAGCGCGATCGGCCCGACGCCGTGCAGCGCCGCGAGATCGGGACGGCGCCAGCCGCTGACCGCCTCGAGCGTGTGGACGTCGACCGACCGCAGCGCGCGGGTGGCGGGGGCGCCGATGGTGCGGGGGAGCGGGGTGCCGGTACGGCGGGGCGCGCGCTCGCGCGGTCCGTCCTCGCTGTCGAGGACCGCCTCGCCGCGGGGCGAGAGGCGGTAGCCGATGGCGAGGGACTCGGTGAGTCCGCGCTCCTTGAGCTTGCGGACGTCCTTCTTGAAGTCCTGCGTCTCGCGCCCCAGCTCGGCGGCCAGGTCGGGCGCGCGGACCTCCGGGTTGCGATCGATGATCCGCAGCGTGGTCCGCGTCCACGGCCCGATCGGCGAGGACGCGTCGAGCCGGTCGAGGCGTTGCCGGATGTCGGTGATCTCGGCGGCGTCGGGGATCGTGGAGCGCAGCGCCTCCCGCGGGTCGGCGCCGCCGAAGGTCAGGCCGACCCGGAAGATCGGCCGGTCGGCCCGTGCCTCGAGCGCCTGCTTGAGCGCCGCCAGGGACGCCGCGCCGGCCCGGCGGGCGTCGTCGGCGCGCAGCCGGGACAGCGCGACCTCCTCGACGCTGACGACCTCGACCACGCCGATCGCCGTACGCATCCGCGTGCCGACCTTGACCCGCGGGCGGTCCCAGCGGCGGAAGGCCAGGTCGACGGTGCCGGAGCGGACGCCCTCCAGCTCGGCCGGTCGCATCATCACGTGGCGAGCATAGGCGGCGGGTGGATCTGGATCGTCCTCGAGCTGCCCGCTTGACTCCCTTCGCCCCACGGTGATTACATCGCCATATGGCGATGAATGCTCCGGCGGTTCCCGCCGCCCCCAACGAGGTCGACGCCCTCGCGGCGGTGGCCGGGCTGCTCCACGCGCTGAGTGACCCCAACCGGCTGGCGATCCTCGAGCACCTGGCGCTCGGCGAGCACCGGGTCGTCGACCTGACGGCCCACCTCGGGCTCGCGCAGTCGACGGTGTCGAAGCACCTCGCCTGCCTGCGCGACTGCGGCCTGGTCGTGTCGCGGCCGAGCGGGCGCGCGTCGATCATCTCGCTCGCCCACCCCGAGCTGACCCGCGACGTGGTGGGGGCCGCCGTACGCCTCCTCGACGTCACCAACGGCCCCTGCGGCGCAGCCTGAGCGGCGGCGCGACATGGGAGTCGGACACGGACACGGTCACCAGGGCGGTGCGGCCACGGGCGGGCACGCCGGCGCGCGGCACCGCTGGCGGCTCGGCGTCTCCTTCGGACTGATCGCGGCGTTCTTCGTCGTCGAGCTGGTCGTCGGCCTCACCAGCGGCTCGCTGGCGCTGATCTCGGACGCCGGCCACATGGCCGCCGACGTCGTGACGCTGGGCGCGGCGCTGGTCGCGACCAAGATCGCGACCCGCGAGGACAGCACCGGCCGGCGTACCTACGGCTCCTACCGGGCCGAGGTCTTCGCCTCCGGGCTCGCCGTGCTGATGATGCTCGGCGTCGCGGTCTACGTGGTGATCGAGGCGATCGGCCGGATCGGCGGCGAGCCCGACGTCCGGACCGGGCCGATGCTCGTCGTCGGCCTCCTCGGACTGGTGATCAACGTGGTCGCCATGGTCCTGCTGCGCGCCGGCGCCCAGGACTCGCTCAACGTCAAGGGTGCCTACGTCGAGGTCATCGCCGACACCGCCGGCAGCGTCGGCGTCATGGTCGCTGGCGCCCTCATCCTCGCCACCGGCAACGGCGTCTGGGACACCGTGGTCGCCTTCCTCATCGGCGGCTTCGTCGCGGTCCGCGCGGTGATGCTGGGCCGCGAGGTGCTCGCCGTCCTCGGCCAGCACGTGCCGGCGGGGCTCGAGATCGACACGGTGACCGGCGCGCTCGCCGAGCTCGACGGCGTCCGCGACGTCCACGACCTGCACGCCTGGACGCTCACGTCCGGCATGAACGTCGCCACCGCCCACCTGGTCCTCGTCGAGGGCGCCGACGGCGGCTCGGTGCTGCGCGCCGGACAGCTGCTGCTGCGCGAGCGGTTCGCGATCGAGCACGCGACGCTGCAGATCGAGGGTCACCGCTCGGCGGCCTGCGACGCGGTCAGCTGGTGACCGTTCCCCCGTCGTACCGGACGAATCGGTCGCGAAATCGCCCGATCCGCGACCCAAACGTCCGGTACGACGCGGACAGTCAGGCGGAGTGCGCGAGAGAGAGCTTGAGCGCGAACCCGAGGAAGATCGCCCCGACCGCCGACGTCGCGCCGGCCGAGAGCGCCTTGCGCCGCCGGAACGCCGCGGCCAGGCGGGTGCCGAAGAAGATCAGCGCGCTCAGGTAGGCGACGCTGGCGATCTGGGCCAGGGTGCCGAGGACGAGGAACGACAGCGCCGGGTGGGCGTAGGCCGGGTCGACGAACTGCACGAAGAAGGCGACGAAGAACAAGATCGCCTTCGGGTTGAGCAGGCTGATCACCAGCGCCCGTCGGTAGGCTCGCTCGCCCGGCGTCGTGGGTGTCGCCGCCTCCGCCGCGTCGACCGCCACCTCGGTGACGGTGCGGCGCGAGCGCCACATGGCGACCGCCGCGCGCAGCATGGTGAAGGCGAGCCAGCCGAGGTAGGTCGCGCCCGCGAACTTCACGATCCCGAAGGCCACGTCGTTGGCCTTGAGCAGCGAGGCGACGCCGGCCGCGGACAGCGTCATGAGCACCGCGTCGCCCGTCCAGACCCCCGCTGCCGCGGTGTAGCCGTCCCGGACCCCGCGCCGCGCCGCCACCGAGAGGACGTACAGCGAGTTGGGGCCGGGCAGCAGAATGATCAGGATCAGGCCGACGAGGTACGTCGACAGGTCGGTGATGCCCAGCACGCCGTCGAGTGTCGCACGCGCCCGTGCCCGCAAGCCATTCGTTTGGCCCCGTCCGTTCCGGCGGGGACGCCGGCGCCGGACGAGGGCGATGAGTTCGACCGACGGGGCCGGTCAATCCGGCCATGGGCATCGTGACAGCAGACATCGGCATCACCCTCGACGGCTACGGCGCCGGACACGACCAGAGCCTCCAGCACCCGTTCGGCTCGCTCGACGAGCACCCGCTGCACCGGTGGATGTTCGAGTACGGCGACGACAACGCCGCCGAGGTCGCGGCCATCGTCGACGCCGGCGCCTTCGTCATGGGTCGCAACATGTTCACGCCCGGTCGCGGCGACTGGGACCTCGACTGGCGCGGCTGGTGGGGCGAGGACCCGCCGTACCACGCGCCGGTGTTCGTGCTCACCCATCACCCGCGCGAGCCGCTGCCGATGGACGGCGGCACGACCTTCCACTTCGTCACCGACGGCCTCGACTCTGCGCTGGCGCAGGCCCGCGCCGCGGCCGGCGAGCGCAATGTGGCCGTCGCGGGCGGGGCGTCGACGATCAACGCCTGCCTGGCGGCGGGGGTGATCGACGAGCTCCGGCTGCACGTCGCGCCGTTCGTGTCGGGGCTGGCGTCGGGGTCGCGGATCTTCGACGGCGTCCCGACGATGGACCTGGTGCCGGTGGCGGCCCGGCAGACGCCGTACGTCACCCACCTGACCTATCGCCGGGCCGACGGCTGACCTCAGCCGAGCGGTACGACGGCGAGCGGCAGGTCGCCGATCCGGTGTGAGGCCGGGATCTCGGTGAAGTCGACGTCGTCGAGCAGGTCGCCGCACAGGTGGCGTCCGGAGTTGCTGGACAGGATCCGGCCGAAGCTGTTGACGACGGCGAGCCGGGCGCCGGCGGCGCGGAGCGCGGGGAGGATCACCCGCTCGGCGTTCTTGACCGCGATGTCGGCGCCGGCGACGCCGCAGAACCGGCCGTCGACGAGCACCGGGGTGGTGAAGGTGAGCGTGTACTCCTCGGTGCAGAGGTAGTCGACATAGGGGCCGGTGACGTGGCACAGGCCGGTCTCGCGGGGGACGACGTACCAGGGCAGGTGCTCGTAGTCGTAGAACCCGATCGCCTGCGGCTCGGAGTGGGTGACCAGCCGCTGGGGGCGGTCGTCGGCGTCGCGGGCGAACCACTCGAGCCACCAGCCGGCGTCCTGCAGCAGGCCGGAGGCGGCGACGAAGCCGGCGCCCTGGACCGGCTGCGCGGCGTCGGCGAGGAAGGGGACGACGACCGGCTCGACGGCGGCCAGGTCGGCGCGGCGCGGGGCGTCCTTGCCGGCGAGTCCCGCGGCGCTGGCGGCGGCGATCCGCTCGGTGAGGCCGAACGCCTGGTCGGCGAGGCCGGAGACGGCGGTGCGGACGCGGGTGACGTCGGCAGCGGTGAGGCGCTTGCGAACCTGGGTCATGAACGGTCCTCGCTCAGCTGGTAGTCGATGAGGCGGGCGGTGGAGTCGGCCACCCGCTGCTCGGCCGCCTCGCGGGCGGCGTGGGGATCGCGCGCGGCGATCGCCGCGACGACCGCACGGCAGCTTCGGGTCATCTGAGCATGGCTGTCGTCGTCGCCGAAAGCGAGCCACAGGAGCGTGCCGAACTCCGCCTGGAGCCGCACCTCCTCGTGGTAGAGCCGCGGTGACTGAGCGGCCGCGGCCACCTCGATGTGGAACTGGGCGTCGGCGCGACGCCGGGCGTCGGGCGCCTTCGCCTCGGCGAGGACGTCGGCGACCCGGCGCAGCCGGTCGGCGTCCTCCGGGCTGGAACGGCGCGCCGCGAGGGCCGCGCTGGCGCCGGCGATCGCGGCGTAGACGTCGCCGAGGTCGCGCAGCTCGCCGAGGCTGAACCGGCCCAGCCGGCGCTGCGCGAGGTGGCCGACGCCGTTGGCGGGCGTGCGGACGAAGCTGCCGCCGCCGCGTCCGCGGCGGGTCTCGATGAGGCCCTCCGAGCGCAGCACCGAGAGCGCCTCGCGGACGGTGACCGTGGAGACGCCGAAGATGCCGGCGAGGTCGAGCTCCCCAGGCAGCTGCTCGGCGTCGGGGAGCAGGCCGAGCGCGATCGCGTCGGTGAGCCGGCGCACGACGAGCTCGGAGCGACTGAGCGACTCCAGCGGCGAGAACACCGCTGCCGACGCGCGTCCGTAGAACGGCACGGCCACCGCTGCACCTCCTTCGCTCCCGGCACTCGGCGCCGACGCTACCCATCCCGTGGCGGGGACCGGCGCCCGGATCCCCGCTTCGGGAGATCTTCCCCACCTCTTGTGCATTGAACTGTGAAGTCATATGTTATCGCATCATTCAGTCCGATGAGACGAAAGGCACACTCCAGATGTCACTCTCGACCAGCGCTCCCGCTGAGCCGGCCGGGGTCGTCGAGGCACCCGCGATCTCCATCCGCGGGCTGCGCAAGACCTTCGGCGACGTGGTCGCGGTCGACGACGTCGACCTCGACATCGCCAACGGCGAGTTCTTCTCGATGCTCGGCCCGTCCGGCTCCGGCAAGACCACGGTGCTGCGGATGATCGCCGGCTTCGAGCGGCCCACCGCCGGGCGGATCCAGCTCGACGGCGTCGACGTCACCGCCGCCGCTCCCTTCGAGCGCGACGTCCACACCGTCTTCCAGGACTACGCCCTCTTCCCGCACATGAGCGTCGTCGACAACGTCGCCTACGGCCTCCGGGTCCGCGGCGAGCGCACCAAGGCGCGCCGCGAGCGGGCGCTCCAGGCGCTCGAGACGGTCCGGCTCGCGCACGTCGCCGGGCGCCGTCCCTCGCAGCTCTCCGGCGGCCAGCGCCAGCGCGTCGCCCTGGCCCGGGCGATCGTGCTCGAGCCGAAGGTGCTGCTGCTCGACGAGCCGCTCGGCGCCCTCGACCTCAAGCTGCGCGAGCAGATGCAGGTCGAGCTCAAGCAGCTCCAGCGCGAGCTCGGCATCACCTTCGTGTTCGTCACCCACGACCAGGAGGAGGCGCTCACGCTCAGCGACCGGATCGCGGTCTTCGACGCCGGGCGCATCCAGCAGCTCGGGACGCCGCGCGAGATCTACGAGCAGCCGTCGTCGGCGTACGTCGCCGGGTTCGTCGGCACCACCAACCTGCTCGACTCCGCGACCTCCCAGTGGATCCTCGGCGTCGCCGGCGAGCACGCCGTACGGCCCGAGCGGCTGCGGCTCTCGCCGGCCACCGACACCGAGCCGGCCGGTACCGGCGAGGTCCGGGTCGAGGCGACCGTCGTCGAGACGATCTATCTCGGCACCGGCAGCCGGGTGCACCTGCGCACCGACGGCGGTACCGAGCTGATCGCGCTCGAGCAGTCGACCGGCTTCGACACCGGCGAGGACCGCGGCGACACGGTGACCGTCCGCTTCGCTCGGGCCGATGTCGTGTCCCTCTCCTCCGGGTCCTGACCCACCCCCCAGCTCCCTCCCATCTGCAACCCAACGAGAAAGCGGAGAACCCGATGAAGAACACCCTCCGACGTGGCCGCATGGCCGCGGCCTGTCTGACCGTGCTTTCGGTCTCCGTGCTGTCGGCCTGCGGCAGCGGCGACGGCGACAAGAAGACCGAGGCCGTCGACAAGCTCGGCAAGAACGAGGGCCAGGTCTCGATCCTGGCCTGGCCGGGCTATGTCGAGGACGGCAGCAACAGCCCCGACGCCGACTGGGTGTCGGCCTTCGAGAAGGACACCGGCTGCCAGGTCACCAGCAAGGTCTACGGCACCTCCGACGAGGCGCTCAACCTCGCCAAGTCCGGTGAGTACGACGTGATCGCGGCCTCCGGCGACCTCTCGCTGCGGCTCATCGCCTCCCAGCAGGCGCAGGCGGTCAACACCGAGCTGATCCCCAACTACGCCAACGTCTACGACTTCCTCAAGAACACCGAGTGGAACACCGTCGACGGCGTCAACTACGGCGTCCCGCACGGCTACGGCGCCAACCTGCTGATGTTCAACAAGAAGAGCTTCGGCGAGGCGCCGACCTCGTGGGGCGCGGTCTTCGAGAAGGACCAGCTGGCCGCCAACAAGGGCAAGGTGACGGCGTACGACTCGCCGATCTACATCGCCGACGCCGCGCTGTACCTGATGAAGACCAAGCCCGAGCTCGGCATCAAGAACCCCTACGCCCTCGACCAGAAGCAGCTCGACGCGGCCACGGCCCTGCTCAAGGAGCAGCGCCAGTACGTCGGCGAGTACTGGGCGGACTACCTCAAGGAGGTCCAGGCCTTCGAGAGCGGCAACTCGGTCGTCGGCACCACCTGGCAGGTGATCAAGAACAGCATCAAGAACAAGGACGTCGACGTCACGCTGCCCACCGAGGGCGCGACCGCGTGGAACGACACCTGGATGCTGTCGTCGCAGGCGAAGAACCCCAACTGCGCCTACGCGTGGATGAACTACATCCTCAGCCCCAAGGCCAACGCCCAGGCGACGGAGTACTTCGGCGAGGCGCCGAACAGCCCGCAGGCCTGCGCGGAGACCAGCGACAAGAACTTCTGCGCGACCTTCCACGCCGGTGACGAGGAGTACGCCAAGCAGCTCTGGTTCTGGCGCACGCCGATCAAGAAGTGCCTCGACGGCCGCACCGACGTCGAGTGCACCGACTACGCCCAGTGGACCGAGGCCTGGACGGAGATCAAGGGCTGATCATGGCCACCACGTCCGACGTCACCGACGCCCGGCCCGGCCCGGCCACCGCCCCCGCACCGCGGGGTCCGGCGGCCCGGCCGGGGTCCCGGCTGCTGCACCGATGGGTGTGGCTCCGCCTGTCCCTGCTGCTCTCCGCCCCGCTGGCCTGGATGCTCCTGGTGTACGTCGTGGCGCTCGCGGCGCTGCTCGTCACCTCGCTGTGGTCGGTGGACAGCCTGACCAGCGAGATCGATCACGCCTGGACGCTGGACAACTTCCGCACGCTGCTCGAGAACGAGGTCTACCGCAAGGTCGCCCTCCGCACCGTCGGGGTCGCGCTCGCCGTGACCGTCGTCGACGTGGTGATCGCGCTGCCGATCGCCTTCTACATGGCCAAGGTCGCGTCCCCGCGGGCGCGGCGGATGCTCGTGGTCGCGGTGCTGACGCCGCTGTGGGCGAGCTATCTGGTCAAGGTGTTCGCCTGGCGCGTGGTGCTCTCCGACGGCGGCCTCGCCGAGTGGTCGCACCTCGGGACGCCCGGCTACGGCCTGACCGCGGTGATCATCGCTCAGTCCTACATCTGGCTGCCCTACGTCATCCTGCCGATCTTCGCGGCGCTCGAGCGGGTGCCCGACTCGCTGCTCGAGGCGGCCGGCGACCTCGGCGCCCCGAGCCGGATGGTGATGCGGACCGTCGTCCTGCCGCTGCTGATCCCCGGCATCGTCGCCGGCGCGATCTTCAGCTTCTCGCTGACGATGGGCGACTACATCACCGTCAACATCGTCGGCGGCGCGAGCCAGATGCTCGGCAACCTGATCTTCATCAACGCCGGCGCGGCCAACAACCTCCCGATGGCGGCGGCCATCGCGATGATCCCGATCGTCGTGATGCTGGTGCTGCTGACCGCGATCCGTCGTACCGGCGCACTGGAGAACATGTGATGAACCTGAGTCGTACCGCCCAGCGCCTCCTGGCCGTGATCACGTTCGGCGTCCTCGCGCTGATCTACGTGCCGCTGCTCGTCGTCGTCGCCAACTCGGTCAACCCGAGCCAGTCGATGTCGTGGCCGCCCGACGGCGTCACCTTCGAGTGGTGGCGCCGGGCCTGGCACAGCACCGGCGTCCGGGAGGCCCTGCTGACCAGCATCCAGGTCGCCGTCGTGGCGACCGCGATCGCGCTGGTCCTCGGCACGCTGCTCGCCCTCGCGCTGCAGCGCTACTCCTTCTTCGGCAAGGACGCGGTCAACCTGCTGGTGATCCTCCCGATCGCCCTCCCGGGCGTGGTCACCGGCATCGCGCTGAACAACGGGTTCAAGGGGATCCTCGGCGCCGACCTGGCCCTGTGGACCATCGTGGTGGCGCACGCGACCTTCTGCATCGTCACCGTCTTCAACAACGTCCAGGCCCGGCTGCGGCGGCTCGGGACCAGTCTCGAGGAGGCGTCGGCCGACCTCGGCGCCGGAGTGCTCACGACCTTCCGGCTGGTGACCCTGCCACAGCTGCGCTCGGCGTTGCTGGCAGGTGGCATGCTTGCCTTCGCGCTCAGTTTCGATGAGATCATCGTCACTACGTTCACCGCCGGACGGGGAGCGACCACACTGCCGATCTGGATCCTCAACAACATGTTCCGTCCCAACCAGGCTCCCGTCGTCAACGTCGTTGCCGTCGTCCTGATCGTCTTCTCGCTCATCCCCGTCTGGCTCGCGCAGCGGCTGTCCTCGGACGTCGAGGCGGCTCGCTGAGCCCGGACCCAACCACCGCAGACCCACCCGCAGAACCCGAGGAGCACACCCCATGACCGTCGAGTACGCCGTCCGGAACCCCCGGACCGGAGAGCTGGTCGAGACCTACCCCACCGCGACCGACGCGGAGGTCACCGCGGCCGTCGACGCCGCGCAGTCGGCGTACGTCTCGTGGGGGCGGACCTCGACCGTGGCCGAGCGCGCCGCGCTGATCCGCCGCGTCGCCGAGCTGCACCGCGAGCGCATCGCCGAGCTCGCCGGCGCGATCGTCGAGGAGATGGGCAAGCCCCTGGCCGACGCCGAGGGCGAGGTCGACTTCTCCGCCGCGATCTACGACTTCTACGCCGACAACGCCGAGCGCTTCCTGGCCGACGAGCCGATCGAGCTCGGTGAGGGCGAGGGCTCGGCCGTCATCCGGCGCGGGCCGGTCGGCGTGCTGCTCGGCATCATGCCGTGGAACTTCCCCGTCTACCAGATCGCCCGCTTCGCCGGCCCCAACCTGGCGACCGGCAACACCATCGTGCTCAAGCACGCCCCGCAGTGCCCCCGCTCGGCGGCCCTGCAGGAGCAGATCTTCAAGGACGCCGGTTTCCCCGAGGGCGCCTACGTCAACGTCTACGCGACCAACGAGCAGATCGCCGACGTCATCGCCGACCCGCGCGTCCAGGGCGTCTCGCTGACCGGCTCCGAGCGTGCCGGCGCCGCCGTCGCCGAGATCGCCGGCCGCAACCTGAAGAAGGTCGTCCTCGAGCTCGGCGGCTCCGACCCGTTCATCGTGCTCTCGACCGCCGACCTCGACGCCACCGTCGACGCGGCCGTCTTCGCCCGCATGGACAACGCCGGCCAGGTCTGCAACGGCGGCAAGCGCTTCGTCGTCGTCGACGAGCTCTACGACGACTTCGTCGCCAAGTTCACCGAGAAGCTGCTCGCCGCGTCCGAGGGCTCCCCGCTGTCGTCGGTCACCGCCGCCGACAACCTGGAGAAGCAGGTCGCGCAGGCCGTCGAGGGCGGCGCTGAGCTGACCAGCGCCGGCGACCGCAACGGCGCCTTCTTCCCCAGCGGCGTGCTGTCGGGCCTCACCACCGACAACCCGGCCTACCACCAGGAGCTGTTCGGCCCGGTCGCGATGGTCTTCCGCGCGGCCGACGAGGACGACGCCGTACGGATCGCCAACGACACGCCCTACGGCCTCGGCTCCTACGTCTTCTCGACCGACGCCGCCCAGGCCGCGCGCGTCGCCGACCAGATCGACGCCGGCATGGTCTTCGTCAACGGCGTCGGCCTCGACGCGGCCGAGCTGCCCTTCGGCGGCGTCAAGCGCTCCGGCTTCGGCCGCGAGCTGGGCCGCTTCGGCATGGAGGAGTTCGTCAACAAGAAGCTGATCCGCACCGCCGGCTGATCGCTTCGGCGCGGGTGCTCGACGGCCGGCTCAGCCGGCCGTCGGGTACGCCGCGCGCCAGCCCGCGGTGAGCTGGTCGAGCAGCCGCGGCACGTCGTCGACCGCCAGCTGGAAGGTCCCGACGCAGAGGTTGTCGCGCCACAGCGACAGCACCACCAGATCGGCCTCGGAGTGCCAGCTGACCCGCAGCGCGCGCGAGTCGCCGCGGGCGTCCAGATAGGCATCGCCCGCGCGGGGCAGGGGCTGCACCCGGCGCGAGATGGTCGACATCAACCCATCATGCCTCCGCGCCGCGGCCCTGTCACCGCTTCCGCGGATCGCCGCCCGCCCGCGAGCTCGGGTCAACCTCGGGTCAGCCGAGGCCCTGGTTGCCCGCCCACAGCTCACCGGCCCGGTCGGCCGCCGCCGCGATCAGCGCCGCGATCTCGGGCCGCTCGGGCACCGGGAACGACACGTAGGCGCCCCGCCCGCCCGCCACCGGTCGCCCGGAGGCGGGCGGGCGGTGGCGGCCAGCCGCCCGTCGGGCAGCAGCCGCACGTTGAGCGTGCCGAGCCGGAACTCCTCGCCGCGGCGGACGTCGGTCCACCGCAGCTCCTCCGGGACGGTCACGTTGATCGCGAGCGCGCTGACGTCGGGCTGCATGCCGCGATCGTGCCACGGCCCGCCGACGGCGTGGTGCTGGTCGTGCGCCTGCTGCGCCGTCGATGATGGCGCGATGATGCAGAGCTCCTGGGCGTTCGAGGACTTCGCGGCCGGCCAGGTCTTCGAGAGCCAGGGCCGCACGATCACCGAGACCGATCTGGTCCTCTTCGCCGGGTGGAGCTGGGACGCCAACCCGGTCCACACCGACGCCGTCGCTCAGTCCGACGGCCGCTTCGGCGGGCGGATCGCCCACGGCCTGCTCGGGATGTCGGTGGCGATGGGCCTCGCGTCCCGCCTCGGCGTCTTCGAGGGCTGCTCGGTGGCGCTGCTCGGGGTCGACGAGTGGCGGTTCCACGCGCCGATCCGGCCGGGCGACACGGTGCGGGTGCGGGTCGAGATCCTCGAGGCCCGGCGTACGTCGTCGGGCGCGACCGGCGTCCTGGACCGCAGGTTCACCCTGCTCGACCAGGACGACCGGGTCGTCCAGGAGGGCCGGATCGGCCTGCTGGTGAGCGCGCGGAGCTAGCCGCTCACTCGTGCGGCGGGCACAGGCAGAACGGGTGGCCGTCGGGGTCGAGCATGGTCCGCCAGGCGCCGCCCATGCTCTCGGCGGGCTGGGTCTCGGCGACCGTCGCGCCGAGCGCGAGCGCGTGCTCGGTGGCGGCCGCGAGGTCGGGGACCCGGAAGTCGAGGTGGAACTGCTGCGGGTGCTCCTGGCCCGGCCACTCGGGGCGGGTGTAGTCGGCGACGGTCTGGAAGTTGAACGGCGTGCCGTGCACGGTGGCGGACGCGTAGCCGTACTCCGGGTAGTCGCCGGTGACCTCGCCGCCGGTCAGGTCGGCGTAGAAGCGGGCGAGCCGGGCGGCGTTCGGCGAGTCGATGGTGACGGCGATCAGCTCGGTCACGGGGGTCGTGGTCGTCATGACGCCACTGTGACCCACGGCGCCGACACCGCTCTTGAAAGAATCCGACAGTGACCCGGTGGATCCCCGACGGACCGCTCGACCTGGTCGAGCCGGCGCAGCTGCGCGACGCGCGCGGCTACGCCCCGTCGCTGCGCAGGTACGCCGCGCCGCCGCACCTCGCCGACGTCGTACGGCGGTTCTGGGTGCCGGTCTGGTCGCTGGCGCCGGGGGAGACGTCGGTGCAGCGGGTGCTGCAGTACCCGGTCTGCCAGGTGGTCGTCGGGCATGCCGGCGCCCAGCTGGTCGGGCCGCACAGCGGGCTCAGCACCGAGGAGCTCGCCGGTGACGGCTGGGCCGTCGGCGTGATGATGCAGCCGGCCGCGGGACTGGCGCTCGCGGCCGGTCCGGTCACCGCGCTGACCAACGCCCGCCGCGACCTGAGGTCGATTCCGGGGCTGGACGCGGCGGGTCTGCGCGACGCGGTGCGGCAGGCGCTGGGCGCCGACCCAGCGGAGATCGCGCGGCAGCGGGAGGCGTGCGGGCTGGTGGCCGAGGCGCTCGGCGTACTGGTGCCGGTCGACGACGAGGGCCGCCTGGTCAACGCGATCGTGGAGTACGTCGAGGGTGACCGCGAGGTCCGCCGGGTCGGCCAGGTCTGCGCCAAGTTCGACATCGGCGAGCGCGCCCTGCAGCGGCTCACCCGGCGCCGGATCGGCCTCTCGCCGAAGTGGCTGATCCAGCGCCGGCGGCTGCACGACGCGGCGGACCTGCTGCGGTCCGGGACGCGGGTCGACCTGGCGCGGGTCGCGGCCGAGCTGGGGTACGCCGACCAGGCCCACCTGACCCGCGACTTCCGCGCCGTCACCGGCCTGACGCCCGGGGAGTTCAGTGCGGAGCCGCGCGACTGAGCCCGAGCCCTTCCGGCCCGCTCAGGTCATCGCGAACATGCGCGGACGGGCTTCGAGCACGACGACGGACGGCCCGGGCTCACGCAGCGCGCTCTCGAGCGTGCTGGCGAGGGTCTCGACGGTCACCTTGTGCGCCGGGATGCCGAAGGCGCCGGCCAGGGCGACGAAGTCGGGCCGGGCGAGCTCGGTCGCGGTGGCCTCGCCGAAGGCTCCGGTCATGTACTCGCGCAGGATGCCGTAGCCGCCGTCGTCGATGATCAGCCAGGTGACGTCGGCATCGTGCTGGCGAGCGGTCGCCAGCTCGGCGATGCCGTACATGGCCCCGCCGTCGCCGGACACGGCCAGGGTCGGGCGTCCGGTGCCGATGGCCGCCGCGAGCGCAGCCGGGAACGCGAAGCCGAGCCCTCCTGCGCCCTGGGCGGAGTGGAACTCGCCGTCGCGCGGGTCCCAGATCGACCAGGCCCAGTAGCCGGCGATGGTCATGTCCCAGAACGTGTGCAGGTCCGCGGGTACGGCGTCGCGCAGGCCGGCCATCAGCTCCAGCTCCGACTCCAGGCCCTGGCCCGCGAGGCGGGCCTCGACGCGACCGCGGAGGTCGGCGGCCACGTTCGCGCCCCGTTCCACCACGCCGGCCGCGGCCGGGGGCAGCAGGTCGGCGATCGCCTCGAGCGCCAGGCCGGCGTCGGCGTGGACGCCCAGGACCGGGTAGTTCGACCCGAGGGCCCGCGGATCGGCGTCGACCTGGATCAGGGCACCGCGCGGCGCGAAGGTGAAGTAGTTGCTGGTGACCTCGCCGATCGTGGTGCCGATGGCCAGCAGGACGTCGGCGTCCTCGAGGAGGTCGGTGGTGTAGCGGTCCTCGATCCAGCTGCCGGCCGAGAGCGGGTGAGCGAAGGGGATCGCACCCTTGCCGCCTGCGGTCGCCACGACGGGGGCTCCCAGCGCCTCGGCCACACGCAGCAACTGCTTGGGCCCGGTGGCCGAGCGCCGTACGCCGCCGCCCGCGAGGATGACCGGACGGTGCGCGGCGGCGAGCAGCCGGGCGGCCTCCGCGGCGATCTCGGGGCGCGCCGGGCGGGGCAGGACGTGGGTGACCGTCGAGGTCACGGGCGGCACGGGCGAGGGCTCGAGCAGGACGTCCTGCGGGATCTCGACCCACACCGGGCCGGCCGGCACGCTCTGGGCGAGCGACCACGCGTCGGCGATGGCCGAGGGGATGTGGGCGGCGTCCATGACGACGGTCGTCGACTTCGTGACGTTCCGGGCGCTCATCTGCTGGTCGTCGATCTGGTGCAGGAGGCCGTTCTTGCGTCCGCCGATGCCGCGGCGGGGTACCTGGCTGCTGACCACGACGATCGGGACGCCGGTGACATAGGCCTCCTGCAGGGCGCCGAGGGCGGTGAGCGCTCCGGGGCCGGTCGACACGAACATCACCGCCGGCCGACCGGTGGCACGGGAGTAGCCGTCGGCGCCGAACGCGGAGTTGTTCTCGACCCGGGAGCTGATGAACCGCAGATCGCTGCGCCGGATGGCGTCGAAGAGTCCGAGGGCGTGTTGTCCCGGGATCCCGAAGATGTCGGTGACTCCGAGCGAGGTCAGGGTCTCGACGACGACGTCGCCGCCGTTGCGCACGTGCTCGGTCACGGGTTCTCCTGGAGGTCGGCGCCGCTGGTCGCGGCAGCAGGCATGGGCTCGGCATGGGGGGTGGGCGGGTTCAGGACGGCGAGCACGTTGGCGACTGCGCCCATGACGTAGGCGCGCTCCGTGGCCGCGCTGTAGAAGGCCGCATGGGGGGTGACGATGGTCCGGGGGTGGGACAGCAGCGGGTCGCTGGGGCTGGGGGGCTCCGGGTCGATGACGTCGAGGAAGGCGCCGCGCAGGTGGCCGGAGTCGAGGGTCGCGACCACGGCGGCTCCGTCGACGAGCTCGCCGCGGGCGACGTTGACGAGGTAGCCGCCCGGCGGCATGAGGGCGAGCGTCCGGGCGTCGACCGCGTGCCGGGTGGCGGGCGTCGACGGCGCGTGGAGGCTGATGATGTTCGAGGCCGCGAACAGCTGGTCGGCTCCCTCCACGCGGTCGACTCCCGCCGGCCACGTCTCGGCCGGGGCATACGGGTCGAACGCCACGATGCGACCGAACAGCGGCAGGGCGCGGACGGCGAGGTGCTGGGCGATCTGCCCCATCCCGTAGAGGCCGAGGGTGAGCTCGCTGAGCCTCGGGGGCGGGGGGATCAGGGTGAAGTCCCAGTCGGCGGTCGCGGCCTGGGCCGCGCGGAGCTCGCGGGTCATCGCCAGGATCCCGGCCAGCGCGTGGTTGGCGACCTCCTCGCTGGCCAGCGGCGGCAGGGCGCGCACCTCCACGCCGGCCGCCTGCGCGGCCGGCACGTCGACCTGGTCGAGCCCGACGGTGGTCGTCGCGATGACCTTGAGCAGCGGGAGGGCGGCGATGGTCGCGGCGTCGACGTCGACGAAGCTGACGATGAGCGCGTCGGCGTTCTCGGCGCGGTCGCGGATGTCGACGGCGCTGTCGGCGCCGATGAGCTCGACCTGGTGGCCGGCTGCTCGCAAGGCGGCGATCCCGGGCTCGAAGTCGAGTCCTCCGGTGTCGGTGACCGCTACGAGTGGCATGTCGTCTCTCCGTCGGTTCGGGGCGGGCGGCTGGTCGAGCGCGCGATCACGGCAGTCACAGGACCTTTGACAGGAACGCCTGGGTACGCCCGTGCTGCGGGTTCTCGAAGACGTCGGCGGGCGTGCCCTGCTCGACGATGACCCCGTCGTCCATGAAGACGACCCGGTCGCAGACCTCGCGGGCGAAGCCGATCTCGTGGGTGACCACGATCATCGTCATGCCGTCGGCCGCGAGCGCCTTCATCACGTCGAGGACCTCGCCGACGAGCTCCGGGTCGAGGGCGGACGTCGGCTCGTCGAACAGCATCAGCGCCGGCTTCATGGCGAGCGCGCGAGCGATCGCGACCCGCTGCTGCTGCCCGCCGGACAGCATGCTCGGGTAGTGGTCCTGGCGCTCGGCGAGACCGACGCGCTCGAGGAGAGCCTGCGCCTCGGCCCGCGCCTCGGCCCGCGGCCGACGCTGCACGGAGACCGGCGCCTCCATCACGTTCTCCAGCGCCGTCATGTGGGGGAAGAGGTTGAAGCGTTGGAAGACCATCCCGACGTCGCGGCGCGCCAGCGCGATCTGCGAGCGGTGGAGCTCGTACTTCTTGCCGTTCGCGCGCCGGTAGCCGACCAGCTGGCCGTTGACGCTGATCTCTCCGCCGTCGATGCGCTCGAGGTGGTTGATGCACCGGAGGAAGGTGCTCTTGCCCGAGCCCGAGGCGCCGAGGAAGGACACCACCTCGCCGCGGCCCACCTGCAGGTCCACGGACTTGAGGACCTCGTGGCGTCCGTAGACCTTCCGCACAGCGCGTGCGTCGACCATCAGCGTGTTCATCGAGCACCTCCTCGGGTGAGCCGGTTCCGGCGTGTCCTGGGCGCGACACCGGCGGTGCCGCGGCTCATCCGGCGCTCCAGGCGCGCCTGTCCGTAGGTGAGGACCGTGGTCATGGCCAGGTACCAGATCGACGCGACGAGCAGCAGCGGGATCTGGTGGAAGTTGCGGCTGTAGATCGCCTGGGCGGTGCCGAGCAGGTCGAGCATGCCCAGCACCACGACCAGCGACGACTGCTTGAGCATCGTGATGGTCTCGTTGGCCGTCGGGGGGATGATCAGCCGCGACGCCTGGGGAAGGATGACCCGGCGATAGGCGACGAACGGGCTCATCCCGAGAGCCTCGGCGGCCTCGGACTGCCCCTTGTCGACCCCGCCGATGCCGGCCCGGACGATCTCGGCCATGTAGGCCGCCTCGTTCAGTCCGAGCCCGAGCACCGCTGCCATGAACTGCGTGATCAGGGTGTTCGTCGACCAGCTCGCGAAGCTCGGGCCGAACGGGATGCCCAGGCTGATCTGCGGGAGCACCGAGGCGAGGAAGTACCAGCCGAGCAGCTGCACCAGGATCGGCGTCCCCCGGAAGAACCACACGTAGAGGCCGGCGCTCCAGCGCAGGACGGGGTTCTCCGACAGGCGCATCACGGCCAGCACGGTGCCGAGGACGACGCCGAGCACCATCGCGACGACGGTGACCTTGAGGGTGGTCACGATGCCGTGGAGGATCGACGTCTCGAACAGGTAGCCGCTGACCAGGTCCCAGCGGAGGGCGTCGGTGGTGACGAGGAACTTCACCAGCACGGCCGCGTAGACGGCGATGACGGCGACGGCGACCCAGCGCCCGGGGTGGCGCAGGCGGACCACCGGCTCCTCGGCATGACCCATGGCGACCGCCCCCGCTTCCGGGGGACTCGTCGGGATGCTCACGTCACTTGCCCGAGTTGATCGGCGCCCCGGTGAGCGCCTGGTCGGTCAGGTTCCACTTCGCGAGCAGGTCGCTGTAGGTCCCGTTGTCCTGCAGCACCTTGAGAGCGGCGGCGACGGCGTCGCGCAGGCCGGTGCTGTCCTTGGGGACGGCGATGCCGACGGGCAGCGTGCCGAACGGCTTCGCCGGCACCTCGAACGAGTCCGGGTTCTGCTTGACGTTGTAGGCCAGCGTCAGGTCGAGGGCAAGGACGGCGTCGGCGCGACCGGACTGCAGGGCCTGGATCGCGCTGGCCTGGTCCGGGAGGGGCGACTTGTCGACGGGCTTCTTGCCCGCCGCCTGGCAGTCCTTGCTGATGTCGTCGGCCACGAGGTCGCCGGTCGACGCCTTCTCCACGGCCACCTTGCGTCCGCACAGGTCGGACTGCTGGGTCAGTCCGTCCGGGTTGCCCTTCACGACGAGGAAGGAGACACCGGAGTTGAGGTAGTCGACGAAGTCGACCTGGGTCTGGCGCTCGGGCTTGTCGATCATCGAGGTGAGGCCGAGGTCGTACCGGTGCGCCGTCAGGCCGCCGATGATGCCGTCGAAGTTGGTGTTCTGGAAGTCGAACTTCACGCCGAGCACCTCGCCGAGCGCCTTGCCGAGGTCGGCGTCGAACCCGAGGACCGTCTTGTTGTCGGTGTCGAAGTATTCCATCGGCGGGAAGCTGACACCGGAGGCGACCTTCACGACGCCGGCCTGCTTGATCGCCGCCGGCAGCAGCCCGGCTGCGTGGGCGTCGAGCCCCTGAGCCTTCACGGACGTGGACGCGTCGGGCGCCCCGCCGCCGGTCGAGCCCTCGTCCGGGGCGGCGCACGCGGTGATGAGGAGGGAGGCCGCGACGGCGGTCGCGGCGGCGAGGGTGGTGCGGATGGTCTTCATGGCGCTCTCCGGTTCGGGACTCACAGCTCGGGACGGGCTCCCCGCTGGGGATGACACATGTGGTGCAGATCACGAAACTAAGGTTCGATGGACCTCGCCCACCAGAGTCGGAATCGCACACCGGCGACGAAGGAGCAGTGCATTCCCGTCCGTCGCGCAGAAGGAGGACGTGTGCCGCTCAACGACGCCTTCGAGGTCCCGCTCGCCGAGCTCCTCGCCAATCCGTCGTTGGGACTGACCCAGGTCGCCGGTCCCGCCGACACGGTGAGCATCCGCGCGGTCGCCACCACCGAGCTGGCCGATCCGACGCCGTACGTCGAGCAGGGCGAGCTGCTGCTGACCTCGGGCCTCGGGCTCGCCGACGAGCCGGGAGGGTTCGGCGTCTATGTCGAGCGGGTCGCGACGGCCGGGGTCGCCGCGCTCGGCTTCGGCGTCGAGCCGGTGTTCCCGTCGGTGCCCCAGGAGCTCGTCGACGCGTGCGAGCGACACCGGCTGCGGCTGCTCGACGTCCCCACCGGAACGCCCTTCGTCGCCGTGAGCAGGGCGTTCACCGAGGAGGTGGCCCGCCGCCAGCATCGCGAGTTCGAGGCGGAGGCGCGGGCGATGGGCGCCCTGGCCGGCGCTGCCGGCGGCGCCGACCCGATCCGGTCGCTCGTGCGCGAGCTCGCCCGTCGTACGAGCGCGACCGTCGTGCTCCTCGACCCCGACGGCAACGCGCTCGCCACCGGAGGCCGGCTGCCCGCGCCGCCGATCCGCCAGCTGCTGCGCGACCACGCGGCCTCCCTGCAGCACAGCGGCACCGCGCTGGCGACGTCATCGGCCGTGGGGGACCGCCTCCACCTGAACCTGCAGGTGGTGCCCACGGGCTCGTCGGTGGGATCGCGCCTCGTGCTCGCCCTGACCTCGCCGAACGCCCTCACGCTCTCCGAGCGGCGGACGACCGCCTCGGCGCTGTGGCTGCTGGCCGCCCTGGTGAGTCCGCGCTATGCGCTCGAGGCCCGGACCGAGGGGATCGGGGCGCTGGTGCGCCTGCTCACCCGGCACCGCGTCGACGACCTCGACCAGCTGCTCCGCTCCGGCGCCGCGGCGGTCGGGGAGCACTGGGTGGTGGTGAGAGGGCAGTCGTCGAAGCCGCTCGGGCGGGGCAGGCGGGACACCGCCGTCGACATCGCGACCATGCGGACCGTGCTCGGGACGCCGTACCTCGACCTCGCCGACGGCCAGCTGACCGCGCTGATCCCCTGCGACCGGGCGGACCCGCCGGCCACGCCGTCCGACGTCGCGGGCCTCGGCTGGGCGCTCGCCTACAGTGCGCCCTTCCGCATCGACGAGCTGCCCGAGGCGACCGCGCAGGCAGACCGGATGCTCCGGCGAGCGCTCGCCGGCGAGGACGTCGTGATGGTCCACCGGGCGGCGGACGTGGCACTGGACTCCCTGGTCCAGCGTGACGAGGCCCTCGCCTTCGCGCGGTCCGTGCTGCGCAACGTCCACGAGCTGCCGGCCGACCAGGCGACGGTGCTGCTCTCGACCCTCCACACCTGGCTGGCCTGCCACGGCAGCACCGAGCGCACCTCGACCATCCTCGGCGTGCACCGCAACACGGTCCGGCACCGGCTCACGCAGGTCTCGACACTTCTCGGCGCCGATCTGCAGGATCCCGAGACGCGGATGACGCTGTGGTTCGCGCTGAGCTGGATCGGCGACGCGGGCGGCCTCGCGGACGGCGGCCGGCCGTAGCCGGCGCTGCCGTCACCGCAGCTCGCGGAGGTAGCAGAGCATCCGGTAGTCCTGGCCCGGCTCGACGTTCGTGAACCCGTGCCGCTCGTAGAAGCGCCGGGTGTCGGTGTCGATCTCGTCGACGTTGATGAGCATCTCGATCGCCTCGCGGCGCACGACCTCCTCGACCGCGCGGGTCAGGAGCGCGGTGCCGATGCCGCGGTCGCGCAGGCCCGGGACGACGTAGAGCTCCTCGAGCTGGGCGAGCGGGCCGTCGCCGTAGGGGGTCGGGCGCAGGGTGAGGTAGGCGAAGCCGGTGGCGCCGGTTTCACTGTCCTCGGCGAGCACGACGAGGACGTCGTCGCGCGCGAGGAGGGTCGCGAACCGGTCGCCGAAGTCGGCCGCGGTGGGCGTCGGCGTCTCGAACTCGGTGTTGAAGTCGAACAGCAGCCCGCCCACGACGAAGGCGTCGGCGGGGGCGGCGAGGCGGATCCGGGGCGTCCGGGTCACGGCTGCCCCGCCCCGATCATGGCGCGGGCACTCGCGACCAGTCGGTCGGCGGTGAACCGCTCGGGCTCGGCGAGGACCAGCTGTCCGAAGTGGTCGAGGATCGCGAGGATCGCGTGGGCCAGCACCTCCCCGTCGGCGCCCGGCGCGAGGACGGCCGTGACCATCAGCTCGATCGTCTGCCGGACGCGGGTCCGGTCGCCCTCGATCCGTTCGCGGACGACGTCGGGGACGTTGGCCGGCGAGCGCAGGATCGCGCGCCAGGTCACCGGGTCGGCGAGGATCATCGCGTGCAGCGCGGGGATCGCCCGCTCGACCACCGCGACGGGGGTGCTGCCGAGAGCGTCGAGTGGGAGGGCGCCGTACAGCTGGGTGAGGGCGCGCTGCTGCTGGCGGTCGAGCAGTGCGGTGAGCAGGGGGCCGAGGCCGTCGAAGGCGCCGTAGACGACCGGGCGAGTGACGCCGACCTCGCGGGCGATCGCGTCGATCGAGACGCCGTCGTAGCCGTCGCGGTCGATGATCGTCAGCGCCGCGTCGAGCAGCTGCTCCCGGCGCTCGGGCGCGGGCACGCGGGGGGCGTACGGCCGGCGCTTCCGGGTCTGCTCGGGCATGGCTCCACCTTAGGGTCCGCGTCTCCCTTCCATTTACTACACCTATGTAGCATTCTGGGTGCATGGCGATCCGCACCCGCTCCCGAACGATCACCCCCGCCGAGGACTACGGCTTCTTCGGTCCCGACTCGGTGTCCTGGAAGGTGTGGGGCTACCCGACCTCGCTGACGATCGGCTTCAGCCGGGCCGTCGTCGTCGAGGAGCTCGACCCCAACCTGGTCGCCTCCGTCGACCGGACGCAGGACATCTACCGGCGCCCCAAGACCCGCTACGACCGCACCATCCACTACTTCGCGCTGGTCGCCTTCGGCGACAGCCGCAGTGCCGCGCGCGCCGCCGACGTCCTGGTCAAGGTGCACAGCAAGGCGATCGGCACCGAGCCCTACGGCGGCGGCCGCTACGACGCCAACGACCCCGACTCCCAGCTCTGGATCCTCGTCACCGGCTGGCACTCGGTGCTCAAGGCCTACGAGACCTACGGCCCCGGCCGGCTGAGCGAGGCCGAGGAGGCGCAGTACTGGGCCGAGTGCGCCCGCGCCGCCGAGCTGCAGACCTGCTCGCCGGACGACGTCCCGCGCTCGCGCGCCGAGCTGCACGCCTACTACGCGCGGATGCGCCCCCTGCTCTCCGGCTCGCCCATCGCCCGCCGCGCTATGGCGCACCTGATGGACGTCGGCCAGCTCGCCGACGACCTCCCGCGCGTGCTCCGCCCGGCGCGCTGGGTGGTCGGGCGGTTCTTCCGCGCCGGCGTGATCGCGACCCTGCCGCACTGGATGCGCGAGCTGGGCGACGTCCGCCAGCCGCGGGTCCTGGACCTCCTCGCCCGCCCCGCCCTTCGGCCGACCTTCGCGCTGATGGCGCTCAGCAAGTGGCTGCAGCTGCGGATCCTCGCCCAGCTCTCGCCCAGCACCGTCCCCGTCGTCGCGCCGGTGCTGCTCGGCGTACCCCCGGTGACGCCCGAGCTGCTCACGCCGCGCCAGGCCCAGGCGCGCTACGGCTACGAGCCGCCCGCCGTCGCCCACCTCGCCTGGCGCGCGAAGCAGGCCGAGCGCGTGTTCGGCCAGGGCGAGGCGCCCAGTGACGAGGGGCTGGTCGAGTCGGAGCCGGTGCTGGGCCGGCTGGCCTGACAGACTCCGCCCGACCCTGCTCCGGCCGTCGCGGCCGTCATCGAACCCAAGGAGATCTCGTGGGCCTCAATCCCGTCGCCGACGTCCTCAAGCGTGCCGACAAGGTGCTCAAGGGCGCGGAGACCGCCCTCGTCAACGTCGACCGGACCCTCGGCTCGGTCGACACGACGCTGACCGGCGTCGACGCCAAGCTCAGCCACGTCGACGAGCGGATGGTGAGCGTCGACGAGACCCTCGCCGAGACCCGCCAGGTGCTCGGCCAGGTGCAGACGCTGCTCGGCGACCTCAACGACAAGCTCGTCCTGCTCGACGAGGTGCCGGCGCTGAAGGCGCAGCTGGACGCGGTGCTCGCGGCCGTCACGGCTGTCGAGCCGCACTGATTCGTGTGCCGGGCTCGGGCTGGCCGCTCCGGGCGGGTCGCGCGCGCCGGGCGGGCTGCGTCATGTAACTCGGTGTTCGTGCGTCCACCACGGTGGAGCGTCAGCTGCCACGGTGCTGTGACCGGTCAGGACCCGGTGGTGGATCCCCGGACACCGAGTTACAAGAGCGTCCGGCCGCGCTGATTCTTGTTTGCTGACAGCCTGTCGCTATGATGTCGACACGTTGTCATCAAAGGAGTGGTGGAGATGTACCTCGCGCTGAGGGAGCTGCGGGTCGCCCGCGGACGGTTCGTGCTCGTCGGTGCCGTGATCGGACTGGTCGCGATGCTGACCACGATGCTGTCCGGCCTCGCGAACGGACTCGTCGACGACGGCATCTCCGGCCTGCGCCGGCTGCCGATGACCCATCTGGCGTTCCAGGACGGCGCAGCCGAGACGTTCAGTCGCTCGATGCTCAACGACGCCGACCTCGCGCCGTGGCAGCACGTGAAGGGCGTCGAGTCCTCGCCGCTCGGCGTCTCCTTCGTCAACGCCCGGACCGACCAGGGCAAGACGGTCGACGTCGCGCTGTTCGGCGTACCGGCCGGCTCGTTCCTCGCCCCGCGCCCCGACGCCGAGGCGGCCCTCGAGGGCAAGCCGGGGCTGGTCCTCAGCCACGAGTTCGAGGAGGAGGGGATCCGCGTCGGCGACGAGCTCACCATCGTCGGCGTCGACGAGCGGCTGCCCGTGCTCGGCTTCACCTACGCCGGCTCCTACGGCCACGTCGACATCGCCTTCACCGGACTCGAGACCTGGCAGCAGCTGCTCTACGGCGACAACGCCAAGGGCCGGTTCTCCGCGATCGCGCTCAAGGGCGACCCGGACGTCGTCGCGGCCGCCGCGCAGCGGATCGACCCCACCAGCGGCACCGAGGTGGTCACCAAGGAGGCCGCCTACGCCGGCTCGCCCGGCTATGCCGGCGAGACCCAGACCATGGCGATGATCCGCTGGTTCCTGCTCGTCATCTCGGCGCTGATCGTCGGTGCCTTCTTCGTGGTCTGGACCATGCAGCGGGCCCGCCAGATCGCCCTGCTCAAGGCCCTCGGCGCCTCGCGGCTCTACGTCGCCAAGGACGCGGTCGGCCAGCTCAGCGTCGTGCTGCTGCTCGCCACCGCCCTCGGCGGACTGGTCGCCTTCGGCGTCGGCGGACTCGTCGAGCAGACCGCCGTCCCCTTCCGCCTGGCCGCCGCGCCCGCCTTCTCGGCGCTCGGACTGCTCGTCGCCGCCGGACTGCTCGGCTGCCTCGCCGGGATCCGTCGCGTGGTCTCCGTCGATCCGGCGATGTCGCTGCGCGGCGCCGACTGAGCTGCGCCGACCGACCCGCGCCCGCCGATCACCCTTCCCGAAACCGTCACCAGGAGCCGTCCATGTCCATCCGACTCGAGAACGTCACCGTCGCCGTCCCGGACGGCGCCGACCGGCGCGTACTGCTCGACGGCATCGACCTCGAGGTCGCGCCGGGCGAGACCGTCGCCGTCACGGGGGCCTCGGGCTCCGGCAAGTCGACGCTGGTCGCGGTCGCCGGCCTGCTGCGCGCGCCCGACGCCGGCCGCGTGGTCATCGGCGGGGTCGACGCGAGCGCGCTCAAGGACCGCGGGCGGGTGCGGCTGCGGCGCGACCGGGTGGGCATCGTCTACCAGTCCCCGAACCTGCTGCCGGCGCTCACGGCGCGCGAGCAGGTCGAGATCGTCGCCCACATCCGGGGCGACCTCGGCCGGGCCGCGCGCGAGCGCGCGGTCGAGCTGCTCACCCGGGTCGGGCTCGAGGACCGTCTCGACGCCCGGCCGGCCGAGCTCTCCGGCGGCGAGCGTCAGCGCGTCGGCATCGCCCGGGCGCTGATGAACGAGCCGAGCGTCGTCCTGGCCGACGAGCCGACCGCCTCGCTCGACCCCGAGCGGGGCCAGGCGATCATCGACCTGCTGGTCGGTGAGGCGCGGCGCGCGGGCGCGGCTACCGTGGTGGTCACCCACGACCCCGAGCAGGCGGCGCGGGCCGACCGCCGGCTGCACCTGCGCGGAGGCGTGTTCCACGCCGACCACGCGCAGAGCCGCACCTGAGCCCGAGCCCGAAGGAGTCCGATGCCCCGGATCACGGGAGCCACCATCGCCGAGCACGTCGCCACCCAGGAGGCGGCGGTCGTGGCGGCGGCGCGCCGGCTGTTCGCCGAGCGGGGCGTCGCGGCGGTGTCGCTGGGTGACATCGCGGCCGAGGTCGGACTCGGCCGGACCTCGCTCTACCGCTACTTCCCGACCAAGGGGCACATCCTCCAGCGCTGGTTCGACCTGGAGATGGACCCGCTGCTCGAGCGCTCCCGCGCCGTCGTCGCGGAGCACGGCCCGGGGGCCGACGCCCTGCGCGCCTGGCTCGACGTCCAGCTCGACTTCGTCACCGACGAGGCGCACGCGGCGCTGGTCGACGCCAGCTCGGCGGCGCCGGAGCTCCCGCCCGAGGTGCTCGCGCACTTCGGACAGCGGCACCGTGAGCTGTACGGCACTCTCGACGACGTCCTCGCCGCGGGCGGTGCGGGGAGCGGCGCGGCGGGCGCGGAGGCGCGGCGGGTGCGGGCCCTGCTCATCGCCGGGTTGATCCGGTCGTCGGCCGAGCTGGTGACGCACGGCGTCGCGCGCGACGTCGTACGGGACGAGCTGCAGCGGGGGGCGCTGGCGATCGTCGGGATCGCCTGAGGCCGTCTTCAGTTCGCAGGGTCCAGCGGCACCTCCTCCTCCACCTTGAGGCCGAGCTCGCGGACCAGGGCGACCGCCTGGTCGAGGTCGACGACGGCGTTGCGCATCGAGGTGGCGGCCGGGTCGAGGCCGGACAGGTCGGACCCGCGCAGGTCGGCGCCGGTGAGGTCGGCCTCGTGGAACCACGCGCCGTGGAGGTCGACGTGGTGCAGCGTCGCGGAGCCGAGGCGGGCGGCGCCGAAGTCGGCCTCGCGCAGGTCGACGCGCCGGAAGAGGGACTTGCGCAGGTCGGCGCCGGGCATCCGGACGAAGCCCCAGTTGCCGCCGACCACCTCGAGCGCGCTGAACCGGCAGCGCTCGAACACCGAACCGACCAGCTTGCAGCCCTCGAACCGGGCGCCGAAGAAGGCGCTGCGGGTGAAGGTGCAGTTGAGGAAGCCGCTGTCGATGAACCGGACGCCGTTGAGCTCGCAGCTGATGAACGAGCACGCGTCGAAGGTCGCGCCGGTGGCCACGGCGTCGGTCAGGTCGACGTCGTGGAAGGTGACCCGGGTGAAGGTGCGCCCGGACAGGTCGGCGCCGTCCCAGCGCTCGGAGACGAGCTCGGAGTCGGGCGGCGGGGTCGGGAGATCGCGTGTGTCGGGCATGGGAGAAGTGTCCGCCGAGGGTCCGACGGAAACCCCCGGCGGGCTGCCGATCCCTTGACAGCCGCCGCCCTCCCGAATCTAAATTGAAACCATGACAGTTTTAGAGCGTGACGCCCGCCCGCGGATCGCCACCGCCGGCCCGGAGGTCGACCACCCCGGCGCGCACCGCGCGGCCGTCGACCTGCTCACCGCGCTCGGCCTCGACCTGAGCGTCGAGCACCTCGCCGACACCCCGCGGCGGATGGTCGACGCGCTGGTCGAGCTGACCTCGCCACCGGAGTTCGAGCTGACGACCTTCCCCAACGACGACGAGTACGACGAGCTGGTGCTGGTCGAGGACATCCCCGTGCGGTCCCTGTGCGAGCACCACATGCTGCCGTTCGTGGGCGTCGCGCACGTGGGCTACCTGCCGGGCGAGCGGATCCTCGGGCTGTCGAAGTTCGCGCGCATGGTCGACCACCACTCCCGCCGCCCGCAGACCCAGGAGCGGCTGACGAAGCGGATCGCCGACCACCTCCGGCGGGCGCTCGAGCCGCGCGGGGTGGGGGTCGTGATCGACGCGCAGCACACCTGCATGAGCCTGCGCGGGGCGCGGGCGACGGGCTCGCGGACGCTGACGTCGGCGATGTTCGGCCAGCTGCGCGACGACGCCCGGAGCCGGGCGGAGTTCCTCGACCTGACGAGGGGGCGGCGATGAACGTCGTCGTGGTCGGCGCCGGGCTGGCGGCCGCCAACGCCGTGTCCGAGCTGCGCGAGCAGGGGCACACGGGCGACATCGTGGTGGTGGGGGAGGAGCAGTACCTGCCCTACGAGCGGCCGCCGCTGTCGAAGGGCCTGCTGCTCGGCTCCGCCGAGCCGGACGCAGTCTTCGCCCACGACCGTGCCTGGTACGACGAGCACGAGGTCGACGTCCGGGTGGGGACCGTCGTCACCGGGATCGATCTCGACCGCGGGCGTGTCCAGCTCGGCGGGAGCGACCTGCCCTACGATCGACTCCTGCTCGCGACCGGCGCGACGCCGCGCCATCTCGCGACGGCCGACGCGTCGGGGGCACCGGTCCTCCACCTGCGCACGCTCGACGACGCCCTGCTCCTCAAGGACCGGCTCCAGGGCCGGATCGCGATCATCGGCGCCGGCTGGATCGGCCTCGAGGTCGCGTCGGCCGCGCGTCAGGCGGGCGCGGAGGTGACGGTCCTCGAGTCGGCGCCGCTGCCGCTGCAGCGCGTTCTCGGCGAGGAGCTCGCCACCGTCTTCGCCGACCTCCACCGCGAGCACGGCGTCGACCTGCGCCTCGGGGTCACGGTCCGCGGCGTCGAGCACGCCGGCGGCAAGGCCGTCGTCCACGTCGAGGGCTCCGCCGACGTCATCGCCGACCTGCTCCTGGTCGCGGTCGGGGTCACGCCCAACGACGGGCTCGCGTCGCAGGCGGGGCTCGCGGTCGACAACGGCGTCCGCGTCAACGCGCTGCTGCGCGCCTCCGACCCGCACGTCTTCGCCGCGGGCGACGTCGCCAACCACGACCACCCGGTGCTCGGCACCCGGATCCGCGTCGAGCACTGGGACACCGCGATCCAGCAGGGCAAGCACGCCGCGCGGGTGATGCTCGGCGCCGACGAGGCCTACACCCGGCTGCCGTACTTCTTCACCGACCAGTACGACCTCGGCATGGAGTACGTCGGCCACGTCGACGCGCGGGGCTACGACGAGCTCGTCGTCCGCGGCGACCTGGGCGAGCGCAACGCGAGCGTGCTGTGGCTGCGCGAGGGTCGGGTCCTGGCCGGGATGCACCTCAACGACTGGGACGCGATCGACTCGCTGCGTCGGGTCGTCGGCGGCGAGGCCGACGACGCCGTCCGCGACCCGTCGGTGCCGCTGGCCGACCTCGGCTAGGGGCAGGAGAGCCTCAGGGCCGGATGATCCGCCGCTCGATCGCGGCGGCCACCGCGCCGGCGCGCGTGTCGACGCCGAGCTTGGTGTAGATGTGCGAGAGGTGCGACTTCACCGTCGCCTCCGAGACGAACAGCTCGCGCGCCATCTCCTTGTTGCCCAGCCCGCGCGAGAGCAGCTCGAGCACCTCGACCTCGCGCTCGGTGATCGTCGTCGCCCCCGGCGTCGTACGACGCACGAGCGTCGCGGCCACCGACGGCGCCAGCACGGTCTCGCCGCGCGCGGTGGCGCGGATCCCGGCGAACAGCTCGGCCGGCGGCGCGTCCTTGAGCAGGTAGCCGCGGGCGCCGGCCTCGAGGGCGCGCAGGATGTCGGACTCGGTGTCGTAGGTGGTCAGCACCAGCACCTCGGGTGGGTCGTCGAGCGCCCGCAGCGCCGCGGTGACGACCGCGCCGCCGGCCTCGCCGGCGCCCAGGCTCAGGTCCATGAGGACGACGTCCGGCCGGTCGGCCGTGACCACGGCGACCGCACTGTCGAGCCCGTCGGCCTCGGCCACCACGGACAGGTCGTCCTGCCCGTCGATCAGCGCGCGCAGCCCGGCGCGTACGACGGGGTGGTCGTCGACCAGCACGATCCGGATCACCGGCGCTCCTCCTTCCGCACCGGGAAGCGGACCGACACCGTCGTCCCCTCGCCCGGCGCGCTCTCGATGTCGGCCGTCCCGCCGAGCCCCTCGGCCCGGTCGCGGATGCCGGCCAGTCCTCGGCCGCGGGTGCCGATCGCCCGTACCTGCGCGGGATCGAAGCCCCGCCCGTCGTCGCGTACGTCGAGCACCACCTCGTCGAGGAGGTAGGTCAGGGTGAGCACGACCCGCCCCGCACCCGCGTGCTCGCGGACATTGGCCAGCGCCCCGCGTGCGGTGCGGACCAGCGCGGCGGCGACCTCCGCCGGCACCACGACCGGCGTCCCGTCGACACGGACCTCGGCCTGCAGCCCGCCGGGGTCGGCCTGCGCGGCGGCGGTGCGCAGCGCGTCCGGCAGGGCCGCGGCGGTGGCGGCCAGGTCGGTGGGCGCGAGGTCGCGCACCACGCGACGTACCTCGTCGAGCCCGTCGCGGGCGGTCGCGGCCGCCGTCCGCACGTGGTCGCGCGCGGTCGTGGGCTGGGCGTCCCAGGCCTGCTCGGCCGCCTGGAGCAGCAGGTTGATGCTCGACAGGCCCTGGCCGACGGAGTCGTGGATCTCGCGGGAGAGGCGGGTCCGCTCGGCGAGCGCGCCGGTGCGGTGCTGCTCCTCGGCGAGCTCGGCCTGCGCCTCGACCAGCTGGTCGAGCAGCTGCTGGCGGGCCCGGGACTCGAGGTCGAGCGCCCGGTAGGCGAGCACGGTGACCAGGCCGACGCCGATCGGCCCGGCGACCTGGACCGGGTCGAAGCCGGTCGTGATCCGCTGCCAGGCCGCAGTGAGCAGCACGGTCATCAGCACCACGGTGCCGACCGCCCACGGGAACGGCAGCACCCGCATCACCGCGAACGCCACCGGCACCGCGCACCACGCGAACGACGGCGCGACCGCGGTCAGCCCGCCCCACAGCACGACCATCCCGGTCACCCAGACGGTCGGCCACCAGGCGCGCCCGGCGAGCAGTCCGCGGGTCGCATAGGCCAGCCCGAGCACGAGCGCCCCCGCCAGGACGGCGACACCGGTGCCGCCGAGGCCGTGCCGCTCGACGTACCGCGTCGCGCAGGTCACGAGCAGCACCACGAGGACCACGAGCAGCCACCGGTCCAGCCGGACGGCGGGCGCGAGGATGCCGTGGACGCCGGCGGGGCGGCGCACCAGCGGGAGCGAGGGCAGGGACATGGTGCGCCCACCCTAGAGAGGATCGGGCGACCCCGGCATCAACCGATTGGCTATCGAGGGGTAGCCGGCCGCCCGACGTGCCGAGGGTCCTGCGCGCCGCAGAGTTGAGGACATGAAGCGAACCCACCTCATCGCCAGCTCCCTGCTCGCCGCGACCGCCCTCGGCGCGGTCGCCTCCCCGGCCCTCGCCGCCCCGGACGACGCCGACCACGGCCGCCCGTCGACGTACCTCATCGAGGGCGACGCCGGCAGCCCGGTCGGCTCGAAGTTCGAGGGCATCGGCGCCGACGAGCGCCGCGGCCTGTTCTACGTCAGCGAGGTCACCGGCGGCGAGATCCACCGTGGCTCCGTGGGCAACGCCCTGACCCGCGAGTGGATCAAGGGCGACGGCACCGACGGCCGCTACACCGCGCGTGGCATCACCGTCGACGACGAGGGCAACGTCTACGTCGCCGGCGGCCCGAACGGCATCGGCACCGGCCGCCCCGACCTGTGGGTCTACAGCAAGGACGGCGACCTGCTCGCCGCGCTCCGCGTGCCCGGCACCCCGGACGCCTTCCTCAACGACGTGGCGATCGGCCGCGACGGCGCCGCCTACTTCACCAACTCCAACGACGCCCAGATCTTCCGGGTCGCGCGGGGTGCGGACGGCTGGCAGGCGACCCTGTGGGCCGACGCCACCGACGTGATCAAGCGTGAGGCCGGCTTCAACCTCGGCGGCATCGTGCTCTCCGCCGACCGCACCGGCTTCGTCGTCGCCCAGGGCAATGTCGGCCGGATGTGGCGCTTCGACGCCCGCACCGGCGCCGCCACCGCCATCGACACCGACACCGACCTGGTCAACGCCGACGGCCTGGTCCGCCAGGGCAACCGGCTCACCGTGGTCCGCAACTTCAGCAAGATGATCGCGACCCTCCGTGTCTCCGCCGACGGCGGCCGCCTGGTCACGCTCGGCCAGGAGCCGTCCGCGGCCGACCGCGTGCTGACCACCGCGAAGACCCTCCACGGCCGGATCCTGTACGTCGACAGCAAGTTCGACGAGGCCGTCGCGTCGGGCCCCTACCAGGTCATCACCGACCCGACCCGATGAGGCTGCGGCACTCGGTCGCCGTCCTCCCGCTCGCGCTCGTGCTGAGCGCGTGCGGGGGCGGCGCCCCCACGCCGTCGCCCGCGCCGACGGCCTCCACACCCTCCGTGCGGCGGCCGGCGCCCGCCGCGCGGCCGACGGAGCAGCGGGTGCTCGACCACCAGCTGCGCGACGCGGTCTGGAAGAACGACCTCGCTGCCGCACGCCGTCTGATCCGGCAGGGCGCCGACGTCAACGCCAAGGACGACACCCGTCAGTCGGCGTACCTGATCGCGACCAGTGAGGGCCACCTCGACCTGCTCCGGCTGACCCTGCGCCACGGCGCGAAGGTCGACGACAAGGACAGCTGGAACGGCACCGGCCTGATCCGCGCCGCCGAGCGCGGCCACGGCCTCGTCGTCGGTGAGCTGCTGCGCGCCGGGATCGACCGCGACCACGTCAACCGGATCGGCTACCAGGCGATCCACGAGGCGGTCTGGCTCGGTCACGACACGGCGTCGTACGCGACGACGGTGCGGGTCCTCGCGGCCGGGGGCGGCCGCCTCGACCAGGTCTCGTCCTCGGCGGGGCTGACCCCCTTGCAGATGGCCCGCGCACGCGGGTTCGACGGCCTGGAGAGGATCCTGGACCACATGACCAACGCCGACCGGCCTGCCGACGCCGACGCCGCGCTGCTGCGCGCCGCCCGTGCGGGGGACGCCGACGCGGTCGCCGCCGCCCTGCGCGCCGGTGCCGACATCGAGACCCGGGACGCCAACGGCCGCACCGCGCTGCTGCTCGCGTCGACCTTCGACCACGTCGCGGCCGCGGAGGTGCTCGTCGCGATGGGTGCCAGCGCCGACGCGCTCGACGACCGGCACGACACCCCCTGGCTGGTCACCGGCGTGACCGGCAGCGTCCGGATGCTCGAGACGCTGCTGCCCGCGAATCCCGACCTCACCATCCGCAACCGGTTCGGCGGGATCTCGCCGATCCCGGCGAGCGAGCGCGGCCACGTCGACTACGTGCGCCGCGTCGTGCGGACCGGCGTCGACGTCGACCACGTCAACGACCTGGGATGGACCGCCCTGCTGGAGGCCGTGATCCTCGGCGACGGCGGTCGCAACCACCAGGAGATCGTCCGGATCCTGCTCGACGCGGGCGCCGACCCCGACCTCGCCGACCACGACGGCGTGACGCCGCTGCAGCACGCCGAGCAGCGCGGGTACGACGAGATCGCGCGGATCCTGCGGGCGCACTGACGAGCGTTTGCCGCCGTGCCGCCGCGGGGACGATCGGCGGCATGTGGCAGCAGTACGAGCAGCCCGGCGACGACGCCGAGCGCACCCCCGGAGTCTTCGGTCGGTCCGAGCTCACCGGGCCGGCGGAGTTCTCGACGGTCGCGGGCGGCGCCAGCTCGGGGATCGGGCTGCTGGTCGCCGCGCTCGGCGTGATCGCGTTCGCGCTGATCGGCCTGGCGGTCGTCAACAGCCAGGAGCGTGAGCCCGACCCGCTCGTCCCGTCGTGGTCCTGTGTCGACGACGGCACGGGCGCCTGCGACGGCGTCGTCGACGACGGCTCGGGCTGGTCGTTCGACAGCGACGGCTAGCCTCGCTGCGTGCCCGTCACCCTCGCCCATCCCGCCGCGGTCCTCCCGCTCCGCGGCCTGGGGCTGCCGCTCGCGGCCATGGTCATCGGGGCGATGGTGCCCGACCTGCCGCTGTTCACGCGGTGGCTGTCGGCGTACTGGTTCACGCACAGCTGGACCGGCGTGGTCACCGCCGACCTGGCGATCACCCTGCTGCTCCTGGCGTTCTGGGACCGCTTCGGCCGTGATGCGCTCGTCGACACCGCGCCCGCGCTGGTGCGCGACCGGCTGCCGGCGCAGGCGCGGATCGGACGGCGGGCCTGGCTGCTCGCGCCCGTCGCCGCGGTCATCGGGTCGGCGTCGCACGTGGTGTGGGACGCGTTCACCCACTCGGGCCGGTGGGGCGTGCGGAATGTCGCGTGGCTGCACGAGCAGCACGGCCCGCTGCGGGGCGACGCGTGGGCGCAGCACGCCTCCGGCGTCCTCGGCCTGGTCGTCGTCGGCCTGGCCATGGCGGCCCACCTGCGCCGGCACCCCGCGGGCCCGAGCCGGCCTCGGCGGCTGCCGGCGGCGACCCTGCCGGTCGCCTTCGCCACCACGGTCCTGGCGTCGGCGGCCACGGGGCTCACCCATCTCGCCGTGGGCTCGGGTCTTCACTTGGCGGCCTTCTGGGCCGCGGTCGCCGGCATCATCGCCCTCGGCGCGCTGGTGATCGGGCTCGGCGTCGCCTGGGCGCTCGCCCCGGCGGCGATCGCCCCCGAGGTCAGCGACCCGGTCGCTCCCTGAGCGCGACCGGCTCGCCGGCGTAGGCGGCGAGGGCCGCGCGGACCTCGTCGGAGATGGGCCACGACGCCTCGGCGGTGTGGTCCCAGAAGACGAGCGACGTCTCGGCGACGATCGCCGGCGGGTGGTCGGCCGCGATCCGCAGCTCGGAGGAGATGGTGACCGCGGTGCGGGCGACGTGGCTGACCCAGATCCGCACGAGGAACGGCTGGTAGGCGGTGAAGCGCATCTCGGCGCGGTAGTCGACCCGCTGGGAGGCGACCAGCTCGACCGCATGGCTCGGCACGTCGCGGAAGAGGCCGCCGCGGCCGCCGTCGTCCGTCAGCGGCGCATGCCGCAGGAACAGCAGCCGCGCCTCGTCGAGGATCCGCAGCGCCTCGACGTTGTCGACGTGCGCGCCCACGTTCATGTCGCGCAGTCGCGCCTGGATCTCGCAGTCGAACACCTGGCCCACGCTGCGCATCCTCGCAGCCGCCCGGCTCACGGCTCGAAGCGGTATCCCATGCCGGGCTCGTTGCGGAAGTGCACCGGCCGCGCCGGGTCGGGCTCGAGCTTGCGCCGCAGCTGGGCCATGTAGAGACGCAGGTTGCCCTGGGCGTTCTCGTAGCCCGGCCCCCACACCTCCGTGAGCAGCTGCTGCTGGCTCATCAGCCGGCCCGGGTTGGCGAGCAGCACCTCGAGCAGGTGCCACTCGGTCGGGGTCAGCCGCACCTCGCCGCCCTCGACGCTCACTCGCTTCGCGGGCAGGTCGACCTCGACCGCGCCGAAGCAGACCGTCCCCGGCTCCTCCGGGCTGGTGACGCGCCGGACCAGCGCGCGCAGCCGGGCCAGCAGCTCGTCCATCCCGAACGGCTTGGTCACGTAGTCGTCGGCGCCGGCGTCGAGGGCGTCGACCTTGTCGGCGCTGTCGGTGCGCCCGGACAGGACGAGCACCGGCACGCTCGAGCGGCGGCGCAGCCGGCCGATGAGGTCGACGCCGTCGACGTCCGGCAGTCCGAGGTCGAGGACGACCACGTCGAGGTGGGTGCCGTCGGCGACCGCGAGCGCCTCGGTGCCGTCTCCGGCGGTGAGCACCTCCCAGCCTCGCGCGCGCAGGTGGATCCCCAGCGCCCGCAGCAGCTGCGGCTCGTCGTCGACGACCAGGACCCGGCTCACGGCGCCTCCTCGGCGGGCAGGGTGACGACCATGGTCAGGCCGCCTCCGGGGGTGGGGCGCGGCTCGAGCTCGCCGTGCACGGCCTCGGTCAGGCCGCGCGCCAACGCCAGGCCGAGCCCGATGCCGGTGGCGTTGTCGGCGTCGCCGAGCCGCTGGAAGGGCAGGAACATCCGCTCCTGCTCGGCCGCTGGCACGCCGGGGCCGTGGTCGACGACGTGCACCTCGAGTCGGTCGGGGCGGTCGGGCGAGGGCTGCGCGCGCACCAGGGGCGGCCGATCGGCGGGCGCGAACCGCTGGGCGTTGGCGACCAGGTTGGCCAGCACCCGCTCCAGCAGGCCGGGATCGGTCACCACCGCCGGCAGGTCGTCCGGTACGTCGAGCACCACCGCGCGCGGGGCCACCCCCAGGTCGTCGAGGGCCCGGGACAGCACCTCGGCCAACGCCGTCGGCTGCAGCCGGACCGGCAGCGCGCCGGCCTGGAGCCGGCTGAGGTCGAGCAGGTTCTCGACGAGCCCGGTCAGCCGGTCGAGCGCGTCGTCGGCGTTCGCCAGCAGGGCGTCACGGTCGTCGGCCTCGACGATCACGCCCGGGCTGCGCAGCCCGGAGACCGACGCCTTCGCCGCGGCGAGCGGCGTCCGCAGGTCGTGGCCGACGGCCGCGAGGAGCGCCGTACGCATCCGGTCGGCGGCCTCGATCTCCGCGGCCGCGGCGGCGTCGCCGGCCCGGCGTGCGGACACGTCGACGACCGACCCGACGAGCACGCCCACCACCACGAACGCGATCAGCGCGATCACGTTGTTGGGGTCGCTGATCGCGAAGGTGTGGAAGGGCGGCGTGAACCAGAAGTTGAGCATCGCCGCGCTCAGCGCGGCCGCGACGACCGCGGGCCCGACACCGCCGACGAGCGCCGCCACCACGACCACGACGAGGAAGAGCGCGACGTCGCTGGCGAGGTTGAGCCGGTCGTTGAGCGGCACGAGCACGGGCAGGAGCAGCGGCGGTCCGGCGAGCGCGACGGTGAGACCGGTGAGCCGGCGTCTCCGGCTGAGGTTGCTCGCCACGCTGCCTATTGTGCTCGCGACGCCCATGTCCCGACCGCGAGGTAGGTCGCCAGCCGCAGCAGGTCCATCGGCGCGAAGGTGAGCTGACCCAGCTCGTTGACGGCGAAGCCGGTCGCCCACGCCCAGCCGGCCAGGGCGAGCACCGCCGCCAGCCGGACGGGGAGCACCACGCACCAGGCGGTGGTCAGCAGCAGGAGGGCGGCGACGCCGTACCAACCGGGGAGGGGGAGCGCGACACAGCACGCCGCCGCGGCCGCCTGGGTGGCTCCCGCGATGCCGAACTGCACCGACGACCTGCCCAGCAGGCCGGCCGGTTGCTCCGATGCCGTGACGCTCACGTCTCCAGTGAAACGCGCAGGCGCCGCCATCCGGGCCGCCCTGACACGATCCTGACTGTTAGGAATCCGTTAGCCCCGGTGGATCACGCCTGGAAGGGGCGAAGCATGGAGAGGTGTCCACCTCCATCCAGCGCTCCCCGGGGACAGGTCCCGCGGTGAGCAAGACGAACGCGGCCGCCCAGCACGAGGAGCGTCCCCGCCCGTGGTGGCAGGTGATGTGCCTGACCGGTCTCGACTACTTCTCGACCCTCGGCTACCAACCCGGCATCGCCTTCCTCGCGGCCGGACTGCTCAGCCCGCTGGCGACGATCGTGCTGGTGCTGCTCACCCTGTTCGGCGCGCTGCCCGTCTACCGCCGGGTCGCCGCCGAGAGCCCGCACGGCCAGGGCTCGATCGCCATGCTGGAGCGGCTGCTGCCGTTCTGGCGGGGCAAGCTGTTCGTGCTCGCGCTGCTCGGCTTCGCGCTCACCGACTTCATCATCACGATCACGCTCTCCGCGGCCGACGCGAGCGCGCACGTCGTCGAGAACCCGCACGTGCCGGGATTCCTGCACGGTCAGGAGGTGTGGATCACCCTGGGCCTGATCGCGCTGCTCGGCGGTGTCTTCCTCAAGGGCTTCAAGGAGGCCATCGGCATCGCCGTCGTCCTGGTCAGCGCCTACCTGGCGCTCAACGCCGTGGTCATCGGCGTCGGCATCGTCCAGGTCGTCCAGCACGGCCACGTCATCCCCGACTGGACCGGCGCGCTCACCGCCGAGCACGGCAACGTCTTCTTGATGATCGCCGTCGCGCTGACGCTCTTCCCCAAGCTCGCGCTGGGCATGTCCGGCTTCGAGACCGGCGTCGCGGTGATGACCCACGTCGAGGGCGCGGCGGACGACAAGCCGGCGCGGCCCGCCGTACGGATCCGGAACACCAAGCGCCTGCTGACCACCGCCGCGATCACGATGAGCGTCTACCTGATCTGCTCGAGCCTGGTGACGACGCTGCTCATCCCCGCCAAGGAGTTCCAGGACGGCGGCAGCGCCAACGGCCGCGCGCTGGCCTATCTCGCGCACCGGTATCTCGGCGACGGCTTCGGCACCGTGTACGACGTCTCGACCATCCTCATCCTCTGGTTCGCGGGCGCCTCGGCGATGGCCGGCATGCTCAACCTGATCCCGCGCTACCTGCCGCGCTACGGCATGGCGCCGGAGTGGGCGGGCGCGGTCCGGCCTCTGGTGTGCGTCCTCACCGGGACGGCGTTCTTCATCACCTGGATCTTCGACGCGGACGTCGACAAGCAGGGCGGCGCCTACGCCACGGGCGTCCTGGTGCTGATGACGTCGGCGAGCGTGGCCGTGGCACTCGCCGCGCGCAAGGCCCGCGAGCGCGGCTGGACCATCGGCTTCACCGTCATCTCGATCGTGTTCGTCTACACGACCATCGACAACGTGCGTGAGCGCCCGGACGGCGTGAAGATCGGCGCCTGCTTCATCGCCGCGATCATCGCCGTGTCGCTGCTGTCGCGGATGACTCGGTCGCTCGAGCTGCGCACCACGAACATCGAGTACGACGCCAAGGCGGACGCCTTCATCCGCGACTGCGCCCGGCGTACCCTCCGGCTGGTCGCGCACGATCCGCAGCACCGCGACGCCGGCGCCTACCGCGCCAAGGTGCGGCAGATCGTCGAGGCGCACGAGCTGCCCAACGGCGGCGACCTGCTCTTCGTCGAGGTCGTGGTCAAGGACTACTCCGACTTCGAGAGCCGGGTCGAGGTCAGGGGATCGGTCGCCCACAAGGAGTTCCGGGTGCTCACCGTGCACGCCGCGACCATCCCCAACGCGCTCGCCGCGCTGCTGCTCGACCTGCGCGAGCGCACCGGCGTCCGGCCGCACATGTACTTCGAGTGGACCGAGGGCAGCCCGGTCGCGCAGATGGCGCGCTTCCTGCTGTTCGGCGCCGGCGAGGTCGCCCCGCTGACCCGCGAGGTCGTCCGGCGCGCCGAGCCGGACCCGCGTCGTCGTCCCCACGTCCACGCGGGGTGAGCGCTTTTCGTTCCGGCGCCCCTACCGGATGTCGGCGGTGCGCCCTAGCGTCGAGAGCATGACGCGCAGCTACGAGAAGATCAGCCCCGCCGACTTCAGCGCCGCCGAGGGAGTGGACGACTGGCGGGTGCTGTGGTGGCAGGCATTCGCGCTCTTCCGTACCAAGAACTTCGTGACCGGCCTGGCGCTGGTCAACGAGATCGGGCGGCTCGCCGAGGAGGCCGACCACCACCCCGACGTCAACCTCCGCTACGGCGTGCTCGAGATCCGGCTCTCCACCCACGACACCATGTCGCTGACCGACGCCGACCTCGACCTGGCCCGCAAGATCTCCGCCGCCGCGCGGGCGCTCGGGGTCGAGGGCGACCCCGGCGCGATCCGCACCTGGGAGTTCGCGCTCGACGCCCTCGACGTCGACGCCGTACGGCGGTTCTGGGCGGCGGTGCTCGGCTACCGGCTGGTCGGCGACACCGACATCGCCGACCCCGTCGGCCTCTACCCGCCCGTCTATGTGCAGCAGATGGACGCGATGCGCGAGGGCCGCAACCGCATCCACATCGACCTCGGAGTCCCCCACGACGTGGCGAAGGCCCGGGTCGAGGCCGCGCTCGCCGCGGGCGGGCGCCTGGTCAGCGACGAGTTCGCCCCGGCCTGGTGGACGCTGGCCGACCCCGAGGGCAACGAGGTCGACGTCGCGAC